>NZ_JAKKSG010000031.1:0-56019 GCF_025653545.1 Shewanella sp. SW1 | reverse complement strand
GCAGACCAGCTTTGAGCGCCTGAGATGACGGCACTAAGCACAAGAAAACAGATGTCAATGACATCATGTTCTTGATTTATATGGGAACGGCAATCAGCAATGTTATCGAGATGTTTGAGCATATATAGGTCAAAAGACAAAGAAAAAGTGACCTATTTGATCACATTGGCGGGATCAATCAAGCTATTTCTTATCTCATTGTTTTTAAGGGTTATGCATAAAAAGCGATCGAGTATGATCAGCCCCTGACCTTTCTCGCCGACTATCCACTCGTTGGCGCCTATGATGAAGATATTAGTTTCAAACCCGATACCTTATTTGGTATTCAATTCTCAGCGGATTTACTCGAAGGTTTATCTGCCACGGCACAGGTTGTTTCCCGCGGGGCTGATGACTTTTCGGCAAGTTTTGAATGGGCTTATCTGTCCTATGAGATCAATGATCATTGGACAGTACAAGGAGGTAAAAAACGCTTACCGCTCTACTATTACAGTGACTTTTTTGATGTTGGATATGCTTATCCTTGGATACGTCCACCCGCAGATAATTACACATGGCAAATATTTAACTACACAGGTGTCAGCGCCTTATATAACTATTTAATTGGCGACTGGACTATGTCTGGACAAGTTTATTACGGTAGCGAAGATAGCGAACCTAATAAGCTTTTATCTGATTTTTTCTTCCTCGAAAATACCCGAGAAGTATGGAAGGATATAGGCGGTATTGTTGTTCAATTCAATAAAGATTGGTTAGATATTCGCCTCACGCATATGCAATACACTAACGAACGTTATATTGGTGGTATTCAGCAGGAATGGAATGGTAGCAACCAACGTACGGGTAAGTTTTATGGCCTATCCGTTAATATAGATTATGAGAATTTCCTTTTTTTATCTGAGCTTAACCGCTTAGATCTCGATGGGAGTAATCTAGATACTTATCTTCTCTCGTTCGGCTATCGTATCGATTCAGTGATGCCTTACATTTCCTATTCGGACTTCAATGATGGTGAAGGCGGTGAAGTTCACCATACAAGTTCTGCAGGTATACGTTGGGATTTCCATCCTTCGGCGGCCTTTAAAATTCAGTATGATGACGTTAAAGATGACGGTGGCCCAGGTATGAAAGTCGCAGGGGATTCGAAATCCATCAGTCTTGGCATTGACTTAGTATTTTAGGAGAGAGAAATGAATAAGTTACTTTGCTTAATCCTACTCAGCTTAGTCTCAATGCCACTATTTGCTGGTGTGGTTGTCATCGTTCATCCCAGTAATGCAGACACTGTCGACCAAAAGGTTATTGAAAATATTTTTCTAGGGAAAACAAAGACCTTTCCTGGTGGAGCGCAGGCCGTGCCAGTCAATCTTGACAGTGCTATGCCCTTAAGGGAAACCTTTGATACTAAAGTGCTGGGCAAGTCATCCAGCCAACTTAAGTCATATTGGTCACAAAAAGTATTTACAGGCAAAGGAACGCCACCCAAGGAAGTCACTAGTGGGGCGGAGATGATAAAATTAGTTGCATCGAACCCTAATATTATTGGCTATATTGATAGTAGTGAGGCCAATGATTCGGTAAAAGTTATTGCCGAGTTTTAGATTGGAGTGCCGAGCTCGAGCTCGGCACAACTTGGGGGCAAGGGATGAATTTCTTTAATGATATTTCTATTTTTAAAAAAGTTATCGCGATATTTATTTTAGCAGTCATCATTTTCGCTTTAAACTTAAGCATTAGTGTCATCTCCATAAATAAAAATCGCACCACACTTAATTATATGGAGCAGCAAGTTTACCAAAGAGTTGAACTCGCCAATCAAAACGTGTTTTTTATCCAACGACTCGATGAACTTTACACTCAATCGGTTTCTTTTGCCGACGAAGACCTGTTAACAAATGCAGGTACTATGTATGAATCTTTACGTAAAAACCTACAATAATTAGATAGTGTCGATCCCTCACAAGCCAATAAACTCAGCAATCTATCCGCTAAATTAACCCGCTATAACGACATGACGATTAAGCTGGCTAAAGGCATGTTGGCGGGTACGATTGATATGGCAAACATTGGCCAGATCAGCCAAGAAAAATCCCAAGCCTATGAAGCTGTACTTAATGAAATACAAGATTACAAACAAAGCAAAGTACTCGAATTTAAACAATCAATAAAAGAAGCTGGCGACAGATCTGCGCAAAGTTTGTGGCTCACCCTCTCCATCGGCATCGCTTTGCTGATCGTGATGTTGATTGTCACTATTGCCATAGCACGCGCTATCAGCTCGTCTGCGCGTAATGTCGCCCAGTCACTGAGTGAGCTGGCCGATGGAAAAGGCGATCTTAGTCATCAGCTCAAAGTATCTGGTAGTGATGAACTCGGCCAAGTATCAAGTAACTTCAATCGATTTCTTCGCTTGCTCGGAGATTCTATTCGAAGGGTGGTGAATGTTACCGATCCCTTACTTGATAGCTCGCGCTCACTCAAACAGCGCATGGAAGATGCGACGCATGCCACCCAGCGGCAAAGCCATGATGCCAGCGCAGTACAAGTCTCAATGGAAGACATGCGTCACTCTGTAATCGAAATCTCGCAAAATGCCCGCCAAGCCGCCAGTGCCGCACAGGTCGCGGAGAAAGAAGCGATGCAAGGTATGACAGTCGTTCAGCGTACCATCGATATTTCACAGCAATTAAATACAGGAATTCAGGCGGCTTCTAACTCGATCAACGAGCTCGCCAGAGATACAGAAAATGTCACTTCTATCTTAAATGTGATTACCTCTATTGCCGAGCAAACCAACCTGTTGGCACTTAATGCCGCCATCGAAGCCGCCCGCGCGGGTGAGCAAGGACGAGGCTTTGCCGTAGTCGCTGATGAGGTTCGCGCTCTCGCCTCTAAAACAGCCGATGCAACCACTGAAATTCGCCATGTGTTACAAAACCTTAAAACGGCGGCCATTTCCTCGGTCAATACCATGAATGTGGCGATGTCGAAGTCATCGGAAAATGAAACCAATGCTCAAAATACAGGGAGTGCACTGAAATCAATTCAACAGCAGATTGTCAGTATCAATAGTATGAATAATCACATTGCCTCGGCAACGGAAGAGCAAGCCTCGGTTGCTTATCAAGTGGTCGATAACGTCGTCAATATGAATGCTTCATTTGAACAGACATTGCAAATTCTGTCGCAGGTTCGCAATGTTTCTGAGGGATTAGTCGATTTTGCCGATGAACTGAAAAACGCCACATCTCAATTCAAACTTTGACCATAGAGCATTATCGAAATGATTGCTCAACATAGAAAACCGGTATTGAGTTTACACTTAATACCGGTTTTTAATTCCTTAAAGCTTATCTTTTTGTACCACTTTATCCGTGTTAACTAAACGCTAAGAAGGGGGATACGCACAGCAATAAGCCTGTGATAATAATGATATACAGCGACACGCCCTTGTACTTATGTAATGCAGGTACTTGGTACACTAAATAAGCGGGGATCAAACAACCGACTAAACCAAAAATTGGACTACAAATCGACGTAAAGCTCAGCACTGGCGCATTCAACACAATCGCGCCCCAAGATAATAGAATGGTAAAAATCATAATGCCGTAACCCACAAGCTTTTTGTTGATACGATCTTCAGGCATATAACGGCGCAGCATGTTCATGGTCAAACCTTGGCAAGCTTCCCTAAAACCAAGATATACGCCAAAGTAAGCCGTCATCACCGCAAAAATATTCAAGGTTAAACTCAGCAATTTAAGTGTTTGTCCCTGCATACCTTGAGCAACCATAGCAAGAGCCGAGATATTTTCTTCCGATGCACGCACGGCCTGATCATGTCCCATTGCTAGGGTGAATGACACGGCATAAAAGAACACCACGACAAACAAGACGCCAAAGGCAATATTCATAGCGCGCATCGCTTTAAAGCGCGCTACCGCAAGGGATTTTTCCCGCGAACGGTATGAAATCACCATAGGGCTTAAACTTTGAATAAACAGAATCGATGTTAGCGTAAAAGGCAGCATAACGACCGCATCTTTTAACCAATCTCCCGTGGCTGGGATAGCACCGATATTATTGATATCCCATTTATCCACCATCAATAACCCTAACACGGCGACAACACCCAACTTAGTCAGTACCATAAAAGTAGAGATCTTAAACAAAAGATTCTCACCGCGGGAGGCTAAAGCAACAAGACCGCAGATCAAGGCTAAACCATAGAAAGGATTTTCTGACAATAACGTTTTGGTGACCCCAAAACTCTGCAAAAATGAAGCACTGTCGTTTGTGATGGCCGTTGAATAAACGAACACCCAAATGACCAACATGATGAAATACAAACCACCCAACAACATACCCCAGTTTTTACCTAAGTAACCCGAAATCACACTCGGGTAATCCTTACATTCTGGAGATTCTGCTAAGGTATTGATAAACAACCGTTGGAACATATACATGGCAGGATAGCCAATAATGCCAGACAGTAAGAAAACCCATAACCCCATCAAACCGACCTGCACAGGCAAGAATACGATCCCCGCGCCAATCGCCATTCCGATACTCATGATAATCCAGCCCCAATCCGTACTATCGAAGCAGGTATCTGCTTTCCACTGTGCAGCAGTAATTGTTGCATCCATCATTTCACCTTTACCTAGTTGGTATTATTTTGTGCAAATATATTTGAACAAAACAAACTCAGCAATCAAAATACTCAACTTTTGTTGAACAAAGAGTTAAAGCTCACAACTTGACTGAAAACGAGATAAATAGCGCACAAACCGCAGTGTAAAATGAAATTCATTAAAAAATAATTGCAATAAAACATAAAAATACAAATAATGTTGCACATACGCCGACCTAGGCATTCAATTTTATTTGCAAGTTGGAGAGACAATGAAAACCATTATTCACGCAGAACGTGCTCCCGCGGCCATTGGCCCTTATTCCCATGGCACAGCCTATGGCAACCTCATTTTTACCTCTGGCCAACTCCCTGTTTGTAAAAAGAAAGGCAGCGTAGTTGACGGTGGGATTACTGAGCAATCGATTCAATCATTAGAGAATCTCAAATACGTGCTCGAAGCGGGTGGTGGCAGCTTAGAAACGATTCTTAAAACCACTTGTTATCTTGCAGAGATCAGTGACTTTGCCGCCTTTAACGAAGTGTATAAAACCTATTTTAAAACCGACTGCCCAGCTCGTAGCTGTTTTGCAGTGAAGGACCTTCCGCTGGGCGTTAAAGTAGAAGTTGAAGCGATAGCACACGTTAAAATCTAAGCATTAACATAAGGTTGTAAGCTCATGAAACCCCAATGGCAGCAGTATATTCAAATCATTAAACAAGTGGTTAAGCCCGCATTAGGCTGCACAGAGCCCATCGCCGCCGCTTACGCCGCCGCCGTCGCCCGCGCCTTGCTGGGTGTTGAACCCGATTCAATAGCAGTACAAGTGTCTGACAATCTTTATAAAAACTCTATGGGCGTGTTTGTACCTGGCACTGGCAAAATCGGTCTGGCAATTGCCGCTGCAGCAGGTGCCATTGCGGGTAATCCGGATGCGGGCTTAGAAGTATTGGCCGTGATCACACCAGAACAAGTCGCTAGAGCACAGGCCCTTATCGATGCGGGCAAAGTGACGGTTGAGCGCACCGAAACAGCAGAATTTATCTATTGTTGTGTCATCGCGAAAAAAGGCGACCGCGAAGCCTTAGTAAAAATCTGTGGTGGCCATACGCTTATTGCCGAAAAGCGCCTCAACGGCGAATCCGTCTTTAGTGTCGATAGCACGCAAGCTAAAGCCACTGGTTCCATCTGTGAAGGCGTGGATATCACTATCGAGTCCATTTATCGCTTCGCCCAAGAAGTCCCCTTCGAAGAGATCAAATTCATCCTCGAAGCCTCTGAGCTAAACGGCAAATTATCCGATGAAGGCATGGCGAATCCCTATGGGCTTGAAGTCGGCCGCACCATGAAAAGCGGCATAGCCGCCGGCATTATCGGTGAAGACTTACTGAATAAAATCGTCATGTTAACTGCTGCAGCATCCGATGCTCGCATGGGCGGGGCGAACTTGCCCGCCATGAGTAATCTTGGCAGTGGCAATCAAGGCATAGCGGCAACTATCCCTGTGGTATTGACGGCACAATGTTATAAGGTTTCGGAAGAAAAACTCGCCCGCGCCTTGATTATGAGCCATCTAGGGGCGATTTATATCAAGTCCCATTATCCACCACTGTCGGCATTTTGTGGCAATACCGTCACCAGCGCAGCCGCTTCTATGGCCATGGTGTATTTAGCTGGTGGCTCATTCGAACAATCCTGTTTCGCGATTCAAAACGTGATCAGCGACAGCTCTGGCATGGTGTGTGACGGCGCTAAAGCGTCCTGCGCCATGAAGGTTAGCACTTCATCCAGTGCGGCCGTGCGCTCATTTTTGATGGCGCTCAGTAGTCACAATGTCTCAGGCCAAGGTATTATTGCTACCGATGTAGAGAAAACCATTAAAAACATTGGCAAAATGATCCTCAATGGCATGTCATCCACAGATGTCACTATTATCGATATTATGTCGGCATAATGATTTTAACCCGCTGAATATTGGCGGGTTAATAACTAAAGGTTGAAATTGTGAAACTGCAAGATTTAACGCAAAGTGATCTGGATATTCTGAAATCCATCGAAAATATCGTCGATGGCATCGCTGCCATGTATGGTCAACACACAGAAGTGGTATTGCACAGCCTAGATGCGAAACATCCGTCTGTGGTCAAAATTGCCAATGGCCATGTCACAGGCCGTGAAGTGGGTGCTCCAATAACCAACCTTGCCTTGCTCAAGCTCAAAACCGGTCAGGATATTTCCAACTCTTACCTGACTAAATGTGCCAATGGTAAGACGCTAAGATCAATTACGACGGTGATCCGTAACAGTAAAAATCAACCCATAGGGTTACTGTGTATTAACAGCGACATGGATGCACCACTGCAATCAGTACTCCGCACTATGATGCCAGAGCAACTCCTTGGCAGCGAACTTACCAGCTCGCCCGAAGTGTTTGCCCGCAATATTGATGAAGCGCTCCATAGCACTATCGACAGTGTGAACCATGAGGTTCGCGCGAATCCCGCGATTTCACCTTCACAAAAGAGTCGCGAAATCGTCAATCAATTGCATGAGTTAGGGATTTTCGAACTCAAGGACAGTGCCCAAGTCGCGGCCACTCGATTGGGGATTTCAGTGCATTCGATTTATCGCTATCTGCGGGAAATCAAAGCCAATCAAGCTTAAAGCGAGAAAAAACTCGCCTAAATAGAAAGGGCTAAGGTGTAAATAACCTTAGCCCTTTCTATTTATTATTTTTGCACTTGTGATTGCGCTTGTTATTGCGCAGCATGTCCGCTAAAGCCCATCATATTCCATGCCTGCACTGTGCCATCGGCCATTAAGGCAATGGCATCGAGCAAATTGCTGCGAATGTCGCGCATTTGGCTCAAATCAACGGCTTGTTTATCTAATGTTAACGCAGCCTCGCCTCCCATCCACACCGCAATCGAACCATCTTGGCGTTTAACCGTAAACCCTAAGCCTGTCGGGAAAATATCCGTTGCTTGGGTGATTTCAGTTTTGGGTCCAGAGTGGCCATCAACCACAGTGCCATCCTGTTTTAAAAAGGCAAACTCCCGCTCATAGGCCACCACTTTGCTCACCTGAGTGACTTCTTGATAACGTGGTTGCTTGTCTACCAAGTCCCAACCTTCCCAAACAATCGCGGTATTATCCCTGCGTAGCGCGACAAACCCCTCCTCAAAGGGATAAACCTTGTGCACTTTTTGCAACTTATCCTGTAGGACTGATGTATCGGCACCATTGAATTTACTGCCCCATACGTGCAGTTGACGACTGATGGTTAAGGCGGCAAACGCGCCACGATTTGCATAAATATCAATCACTTTATTGGCGCGTTTTGTAGTAGATAAACGAGCTGGAAACGCGACGTGATACTCAGTCAATTCGCCCTCATCCCAGGTATATACGCTGCCATCCGCCAGCAGCGCCGCAAACCCATGATCCGTGTTGACAACTTTCACGGCAGGCGCTAATTGGCTGAGTTTTGCCAGTTGTTCCCGGCCTTTTTGATCATCGTTGACCCCGCCCCAAGACACTAATTTTCCCGTCGCAGTCCTCGCAGTAAAAGCATTATTGTTGGCATAGAGCAGAACGACATGGTTAAGCTCAGAGGCTACGTGGCGACTATCGCCACCATAAGCGGCATCGCCCCAAGTCACTACTGCTCCCCCCAGCTTTAAGGCAGCAAAGGCACCTTTATTAATCAACACAAAATCAATATTGGTCATCGCAGGCGCAGCATATTGACCCGAGAGCAGTTCGGCTGGTGTTGAATCCAGATTAGACCAACTGACTACACTACCATCTTGTTTGATGGCCGCATAAAGCCCTTCTGCCAACACAAAAGAACGAACGCCTGTCAGCACTTGCTTCATCCCCATCCCCCAAGGGATAAGTTTGTCATCACGGGTTAAGGCCGCAAAACCACAGGTATTCTCCGCCGCGTATAACTCTTTTACATTGACCAGAGGCTCTGCGGCATTATTGATATCGCCACCACATTCAGCATCGCCCCATGCCACCACAGTACCGTCTTGCTTGAGTGCCGCAAATGCACTGAGATTACTGTAGATTTGACTCACTTGGGCTAACTGGGCAGGCATAGGGATTTTGGTAGAATCGTCGACCACCTCAAGATTGCTCGGGATGGACGTTAATGAATTATTCGCGGTGGATGGTGATCTGTGAGCCAAGATCGTGTCAGAAATTTGCTGTTTTAATTCGGGCGATATATCAGAATCCTGTTTATCTATGAGTAAGTTAACCACATGACCCAAAGCAAAAATCGCCAGCGCTACACCGCCCCACGAGACCTGTTTTTTATCCACAAGTATATCCTTATCGTAACTGCAAACTCTCACTGAGTTTAAACTGGAACATAACGTCGACTGAGTACGCTAAATGTGAACTGTGATTGTAACCAAAACAGGGCTAAAATGACATTGCCCTAAAGTCGAAAGCTGACCTGATTCAAGTAAGATGAGCATATGAGCAAAAAAATAAAAGCAGCGTATCTCGCTGCTTTTATTGAATATGATGTTGAGGTAACAAAGGGCTAATCTCTTTTGCCCACTTTCTCTAACCCCCAAACCAGTGCAATCGCCGCTAACATACACACAATGGCTAACATCAGTTGTGAAGGCTGACCCGTTACTTGCTCAAAATTAAGCGGGGAAATATTTTGCTCCAGCAAAGGTACTTGTTCGCCGTGGGAGTTGGTCCGCCAAGTTAAGATTTCTTTCCATGGCCAAATTTTACCTAAGGTACCTAACATTAATCCGGTTAGAAACACGATAGTGGCATCATGGTATTTACGCAGCAGCGCCGACAATAAATGGCTGAACGTCAGTAATCCCATCACGGCACCAGCAGCAAAACAGGCCAAAATATCCAGCTGAATATTTTTAGCAGCAGCGAGGACCACAGGATACAACCCTAACAATAATAAGATGAAACTGCCTGAAATCCCCGGCAATACCATAGCGCAAATCGCAATCGCGCCGCCGAAAAAGATATTCATGTAACTGGCTTCTACCGCGACCGGATTCAGCACAGTAATCGCCCATGCTGCCAGCACACCAAGCGCAAATAACCCTAAACGTGCCACAGTGAAACCACTCACTTGCTTAAGCATATGCACAACAGAGATAAGAATAAGCCCAAAAAAGAACGACCAGATCGGGATGGGATGTACCGCCAACAACCAAGAAATCAGCTTCGCAAAGGTAAAAATACTGGTCAGGATCCCCGCCAGCAGACTCACTAAAAAGCCACCATTAATATGGGCAAATGCTCCTTTTATGCCCTGCGACTTGATTACACCCCAAAGGGAAGGATTAATGCGTTTTACACTATCGAGCAAAGTATCGAGAATACCGGTAATAAACGCTATGGTGCCGCCCGAAACGCCAGGCACAACATCAGCAGCGCCCATGGCCATTCCCTTAAAATACGTCAGCAAATATTTCACTGTGAGTCCTTGTAGTTAAATCAACATGCCATTGCCGCTACACGACAAATTGGCCGCAATTATACGGTGTTACACTTAAAACCGCGAAATGAAGTTTACTTAATTAAGCCGACTGGTATTTGTTGTTATCCTAATGTTACACTCATCCGACCAGAGCAACCCAAGCTCAACTTGGAACAGGCTCAAGATAACAACACCCCTTTGCACCATTATTAAGGATGACCATGAGCCAGACAGACTCTTCTAGCACTGCAGAACAAAAACCTAATAAAGTGCTCGCGCTCTACCACAAAACTCGCCGTTATCCCTTCGGCCAAAAACTGTTTTCAATCATGGTTTCACGCATGGCGCCCTATTTCGGCACCATCAAACCACTGATCACTGAATTACGCCTTAATCATTGCGCCTGTTTAATTAAAAAACGCCATGCCGTTCATAATCATATAAAAACTGTGCATGTGATTGCGATTTGTAATGGTCTAGAAATGGCCATGGGCGTGATGGCCGAAGCCTCTATTCCAAAACATTTACGTTGGATACCTAAGGGCATGAGTTTGGATTATACGGCTAAAGCAGGCAGCGATATTTTATGTGTCGCCGAAGTGACCCCAGAGCAATGGACTCCTGGCGATATGCTGGTCCCCGTTACCGCCTACGACACCCAAGGAGTGGTTGTGGTGAAAGGACATATCAAATTGTGGATTTCAGAAAAACCGCAAAAATAAACGCTTTGAATCAAGACTTACACTTAATGTCAGCATTTAAAAAAGGGAGCTTCGCTCCCTTTACTTTTTAACCTTCAGCCGTATTTCGCAAAAACACTCGGTGAACTGAATTGCGCGGCGCCTTGCTCGCTCACGTTTAAGTACGAACTGTTAGATACGAGCTTTTAAAATCCCAGCCCTATCGCAATATAGCTGCACAGTTATGCAAAATATTAAGCGAAATGGCTTGCGGTAAATTGCTCAATTAAACGGATAAAGTCGGCTTCAGCAAGCTTGGCACATTTTAAGGTTTGTTCATGGGATAACTGCACGTCCCCCAACCCTTCTGCCATATTGGTAATGGCACACACAGCCAACACGGGCAAACCACAATGCGCCGCCGAAATCACTTCTGGCACTACGGACATCCCCACTACATCGCCACCGATGATTTGCATCATGCGGATTTCAGCCGCGGTTTCAAAACACGGGCCAGAGTAAGACACAAAGACCCCTTGATTCACTTCAATGCCTGCGGTTTTTGCGACACTTAAGGCTTCTGATCTCAGGTTTTTATCATAAGCATTGGCTAGGCTAAAAAAGCGTGGACCGTAGTTATCATCATTTGCGCCCGTCATGGGCGTACCCGGCATAGTATTAATGTGATCGCTGAAAATCACTAATGATCCCACGCCGATCCGCTCTGGCCGTAATGACCCCGCAGCGTTAGTCACGAGTAACAATTCACACCCTAAACGTTTGAAAGTACGCACAGGCGTCGTCATCACCTTCATGCTTTGGTGCTCGTAAAAATGCCCGCGGCCTTTCATGCACACTATATCGATGCCATGTAAGCTGCCGAGCACGAGCTCTCCAGAGTGGCCGACGACGGTACTCACAGGAAAACCGTCTAACTCTTCATAGGGGATCACTACTTTGTTATCTAAATTATCGGCAAACGCACCAAGCCCTGAGCCCAAAATCATAGCAGCACGGGGAGAGAAATTCGGTTTACGGGCTCGAATCGTCGCAAGGGCATTAATAACAGGATCATGGCTCATACAAGGTACCTCATAGCAAAGGAATGAAAGAGTAAGCGACCCTCAGTATAAGCGGGCTTAGGGTTGCAAATAATCGCGATTAACCGCACTATTGTGCTGATAAAAAGGACAATAACTAGAAAATGGTGAGCCTGAGATGAGCAAGATAAACGCACCTGAACTCGTCACCTTGAAGATGCTGCGGTATTTCCATCGAGTGGCTGAAGTGAAAAACTTCACCGCTGCCGCCGAGCAACTGCATTTATCGAAATCTCCGCTGAGTGCACAAATCAAAGAGCTAGAATCGCTCCTTGGCGTTGAGCTATTCACCCGCAGCACTCGTCAGGTCGAACTCACGCCCTATGGCCAATTGTTAAGAGAGAAGTGCGAGCAAATATTCGAACTGGTGAATATCTCATTGGAACAAGTGGCTCAGCTTGGGCGACTCGATAGAAACCATATTCGGATTGGCATCATGAGCTCGCTGTTTTGGATGGGATTTGGTGACATACTGAAAAGCTTTCGTAAGCAATGCCCTAATAATGAGCTGATATTTCAAGAGTTATCACCCGAAACTCAAAAAGTCGCCTTAGCACATCAAGAAATCGATTTTGGCCTAGTGCGCTACGCCGATACCTTAAATTTGCCGCACCTTCTCGCCGAAACCATCACCAGCGAACCTATGGTGTTAGCACTGGCAAGTAAGCATCCCTTAGCGAGACGCAAAAGCATCGACTTGAGTGAACTCAAAGATGAGCCTTTTACCTTACTCAGCCGTGCCAATTCCGCCTCTAGCGATTTGATTATCGCCAGCTGTCAGGCCGCAGGATTTATGCCGCAATTAGTACAGGAAATGGTCGAGCCCAATAGCTTGATGGCCATCATCGCTGCCGATAACAGGGTATCCATAGTGCCGCAAAGTTATGCTTCACAACCTTGGCCTAGGGTAAAGTTTATTAAGTTAAAACAAACCATCTCCGCCGATATCTGCCTGATTTATCGGCCAGAAATGGCTTCGCTGCCAATTCTCGATAGCCTGAGGGACTTATTGAAGCAACAAATCAAAACCATTTAGATTGTCTCCCAAACGAGTGCTATGCTGAGTGCAATACTCAGGGTTCATATTTTAAGGATATCAAGATGGATGAATTTTTAGCGGCAGCCATTGAAGAAGCTAAGCAAGGACTCGCCGAGGGCGGCATCCCCATTGGTTCGGTATTAGTGATCGATGGCAAAATCGTCGGGCGCGGCCACAATAAACGGGTACAAAAAGGCAGTTCAGTACTGCATGCCGAAATGGATTGTCTCGAAAATGCCGGCCGATTTAGCGCCGCCGAGTACCAAAGGGCGACCTTGTATTCCACCCTATCGCCCTGCGATATGTGCAGCGGCGCAGTATTACTTTATGGCATACCAAAAGTCATCGTCGGTGAAAACGCTACCTTCCAAGGGCCAGAAGCCTATGTAAAATCCCGCGGCGTGGATGTCACTGTGGTCGATAATGCCGAGTGCAAACAATTGATGCAGGACTTTATCGCCAGTAATCCCACACTCTGGAACGAAGATATCGGCGAGTAATGGTTCGACAGTCTTCTCAATCCGTTTTTGCTTTTTTGTATTTCACTTTTTACGTTGGCGCTATTTCACTTTCTACCTTTCCTGTATTTTACTTTTTGTGTTGGCTGTATTTCATTGGGGGCTAGCGCCTGCTAGGCTAGCCCTCCCAAATTCCAGTGAAAAGTGAAACATGTCTACTAGCGAAAGGAACTCAGCTAACGTGTCAGCAAACTTACCTAAAGACCCTTGGTCAAGATCAGACTCCACGCAGCCTGTTGTAATGACGATACCCGCACAGCGTAATGCCAACCTCGATGCTATTCGCGGCTTAGCCGTGTTGGGGATATTTTTTATGAATATCTATTTTATGGGCATTACTTTTTTTGGCTATGCGCCCCATGAAACACAGCCGCTGTCGGATCACATTATCAAAGTGTTCAGTAACTTTTTCATCGAGGCACGCTTTATCAGTCTGTTTTCCATCTTGTTTGGTGTCGGGCTTTTTATTCAATATCAGCGATTTAGCGCCAAAGGCCTAGAAGCTTATTCCCTACTGCGATCACGTTTAAAATGGTTAATTGTATTTGGCCTACTCCACGGCATTTTTATTTGGTCAGGTGATATTTTATTCACCTATGGCATCAGCGGATTTTTAGCTTTGTGTTACAAAGATTTAAGTGTTGAAGCCCTTAAGCGCAAAGCGAATATTTTTATTTTAAGCGCCTTAGTTATCATTACGCTGGTTAGCCTTACGGGCAGCGATGAACCTTTCACTCGAGAATCGAGTCTATTTGCAGAGCAATACAGTGCATGGACCTCTGGCTATGCCGACCAACTATTACAGCAATTGATGCAAGTTGGCTATATGGCACTGGTGATCCCTTTTACCATAATGTGGTTTACAGCTGGCTTGATGTTGCTCGGCATGGCCTTGTATCAACAGGGGACTTTTGAGCGGGGTTTTAGCAAATCGGTACTGGTAAAGTTAGTGCTAGCAAGCGTAACGCTATCACTGCTTGATACCATCTTAGGTTTAACGAAAAATACCATTCTCGTTGCGTTTTCAGATGTGTTAATCATGCTAAGTGCTATTCCTATGGCGCTGATTTACATCCACATTATAGTTAAGGTTTGCCAGAATAATCCTAATATACTGACTCCGCTGCAAAATGTTGGCAAACTCGCGTTTAGTCTCTATATTCTGCAATCCATCGTTGGCGTGTTAGTGTTTAGACACTTAGCTCCCGAATTGCTATTGAGCTTAGATAGATGGGGATACATGGCCATGGCGCTGGTTTATTCAGTAGTGCAATTACTGTTAGCCAGCGTGTACTTACGCTATTTCAAGCAAGGGCCGCTGGAGAAACTTTGGCGCCACCTCGCGTTTAAAAAATACACGGCATCATAAGAGCATAAGCAAGCTTAAAAACACTGACACGAGATTGATACCAGATAATGACAAACAAAAAACCGGCCAAAACGGGCAACAGCGCTTCACCTCAAACCAATCGTTCTCAAAAGAGTCGAGCACAAAGCGGTCGCGCTCAAAAATCCAATACAGCCGCTTCAGGCTCAAGCCTTATGCCGCTGTTATTGGTGGTGATTTTTCTTGCTGGCTTAATCGGCGCAGCGCAGCAACATATGCTGCCAGTCGGGATTGCAGCCATGTACCTCACACTAAGCCTGCTCACCTTTATCGCCTATGCCATCGATAAATCCGCCGCTAAACGTAATAAATGGCGCACTAAAGAAAGCACATTACATCTGCTCGCTCTCATGGGCGGTTGGCCCGGCGCTCTATTTGCCCAAAACCTGTTAAGACACAAGTCCATTAAAGCCTCATTTAGAAACGTCTTTTGGCTCACCGTTGTCGCTAACTTAGCCGTGCTGGGTTATGGCATAAAAACCGGCGCCGTAGATATGTTTATCTAATGCTCTTATTTAAGAGCTTTTATACAAAGGCTTTTATATGAGGCGCCTTATCTAAGAATCGCCATCTGAGGGTGGCACTCTAAGCAGCATGAGTTGCGGCATCGATCAACTGCTCAACCACAGACAACGCCAACAGTGCTGACTGAGTGTCACCTTTTAGTTGCGCCGACACTATCGCACCCTCTTTGAGTAAACCTATTGCCGCAACGAGAAATTGGGTCTTGGCTTCTGGCAAGCCCAATGCCGATACTTGCTGTTCAATTAAACTCGCCACTCGCTGTTTATGCAGGGCGCAGAGTTGGTGCACAGGATGACTCGGCTCAGTAAATTCGGCGCTGACATTGATAAAAAAACAGCCGCGAAACTCACACAGTTGCGGCACTCTTTGATTAAACCAATCATCGAGCGCGATAAATAACCCACCAATGCCCTCCCGTCCCGCTGGCAATGCGTTCACTCGCTCGCTAAGCCATTGATAAAATACCTCATCACGATAGCGAACCACGGCTTCAACTAACTCATCTTTACTGGCAAAGTGGTGGTACAGGGTCTTTTTGGCAATTGCCGATTCCTGCAAAATCTGGTTAATCCCCACCCCATGCACACTTTGAAAATAAAACAGTTTAAATGCGGTAGTGACCAATTGCTGCCGTTTATCCGATGGCGTACCTGTCTGAATCTCAGTGCCCTGCATCAACTCACTCCTCTTCTTTGGTAAACATTCGTTAGCAAATTTTAGCTAACAAATATGAGTCCTATCTTCTCATGAGTAGACAAGTCAGTCTACCCGTGAGAACATCTATACAGGTAGACAAATCTATCTACTTCGGTAACTAAATTAAGTTAATAGTGAAATCAAGAGTGAACACGGAACACCACAGCATGTTAGCAGCGATGGTTTTCTGAGCATTCACGTCCACAATTCATTATCAAAATAAGGGCTTAACACAAGCCATTAATAGGAGAGAAGATGCAAAGAATCAATCCACAGAATCTAAAGATGGCCTTGCTCGCAGGGTGTGGAGCCACGTTGTGTATCAGTAGTTTAGCGACGCTTGAACAGCTAACACCGCAAACCATTTGGTTGATGGCCCCCTTTGGTGCCACTATGGTGTTGTTGTTTGCCTTGCCAGAAAGTCCGCTCGCTCAACCGAGAAACATTCTCTGCGGCCACTTACTCACGAGTTTGGTTGGACTGATAATTCTAAATACTTTAGGAGTCTCCCCGCTAGCCTTAGGGCTTGCGGTCGGATTAGGCATAGCGGTGATGATGCTAACCCATACTGTGCATCCACCCGCGGGAGCGAATCCTCTGGTCGTTATGCTCACGGCGCAGCACTGGGATTTTCTGTATATGCCCGTCGCCAGTGGTGTTGCGCTCATTCTGGCTTTTGGTTGGCTGTATCACAACTTACTTTGCCGCCGGCAATACCCACAAAAGTGGTTTTAATCATTCATCGCCAATAAAAAAGGGCAATTTTAAATTGCCCTACACTTTACTCTAAAATGCAAAATTGGCTGTCATTTTGCCTTTAGAACCAGCTCAACGCGATACTGATAATCACGCCTGTGATCATCAACTGCATTAAACAAAATCCCATAATATCCCGCGCTTTTAAGCCCGCAATTGCCAGCACGGGCAGTGCCCAGAAAGGTTGAATAAGGTTAGTCCAGGCATCACCCCAAGCTACGGCCATAGCTACCCGAGCAACATCAGCACCTAAAGCCTGTGCGGCGGGTAACATAATCGGCGCCTGCACGGCCCATTGGCCACCTCCCGATGGTACAAAAATATTCACAATTCCTGCACTGATAAAGCTCCAAAATGGCAGGCTCTCGGCGCTAGCGATGGCCACAAAACCTTCCGAAATACTTTGGGCTAAACCCGACTGCACCATCACAGCCATAATGCCCGCATAAAAGGGAAATTGGATAACAATCCCTGCGCCGCCCTTAATGGCCTCATTCAAGCTGGTTAATAAACTGCGTGGTGTTTGATGTAAAAGGATGGCGAGGAACAGGAATAAGAAGTTCACTAAATTGAGGTTTAAGCTGCCGCCCTGCACCCAAAAGTAATAACCTAAGTATACAAGCCCAGCGCCACCGACGCTCCAGCCGAGTAAACGACTATTTTCTAACTTATCCGCGGGACGGCTTTCAGGCTGACGCTCGCTCATATTTGCAGGGTTAAGCTCTAACGCCGAAGAATCAAGTTCGGCGTCTTTGTCATCAAGGGCGCTTGGGTCAACATAAACACTGTCCTTATCTTCAGGCAACATAAAGCGATTCACTAAGGGCATGACCACAAACAGAATTGCCACTAACAATAAATTATAACTCGCGAAAATGGTGTCACTGGTGGGGATGATACCGATTTGCGATTCAGAGAAATGCCCCACCGTCGCTATGGTTAATGGGATCGAACCCGCAAGCCCACCATGCCAAACCACAAAGCCCGAATAGGCGCTGGCGACCAGCAGCCGATAATCCACTTTTACTTTGCGAGCTAAGGCTTTGGCAAATAACGCGCCCACCACTAGCCCAAAACCCCAGTTAATCCAACTGGCGGCCAGTGACACCAAAGTCACTAAAATAATGGCTTGTGGTGCCGATTTAGCGAATCCTGCAATCGCATCGAGCAGCTTTTTAATCGGCGGGGAGCTTGCCAACATAAATCCTGCCACCAGCACTAACAGCATCTGCATCGAAAAACTTAACAGCGTCCAAAAGCCATCACCCCAATAATTGATGACTTCCAGCGGGGTTTTATGTTCGGCAACCACAGCAGCAATTAATACGACTAAGGTAAGTAAAAGCACGAAAATATAAGGATCGGGTAGATATCGGTCGACGAGTTTGACCAGAGGTTTTGCCGCTTTGTTTAACATAGACTTTCCTTGTTTATTATCTGAATTTTAGTTCTTATTTGTTTTTATTGAATTTTTATTGAGTCTTAAGCCCACAGATTAAGCGATCTCTAAAGCAGGATAAAGTCTTGAAGGAGTTTTTAACGGTTTGAACTGGTAGCACCAGATATCCAGCTCAACGCACACGCGAGTGCCGATAGCATCTGATGCTAAAAAACTGATAATATGGCAAAAATTAACTAAGGTGCTCTTTATATGAAAATGTTACTTGCCGTTGTGGTGATTGCTGGGGTGATTTTTTACTTCTTTACCTCGATGAACGGCCAAAAAGCCGCCCAAGAAAATATCCGTTTAGGCAATGAGTTTTTAACACAAAACAAAACCAAAGAAGGTGTGATCACCACAGCTTCAGGTTTGCAATATCAAGTATTAACTCAGGGCGATGGCACAGTTCATCCTAAAGCCAGCGATACAGTGACAGTCCATTATCATGGCACTTTGATTGACGGTACTGTGTTTGACAGTTCGGTTGATCGCGGCGAACCCATCGCATTTCCGCTTAATCGGGTGATTAAAGGTTGGACCGAGGGCGTACAACTTATGGTTGTTGGCGATAAAATGCGGTTTTTTATTCCCAGTGAACTCGCCTACGGTAACCGTAGCACGGGCAAGATTGGTGGTGGTTCTGTGTTAATTTTTGATGTGGAACTGCTTAAGATTGATTAAATCAGTCTTCAATGAGCCTAATTGCGTCATAAAAAGCCCTGCATTATCGCAGGGCTTTTTGTCTCTATAACTCAAAGAATATTAGTATGTTGGATGATTAAGGACAGCTTGCTGCGCCAATATCAACCCATACCGCCGCAACACCCGGTACATCACCTTTAGTCCAGTAACTCGCCTTCCACACACGACCGTTATAGCGAGTAGTTTGACCGCCGTTATACACCACACCCGCATCCCAACCGAGATCAACTTGGCTGAGTAGCTGCCATTGGTCTGCGGTGCGAGATGGCGTATTACCCTGCGTCCAATACTTTGCTTTCCATACCAACTGACTATGGCTCACAGTATTGCCAGTGTTATACACCACACTGGTTTGCCAAGCAGGATAGTTACCAGCATTGGGATCGGTTGCATCGCAACCACCGCCTACCACTTTTGGCGTCACAGTCAGATTCGTCGATGCACTTGCATCTAAGGCACCATCGGAAACCAGCACGCTCAAACCATAGAGGGTCGCTTCGGTAACATTGGGGCCAGTAACTACTAACGTGGCACTATTTTGCCCGGTTGCCGACACGCCTGCGGGCACAGTCCAAGCGTAGGTTAAGGCATCACCGTCTGCATCGGAGGCACTCGCTACTATACTGACGGTTTTACCCGCTTCAACTGTCGCAGTCGGAGCCAGAGTCACTACAGGTGCTTGATTAGGCGTATCAGCCTTGTTCGTCACCAGCACAGTATCGCTGGCAAATAGCCCTTCAGGATCGGTGACTTTAAGGCTAAAACCATAGGCGACATCGGTTTGGGTTGCTCCCAGTTGAATAGTCGCACTCGCCATATCCGCATTTGCGATGGCAATTGTTGGGCCAGACACTTGCGTCCAGAGATAGCTTAAGGCAGCGTTTTCAGGATCGCGCGAACCGCTACCATTGAGCGTCACATCGGCGGGACCTGTGACATTCACATCCGCGCCCGCATTGGCAATGGGCGCTTTATTCACTGGCGGAGTGGTGCCTTCACCATGGCCTAAACCTTCGTGCATGGCATTCAGAATGTCACCATTATCGGCATCAAGTTCCCACGCAAAAAGCCCACCAAGTTGATTAGAAAGCACATATTGCCCCTTGGCTTTAACTGAACGAGCATCATCGAAAGTGATTAAATCGCCAGTAGATGCCTTGAACAAAGATGGCGCCTCAGCTGTTTCGTCGTAACTGTAAGTCCAACCGCTTCCCATGTAGTCGTTCGCTATCTGACGATAATCCACCACACCAGCTTCCCAAGTACCTTTCACTTTGCCCGTTGCCGTCCCCGTGAAAGGATTATTACCACTGTAGCCATTGACACCTGTCCAGCCGCGGCCATACATAGCGGCACCGACCACAATTTTCCCTGGGGTCACACCTTGGCCTAACAGCGCATTAACGCCATTAGCTGTGGTGTAACGGGTATTGGGATCCCAACTCGCTTCATACAGATTGGTTTGATGGCCGAGTTCAGTATTAGTCCAACCACCATTAAAGTCGTAACTCATCAAGAAGATGTAATCCATGTACTGCTGAGCAGCCTGATAATCGACTTTTTGAATTTTATCGTCACCAGCGCTAATGGCTGAGGTCAGCTCATAGGTACGACCCGTTTCGGCGCTTAGTTCATCAAGCATCGCCCGCAGTTCACGCATCAGAGTCACATAGGTTTCACCGTCATTGGCATTACCTAAATTTGGGTTAGCGCCATTCCCCCCTGGAAATTCCCAGTCGATATCCACGCCATCGAAGAATTTCCATGTCTGTAGAAACTCTTTCACCGAAGCGACAAAGATATCGCGCTTGGCTTTATCACCGAAGAAAAAGAAGGGATCCGAGAGGGTCCAACCACCGACCGAAGGTAAAATCTTCAAATCTGGATGTGCTTGCTTAAGTGCCATCAATTGACCGAAGTTACCTTTGTAAGGATCTGAATGCTCACTCACTCCCGCCTGCGGTATTTGAATCGCCGCCCAAGGATCGTGAATCGCAACTTTAAAATCATCACGACCACTACAAGCACGTTGCAACGCTTCGAAACTGCCTTCGATTTCTTTCAAGCTATCATTGATGCCATCACCACCACAAATTGGGGTAAAGCCATATAAAATATGGGTTAAGTTTTGCGCAGGTATCTTATCGACCGGAAATTTACGGCCGTATACGCCCCATTCGACAAAGTAACCTCCCACCACTTTGCCTGATTTATTAGCATAGGGACGGTTGTTTTCTTTTAGGGGAGCATTGAGTGGCACTAAATGGCTGCCGTCAGTATCAGCCACGAGGATTTGTTTAGCATCACTCGCCGTACAACCATCGCTGTTACACAGTTGTACTTGCATCTGATAACGGCCGCCCTTGTTCACCTTAAAGTTAGCGATTCCCGACGCGCCAGATGGGCCTTCCCAAACCACATTGCCGTTGAGCAACACTTGGGCTTTATTGCCCACATCGCCACTCCAAAGGTTCCAACTGACGGAGACATCGGCGGCATCTTTCACCGTAACTAATTGATTGTAAGCGGTAGCCGCTTGATTCACTTCAATAATAGCGAACTTAGTTTCGCCCCAACCTAAAGTCGGTTTACCGGGCGCCGCTGCAAAAACGCTGGCACTGATGGTAGATGCCAGCGCTGATGCCACTAGCAAGGCTGATGTTGAAATTTGAGTCTTGAACATGAGATATCCCTATTGAATTTTTATATGAATCAATAAGGCAAACAAAGCGTAGACAGGAAACAGCACTCTCTTAAAACCATGCAAAACGACTGACAACTGCACGAAGAAAAACCTGTGGTATCCCCGCTATCATAGGTACAGACGAACCCTTAGACCGGAGGCTTTGCGTCCCAGTTTTTCAACTGGTTTGCCTTTTACACACAATGACAACGTTGTCATTGCAAATATCAGCATAAGCGTAAGCGCAATAAAATTGCAACAAAATATTATCAACTGTGTTATTGGCTAAAATCGTAAATAGAACTAGGCATCTGATAAGAAAGGAATTATGCAAATTAAACTATCGCTAATATTTACTTTGGATAATGAGGATTATCTGAATACTTTAAGAATAAAAAAAACAGGACTCGATATGCCAAAGGCATCATAAGTCCTGCTTTATATTTCACAATTTACGTCGCTTATGCAGCTAAACCTCAATCACTAAACATTCATGGAGCAAACCATTGTCGAGCAACATGATGATCCTTATGCGCGGGGCATTTATTATTCTTATGCGCGGGGGTAGTCCCTTGCGAGCATCACAGATAAACCGCGGCAAACCAAGGTTTCCATATCATCGACACGATTGATTTTCATCTCAGCTAAGGGCGCGCTCAATGCCATTTGCTTTAAGCTTTCGAGACAGCCTTTGTAGTAAGGAGCGCTATTCATCATACCGCCAGCAAGCCAAATTCGATTGGGATTAAATAAATTAACCGCCCATGCTAATCCCATGCCGAGATAACTGCCCGCGCGATATAAATCATCCTGAGTGGAGATTTTGCGGCTGCGCACTGAATCGCCACTGGCCAGTTGCTCTAAACTAAACTCACCAGATTCTGTCATCACGCGACAAGGCCCCAACTCCCCCGCCACGCCCGTCGCTCCCGTAAAGACTTGTCCATTAAAAGCAATAGACATACCGATCCCAGTGCCGCACATGACCAATAACTCACAGGCATATTTGGCATCACAAGTCGCTTGCATACCCGCATCGATATCGTTGCAGATAAACTTAAGCTCACCCTGGGTTTTGACTGTATCGAAGCTCAATCCATTGAGTCCAGGTAAAGATTTACAAGAAACCAAACGATTATTTTGTACCAGTCCAGGTACGGCAATCGCTAGTTGGTAATGCTGTAAATCATAATCACGTTCAAACGCCGCAATTTGATTATTTAACTCTTCAATTTTAAAACCTTCACCTGTGGGGATTTTATATTGTTCTGTATGTCCCGCGAGCTGAAGTTCGAACAGGGCTTTGGTACCGCCCACATCTATTGTTAGTATTTGCATCGCTTACTCCACTGATACATGTGCCCCACTCTGACCCCGAGTAGAGATGGCAAATGTTAGCATAGGGTCCAAATGTTAGCGATTGAATAAAACTTAAGTTGCTAATTTGTAAGGAACAAGTCCTAATTAAAACATGACCAACCTTTTATTTAATTCACTTTCCATGCTCAAAATCACATAAATAAATTAACAACAAACCCCATAACCTCAAGCGTCTTACCTGCACAAATTCACGATTGTATACAAAATCCTTTATTCGCTACCCTTGCATCTAGCGCTAGACTTGCGATAATCCGAGCCAGTTAAAACTCAAATCAACATATACCCAAGCTACCTGAAGATACGAGTTTCAGAGCGCCTAGGGTGCTTCAATTCAAGGCGTATCAATGACAGAATGTCGGCTATCTTTTGAATTGATGCAACACGGAAGTGAAGTGCCCTAGACGCTCCGTCCCGGCGGTTTTTAACGCACTTTATACTGCGTTGGTTATTTTTAACTTAGCCCACTAGGTCTGCAAATAACCGCCTTGCCTAAAGTGCGTTAAATTACCGCTGAATCCTGCATCTTCAGGTTGTTTGGGTATAAACCTACTCATCCTTAGTCGATCTTTGCCTACCGACTCGCATAGCATGCCAGTCTCAATTGGAGCCCTTATGTCACAATCAATCGCTAACCGTCTCGGTGCTATTCGTAACGAATTAACATCTGCTAATCTCGATGCTTTTATTATTCCCCGTGCCGACGAATATCTGGGCGAATATGTGCCAGCACATAACGAACGTTTGTACTGGGCAACCAACTTTACCGGTTCAGCGGGTATGGCTATTGTATTGAAAGATAAAGCCGCAATATTTACTGATGGCCGCTATACGGTTCAAGTTCGTTTGCAAGTCGATGCCACACTTTTCAGTTATGAAAGCCTAACTGATACACCACAAATTGAGTGGTTATGTGACACGTTACCAGCGGGGTCTCGCGTTGGCTTCGATGCGCGCTTACACACCTTAGCTTGGTATGAAAATGCCAAAGCAACCTTAAATAAATCCCAAATCGAATTAGTTGCAGTTGAACAAAACCCCATCGATTTGCATTGGCAGAATCGGCCAGCACCGTCGAACGCTCCTATCACTTTGTTTAGCAACGAGAGTGCTGGTAAAACCAGCCTGCAAAAACGCATTGAAATTGGTGCATTAGTAAAAAAAGCCGGTGGTGATGTCGCCTTAATCGCCGCCTTAGATTCTTTCTGCTGGCTACTCAACATTCGCGGCAATGATGTACCGCGCCTGCCCGTTGTACTCGGCAGTGCCCTGCTCCACGCCAATGGCGATATGCAGCTTTTCACCGATTTAAGCAAACTCCCAGAGGGCATTGAGGAGCATGTTGGTGCTGGCGTCAGCTTTAAAAGCGAGGCATCTCTTGCCGATACACTCGCCAGCATGCAGGACGTAAAACTACTTGCCGATCCGAATTCTGCAAACGCTTGGGCACAAAACATTGCCCGTGAGGCAGGAGCAAAATTGATAGCTGGAATCGATCCTGTCGCTTTACCTAAAGCGCAGAAAAACGCCGCAGAACTGGCCGGCATGCGTGCCTGCCATATCCGCGATGGCGTCGCCGTGAGTCGATTCCTTGCATGGCTCGATGCCGAAGTGGCAGCCAATCGTATGCACGATGAAGGCACCCTTGCGGATAAATTGGAAAGCTTTCGCCTAGAAGATGAGCGTTACCGCGAGCCAAGTTTCGACACGATTTCAGCTGCCGGTCCTAATGCAGCTATGTGCCATTACAATCACAACAATGGCACACCAGCCATGATGACAATGGACAGCATCTACTTAGTGGATTCTGGCGCTCAGTATATTGATGGCACCACAGATGTGACCCGTACCATTGCGATAGGTGAAGTGACCGATGAGCATAAAAAAATGGTTACGCTGGTGCTAAAAGGTCATATTGCCCTCGACCAAGCACGATTCCCGAAAGGCACCTCAGGCCAGCAGCTCGACGCTTTCGCCCGCCAATATTTATGGCAATATGGTTTTGATTACGATCACGGTACAGGCCATGGTGTGGGTCATTTTTTAAGTGTGCACGAAGGTCCACAGCGCATAGGTAAAAATGTCAACGGTATCGCATTGATGCCCGGCATGGTGCTTTCCAACGAGCCGGGTTACTACCGCGCTGAGAGTTTTGGCATTCGCTTAGAAAACCTCGTCGTAGTGCAACACTGTGAAGCACTTAAAGGGGCTGAGCGTGAGATGTATGAGTTCGATGCGTTGACTATGATCCCTATGGATGCGCGCCTTATTGATAAGAGCCTGTTAACGCAAGGGGAAATAGATTGGTTTAATGCTTATCATCAGCAAGTATTCAATACACTTTCTCCGTTGATGTCAGGGGATGAATTGGCTTGGTTAACTCAAGTGACTAAAGCAATTTAGCACTCCGCTGATAAGTAGCAATTTAAGTCGTTATTTTAGTCACTTACGCGCTATAAAATAGAACGCCCAAGGCAATTAGCATTGGGCGTTTTTTTAGCGCTATCAGTGTGTTTTAAAACCCACGTCTTATTTCAAAACCATGATTTCAAAACACGACTTAAAAACATGAGTCGCTAAACCATAGTAGGTTGTGCCATCGGCTGATAAGCATCATCCAGCGATGCTTTAGACAACACTTCAAAGTCCTGATGAATTGCCATAAAACAATCGACTAATTCAGGGTCGAAATGCTGACCTTTGCCTTCAATAATTAAGTCAATAGCCTCTTGATGGCTAAAGGGCCGCTTATAACATCGGGGAGAAGTCAGCGCATCATAAACATCAACTAGGGCCACTATCCTTGCCGAAAGCGGAATATCTTCACCTTTCAAACCAAGGGGATAACCACTACCATCCCACTTTTCATGGTGACCCGAAGCAATATCGCGGCCCATCTGAATAAAAGTACATTGGGGCGCATATTCCAACAAACTGCGTAGCACTTGTCCCCCGATCACGGGATGAGCTTTAATTTGCTCAAACTCCTGCGGCGTTAATTTACCCGGTTTAAGCAAAATCGCATCGGCAATACCGACTTTACCTATATCGTGCAAAATGGCCGACAAACTAATGTCTTGAATATAATCTTCGTTCAATTCTGCAGGAGGATTGGCGGCCAGTAGTCGCTGCGACGCGAGCATTTTCGAATACTGCCGCATACGTAGCAAATGCGCGCCCGTTTCGTTATCTCTGTATTCGGCGAGTTTAGCTAAGCCTAATACGGTAGCTTGGCGTGATGCTAAGGTTGAATCGAGTGCGTCAGCCAACTTACCTAATAAATAAGTGATGGTTAACGTCAACATGGCATTGGTCACGATAAAATTGACCACGACAACGGCCCAAATACCGACACTATAACCTTGGGTTTCAGGCCAATTGAGCCAATTAAAATGATAGGCAAAACCAATCAATACCAAACTTAGCCCATTCAAACACTGGGCATATAAGCTGGCTCGATTGCCTAAAAAAATACCGACTAACGGCGGGAAAATAAATAACCAGAAAAAACCAGCTCCCGAAGGGCCAATCGCAATTAAAAAACCGATGCCGATAGCAAAACCCAGCAAGCAGCCACAGCCAAAACGCGTACTATCAGCAAGCTTAGGAAAATACAGTAAAAGCAGTAAAAACAGATAAGCCAGCGTATCAAATACCACCATAAACCAGAGATCGGCGATGACGCATAAATACACACTAGTGATATATACAGGCACGCAGAGAATCGCTAGAAAGCCAAATAAACGTTCAAAGATCAAACGTCGCCAATGTGGCAGTGCCGCCGCTGTTCCCAAGGACGCTGTGGCTAATTTAGTTACACCACGCCTAAGTGATATCGCCATGGGAAGTTCCTCTTATGTAGCATTCCCGCTGTGAGCTAATGAACTAGAAGAGCAAAATCAAGATACACCGCTGAAGCAAGGAAAAATAAGCCATCTTTTGTTGCCCATTAAAGAATAGACTAAGGCCAATAAAGCGCTCCATGAATACTGCGATATCAAGCCGAATCAACGACATTAGTCCAATATCATCGAACATAATTTATATTTAAGATGAATGACAAATACCCACTCAAGACATAAAAGAATAACCCTATACAAAATACTAGAATTAACGATTTAACAGGATAAACGCTCGTTTAACATCATATTCTCACTACTTAAAAACTTTATATATTGCAATAGCTTATAAATACGACGAACGATTGATTTTCACCAGTCAACCATGAGAAACCGCTCTCCTATACCCACACAAAAATGATACTCTTATCACATAACAAGCTTACTCCGATGAGAGTCAGCACAATAAAATTCGCGCCTAACACCGCGCCCTGAACCCTAATGAACCACATCGGCCCTGAATGGACACACTAAATGAGCCAGAGTAACGCCTCAGCGAATAAAATAGTTAATACGCAGAGATCAGATCAAGAAATCCGCTTAACACCACAAGATGAACTCATTTCCACCACTGATACTCGCGGTATCATCACTTACGTCAATGCCCGCTTTGCCGAAGTATCAGGCTATAGCGATCAAGAATTAATTGGCAGTGCCCATAATATGGTGCGCCATCCGGATATGCCGAGCGCCGCCTTTAAAGAAATGTGGGAAAAACTTAAGTCAGGCCAATCTTGGCGCGGCATAGTCAAGAACCGCTGTAAGAATGGTGGCTTCTATTGGGTTGATGCCTTTGTTTCGCCCTTGTTTGAAAACGGCACTATTATCGGTTACCAATCGGTGCGCATTCAGCCTCAAGCCGCCTACGTCACGAAAGCTAATGAGATTTACCAAAGACTCAAATTAGACAAATCCATTCCTAAACCCTTAAGTTTAATGCAAAAACGTATCGTATCTGCGGTTGTAGCCTCCACAGGTTTACTGATCGCTGGCTACTTTTGGGGCTGGGGCGTAATTATCGCAGGGGCGATTCTGATGAGTTTAAACCTCGCCATTTTCTACGATGAGGCCTTTCGTATTCCCGCTAAACTGATTGAAATGCAAAACAAATATGACTCTATCAGTCGTTACATTTACTCGGGTGCAGATACCTCTTCTATCCTCGATTTCCAGCTCATCATGCTACAGGCCAAAATGAATGGCGTACTTGGGCGCACCCAAGATCAAGCCAATCAATTACATGCAATTGCCGATCAATTAGTGGTCGCGACCGAGCAAACCTATGTCAGCCTAGATCAAGAAAAAAGTCAGCTAGAACAGCTCTCTGGCGCGATGGAAGAAATGAGTTCAACCATCACAGAAGTGGCGCAGAATACACATCTCACCTCCACCAGCATCAATACCGCCTATGATCTCTGCCTTAAAAGCAGTGCCAACATGAAGGCCAACACTCAAAAAATGGAGCAACTGGCAAAGTCTGTTGCCGATGCCACCAACAATGCCCATCAATTAAATAAAGAAGCCGAGCTAGTCGCTAATGCGATGGGCGAAATTGACTCTATTGCCGAGCAAACTAATCTCCTCGCCCTCAATGCCGCGATTGAAGCTGCCCGTGCGGGTGAACAAGGTCGTGGGTTTGCCGTGGTCGCCGATGAGGTTCGCGCCCTATCGAGCCGAACCCAGCTATCGACCAACAGTATTTCTAAGAGTGTCGATAAGATGTTCACTATGCTCAACGCATGGGCCAAAGAAATGGAACAAAGCCGTCAACATGCGGAGCGTTGTGCCAGCGATATTCAACTGTCCGCCGACAATGTAAACACCATTTACCAAGAAGTGAGTGATATCCACACCTTTGCCCAACAAAATGCAGTGGCAGCCGATCAACAGCGTCAAGTGGTCAATGAGATCGCCAGTAATATTCACTCCATCACCCATGCCAGCGCCGAGAACTTAGCCGCAACCCATTTGATTGGTGATGCAGCCCATCTTCTTAAACACAATGCCGAAAAAGCCCTCGGCCTGAGGCGCACCTTCGGTTAAACATAAGTACAAGATCCAAAATACCGCAGCCTAGGTTGCGGTATTTTCTAATGTAGCGAGCTTTAATCCGTATTGTTGAGTCCATATTTTACTCAACCCTTGTATAGATCAATAAGACCTAGCCCACCTGAACCAGTGCCAAGCCTTTTATCCCCTCCTGATGAAATGATGCAGATAAAATGCCAAAACACTAAAAAGTACAGGTTTTAACCGAAATTTTTGCTATACTCCGCGCCCGCCATTTTTCTTATAAAATCTGTGTGGAAGAATGAGCCAGCCGGTACACCTCTCTCCTTTAGACGAGTGATAAAGAGGCTAGTGGCGCTTGAATGTTTGAATAAGTGAACGATAGGAATCCAAAATGAGATTTGAATCTTTTAGTTTTTCCCCCGAGATTTTGCGCGCTATCTCAGATTGCGGTTATCAACAAATGACGCCTATTCAGCAGCAAGCGATACCTGCTATCCGCCGCGGCCAAGATGTCTTAGCCAGTGCCCAAACCGGTACGGGTAAAACCGCCGCTTTCGCGCTGCCGATCCTGCAAAAGATGGTTGAAAAGCCAAGCGAAACGCTAAAGTCGAATGCCCGCGTATTGATCCTTACGCCGACCCGTGAGCTTGCAGCTCAAGTGGCTGACAACGTTACGGCTTACTGCAAATACTTAAACTTCAGTGTCTTAACCATTTACGGCGGCGTAAAGATTGAGACTCAAGCGCAAAAGCTGAAACGCGGCGCCGATGTGATTGTTGCCACCCCAGGTCGCTTACTTGAGCACCTTACCGCCTGTAACTTAAGCCTGTCGAACGTCGACTTTTTAGTGCTAGACGAAGCCGATCGCATGCTCGACATGGGCTTTAGCGCCGATATCCAAAAGATCCTTCAAGCGGTAAATAAGAAGCGTCAAAACTTGTTATTCTCGGCCACTTTCTCAAGTGCGGTGAAAAAACTCGCCAACGACATGATGGTTAAACCGCAAGTGATCAGCGTTGATAAACAAAACACTACAGCCGACACCGTTAGCCAAGTAGTTTATCCGGTTGAACAACGCCGTAAACGCGAACTGCTTTCTGAGCTTATCGGCAAGAAAAACTGGCAACAGGTATTGGTATTTACTGCGACCCGTGAAGCCGCCGATACGCTAGTCAAAGAATTAAACTTAGATGGTATCCCATCTGAAGTGGTCCACGGTGAAAAAGGCCAAGGCAGTCGTCGCCGCGCACTGCGTGAGTTTGTGGCGGGTGATGTACGGGTGCTAGTTGCCACCGAAGTCGCCGCCCGTGGTCTGGATATTCCAAGCCTTGAATACGTAGTCAACTATGACTTACCTTTCCTCGCCGAAGACTATGTACACCGTATCGGTCGTACAGGCCGTGCAGGTAAAACTGGCGTAGCCATTTCATTTGTGAGCCGCGAAGAAGAGCGCACCTTAGCCGATATCGAAAAATTGATTGGTCAACAGATTCGCCGCGTCACTGTGCCAGGTTATGAAGTTGGCAGCCGCGAATTGCTATTAAAGCAATTGCAAACCCGCCGCAGTTTTGCCAAAAAGCAACAAAGAACCGACAACGTCGGCGCTCAAGTTGCTGCTGAGAAAAACATGCAGGGCCGCCGCGTAAAAATGAAAGTTGGTCAAGCACCGAGCAAGGCCAAAAAACTTAAGTAATTATCCGTTGATTGATATTATCAGTGTTTGTCAATATTGATAAAACAGCGATTTTAAAGCGTCCATAACCGGACGCTTTTTTATACTCACTCAATAATAACCTTGGTAACCTTTATCTCACCGTATTATGTTACCCAATAACGCTTGAAGCCTTGTTTCATTTATACTATTTTCGCCTCGCCACCTCGCGAGAGGAAGCATAATATCCGATCGAGTACTTCCAGGGTATTTCACACTACAGATATCGGTAAAATGGGTGAATCCATCATATAAAGGTTTTACATACGGATTTGGCATAATCCCCAATTCAGCCAATACTATTAATTGTCCGCGAAAACTATATTTCTCATAGTTAGGAATAATTTTAGCTTTCTTGATGCGCTGTTCTAATTTTCCGGGTGTTTCATCTTGAGGAGCTTGACGGATCATATCGATTAACGATGTCAATATACTGATATCCTCTGGTGTAGGAGTACAAGGGGAAATGGCAGTAAACTCATCTAATTCAACAAGATTACCACACCACCTTTCGTTCCATACACTCCCGGCATAGCAACTGAATATTTTATGTCCTTTTTCTATCCAAACATTTCTTCTTATAGAGCAAACGGGGCAAATATCCCCTTCGCTGACCATTTTATGTTCGGGAACCGCTTGAGCGAACAAATAACTTAATATGGGTTGTCTTCCTCTTGGAAAACTTGAAAAGCCACATATATATGCCGAAATCAAATTCTCAATCGATAAGTGAGGATGCTCAAGCAACGTTTTATAAGCGTTAATGCATTCATCATGACTATATTTTATTATCTGATTGACAGGAAAACCACTTTGTTCAAGTGTTAGTATTTCTGCATTAGATAAACCGTCATAAGAATAGTGTGTAGTCCCAGACTCACAATCAAACTGGTCCCCATTATCTATTCTTTGCATATATCCATTTTCGTCTTTGATATAAGACTTTTTAAAATAGATTTTCTTTAATATTTTAAATAATCCCTTATCCATTTACAGCTCCCGTGATTGAATATTGAAGTACAATACAATTTATCGATGACCACGTTAAACGCCACCATAGCGCTCCAAATACTTCACTATTTTTTGACTCGTGGCGGTATAACTACCTATATGAAACTCGCCATGCCAATGGGCCAGTTCAACAGGAAGGTGACCTAAGTTATTGGCATGATGGACATCGGCCCCAGCTTCAACCAGTAACATGAGAATATCGAGTAATTGAAGTTGGCAGCAATGCAATAAAGCCGTCATATTTTGTGAGTCGACATATTCGACATCAACACCCTGTTTGATCAACTGTTTTACGGTAATGATATCGTGTTTTACCACTGCATCAATTAAGGCTTGCCCCATCAGCTTGTCGTTCACTCGTTTTAACCACTCCAACACTACGCTGTAATCGCGATAAAATCCAAATGGTTACCGTTATAAATACCTCACCAACCAACCCCATCGGTATCACATTGGTGCAATCATCTGCATTGGCTTGTAAGAATGTTCGGCAATTGCCGCTCTTTTAATGCTCATACCCGTTTAGTGCTAACTCGAACCACTCTTAAGCAAGTTAGACATAACAAATATAGATTTACGCAATATCTCTTTGTCTAAAACGAGGGAAATATTAACAACAACGGCTTAAAAAACGAAGAAAACAAAACCAAATTAAGGACTTTATATGCAAACCGCTTCGATGTTACACAGGTTTTACTTCACAACCATCTTACTACTAACAAGTCTAACGGCTATTGCGCAACCCATTGCTAAGGATGAATTTTCCATCAGTCCGCTACTTAATGGTCAGCAAATCCCTAAGGTAAACTTGCAAGATATCAATGACAAAACGGTCGATTTAGCAGAATTAACCCAGAAAAAGCCAACCATTTTCTTCTTTTACCGTGGTGGCTGGTGCCCATTTTGTAATAATCAAATGGGGCAACTAAAAGCCATTGAACCTGAGTTATTAAAAATGGGCTTTCAGTTAGTGGGGATTTCACCCGATACGCCAGCTCAACTTAAGGCTTCGGCGGCAAAAAATGAGCTTAAGTATCTGCTGCTTTCCGATGAAAAAATGCTGGCATCCCAAGCCTTTGGTTTAGCTTTTTACACTAGCGAAAAAGTGACTGAAACCTATACCGCACGCCTTAAGCTCGAGAATCCTTTATGGATCACCCCTGAAGGTGCCAAACGTTTAGTCTTACCTGTACCCGCCATTTATATCAGCGACGACAAGGGATTGATTCATTTTCAATATATCAACCCAAACTACAAAGTAAGGCCCGCGCCAAAGCTGATTTTAACCGCCGCGAGTTTGGTGGGATCGCAAGAATAAATATCGGTTTAACGACCGCTTTGCTAAACTAGCTCCGCCGCAATCAATATCGTCCAAGTTCAAATAGATAACATCACTTCAGCCCGCGGCGGAGTCATAATGAATTCTCAAACCTATAACCAAGCTGTGCTCGAACTCGCCCTTGCGGGTCTTGCCGATTTAACCGCTTCAGCACAGACCAAGAAAGCCCAGCGCACCTCTGCGCAGGAAAGTCATTTTTTGTGTAATTGGATGGTCGAGTCCTTAAAGGAAAAACGCTTTTCTAAACTGGTAGCCGACGATCTCACGGCTTGGATACGTTTAGCTCGCAGCCAAGGTGCGGGCGCCGAACTCAAGCGTTTACTAGAAAGGATAGTGTATCAATATCAATCAGTTGAGACATCTGAGCCCGCTTTAGGCACGGCATTAAATGCCATGATAGAAACCTTAAAACAAGCCGATTGGTTAGTCTTTACTGACACTGAAATCAGTGCCAAGCTGAAACTCGATGGTGATGGTCAATCTAGCTTAGTGATTGATGCCAAAGAATTTAATCAACATATTAAAGACAATCAGCTGATCAAGCCAATCAACTTATATGTCCGCGCCGATGAACAGACACTAACGCGTATCGCCCTGTCCCATGGGTTATTGCTCAGCCAAGGTAACAAGAAAACCAGTTTGATTAAGCACCATAAAACCTATCAAATTTTCCCTAATAATCAGCAACCAGCTTTGTGTCAGCTATTGGCTTAAGGTGTAATAGCGAAAAGCAGAAAATAGCTTGAATATGACGGATGTGACTGATTGTGATCCAATAAACAATTCATTCACACAGTTTAGATAGAATGACCATCGGATAGGCCTTGGCTAAAGCAGAGATAACAAGGATAAAAGCAATATGGTTAAGCGATGTTTGCAGTATAAACACTTAGTTCGATTTGCCTTGTTCACCCTTTGCTTGACTCAACAGCACGCCTTTGCGGAACAGCTCAAATACAATATCACTGGCTCCTATTCTTGGTATCCGTATTTTATCGGTGATCAAGCCGAGGCGCCGGGGATGATCACTGAGCTTATTCCGATGATTTTATCTATGGCTGAAATCAAAGGTGAAATCCTCGCCCTGCCGCCAAAGCGCACCAATAATGCGCTAGAAACCGGTCAACTCGACTTTGATATCGTCAGCCCTAGTTGGTTTGAAAAGCAGGATTTAGGGCCGCTGTTTGTCAAATCGGCCCCCATAATGCAAATCACTGAATATGTGGTCACATTGCCAGAGAATGTCAGTAAATATAAAGATATCAGCCAGATAAAAGGCCAAGAAATAGGTACCGTGCGCGGTTATTTATATCACGACGATAAAGATTTTATCCGTGCAGACTTTACCTCAGAGCAGGAGCTGATCAAAGCCTTAGATAAACACAGAGTCAATGCTGTTATTGCTGGTAATTACCCAGCCTTGTATTGGTCGACTCAGTTGCAGATCCCTGTCGCACTGGCGGCAGTGCATTCTGATGGTGACTTAGTGTTTAGGTTACGAAAAGAACATGCCGATTTGCTGCCTGCCATTAATCAAGCCATAGCGACACTGAAGGCCAATGGTAAAATTGACGAAATCATCAAAAAGTACACTCAAACGCTGGCAAGCTAATTTCACGCTAGCTATATGAGATATTTGCGATAAAAAAGCGCCCGAAGGCGCTTAATCAATATCAATAAGGTAGCAGAATCTCAGTTTGACCATTCACAAGGATCATAATTAGCGAGGACGGCCGCATAGCTGTGACTCAATCCCAGAGTCGAGTAGTAATAACCTTTCCCCTGATTGTCCACTGCATAATGGATATCCTCGGCCCCAAGCTGTTGCGGCAATTGCTCACGCACATTGGCTAATGTAGGCTCATCATAAAGATAGGGGGCAAACGTCAGTACACTCTCCAGATAGACCTCAGTATGGCGGCAACTATTGCGACGGATCTGGGCAATAATCGCCTCAAACGCTTCACCCCGCTCCAATGCTAACCATTGCTCAGCGTAACGTTCAACTATGCTTCTGTCGGAATAGAAGAAATACCGCTTATCCGACAAACGCATCTGCACATCCTTGTAAGCCTCATTGAGGATCAGGCGAATATAACTGTTAACCGTTTGCTCACTATCCCACTCGAGCCCTGCCACGGCGGCGATTTGCTCCGCCGTGACTAAGCGTCCGTGTTGGCTAAATACCCTGATATAACCGACAAGTTCAATCATAGTGTCCAACTATAGTGTTCAACTGGGTAACAGGCCTCGCGCCGCCAATCTATCGGCAACAAAACCTAGGCTAAACTTGTCGAGAGTGGCCCGAGTTGGCGCACCGGTTTGAATATCCCAACCAAAGGCTTCATAGAACATGTCCAGCGCCGTTTGCATGTCTGCGCGGTCCATCTTGATGGTGCCCTCTTGACCGAAGTTTTTATCTGGATTCAAATCATAAACCCAGTCACTGAGTACATCATGCTCTTCGCGCATATTGCTTTCATTCATTTGCAATACGGTTAAGGCACGGTGTAAATGCAGCACTCTTTCCGCCTTAAAGTCCAATTCCGTTTCTGTGGTTTCAATCCCAGTCACTAAACTGAACATCTGCGATTCAATGGTGCTATCGCCTTCATAGTTACGATTTTTATCCGGTGATGCCAACAATGGGAACATCCAGTTACACAGTGTCAGAGAGTCATGTAATACGTTTTTCACCAGCGACCATTTTGCAAAACGGATCTTAGCCGCATTGATTGGGGTATACCAATTCACCTTATCGAATGCACCTTCACCCCATTTTTTCTCGGCAATCGCCACTGTCATATCGTGTGGCAAACCACTGTTAACTATGTTGATGTGGGAATGGCACTGAGCATCACGGTTAAAGACCACGTTGATTAACGTACCCACCTGACCCGCGGTTTCACTGGCATGGTGCACGGCAGCATTGGTTTTCTTGTTGAATACCTTAGTGGCACTTTCTTTATGAATATCCCAATTACCTAACTTAGGATTGGTTCCATCTAACCCCCAACGCTTGATCAAATCATATAAGCCGTCGGCCATATGGGAAATTTCACCTTCTTTAAACGCCACTCGGCGATAAAAATCAAGTAAGAAAGCGGGATCTTGGTTATCCCAGAGCGCCCAAGGAATGCTGTTAAATTCATCTTCAGGTAATAAATGCTTAAACATATCCTTTGTTTTTAGGAATTTAAATAGATGAGAAATGGAGCCATAGTTACACCAAATACCATAGTCATCGAGAATATGAGCCCCTAAAGCGCCCGCCATCGCATGTGCTTCTGTACCATTTTTGGTGCCCATTAAATACTGTGGTACGAGGAATCCCATACAGACGTTAGATATATGTTCGGTTTTACGACCGTATTTGCTTTTCAATTCAGGGACTTTTAGCTCGCAGAAGCAACGTATTGGGCATGAATGACAGCCTCCCGTACGCTTCATCCACTTATTGGCATATTCCACACCTATGTAGCTTTCTGCCATCGAAGTTCGAAACCCAATACGATTGCGTTCATTCCATGGCACTTCGCCTAAATCGATTTCTTGATCGGCAGCGCCCCACTTCAAACCGGGCCGAGATTTCCAGCGGCTGATGGGTGCTGAGTACTCAGCCCAAGATTGCGGCGTTGAAGGAACGACACCATTATTGTTGGCACCGATAATACCTAAAATATGGTCATCTAAGGCACGCATCTTTTCATTATTGGCGGCGATTTTAACGGCACCAGTGCCGATAATGCCGATCCCTTTACAATTTTTGGACCCCATTACCGAGCCATGACCACCTGCTGAATGCCCGCCCTGAGTCATAATGACAGAAAGAGGCACTTGGTTTTCACCCGCTTGGCCAATCGCAGCGACTTGTGCATTGGGTCCCATCATTTGCGCGATCATGGCGTGGGTATCAAATATACCTTTACCCCATAGGGCATCGGCAGGCTCAATCGTGACCTTATCATCCACAATTTTAAGCCACACAGGACTGCTCGCTTTCCCTTCTATTGCAATCGCATCGAAACCCGCAAATTTCATTGCGGGTGAAAAATGCCCACCAAAGTGACCATCGGCAATCAGATGTTTTTCAATTACGGGACTACGGGAAGTAATGGTTGTTCGTCCAGTACAAATAACGCCTGAACCCGTTAATGGCCCCGCAGAAAAGACGATAATATTATCTGGGTCGATTGCTGTAATATTATCCTTATGATCATCCCACAATATTTTATAACCAATCCCCATACCACCGATATAGTCATAATATTTATTGATTGGCTCATACCATATATGATTAGTTGTTAAATTAACTCTGAGGACTTTACCCGCCCAACCACCTATTTTATCACTCATATTATTTCTCCTGAATTTAAGAAACTAAGCCGGTATATTTTTCATATTGTTCTAATGCAGCTTCAGCCTCTTCCCAGTTATAAAATTTAATTGCACCTGTAGGACAAACTTGCGCGCAGGCAGGTTTACCGTTACATAAATCACATTTGACGGCTTTCATTTTACTGCGAACAACTTTAATGACTTGCTGAGGACACTTATCTGCACAATAACCACATCCGACACAACGTTCTTCATCAATCACTTTGGCGCCAGTCTGTTCATTCGTTGAAATAGCTTGCTGTGGACAAACTTCAGTGCAAACTTCGCAGTGGCGACAAGTGGAAGGAACAACGGTTTTATCGCCGCATTCTCCTCGTTGTATTTCATAGTCAAATTGCACACCATGTGGGCCATAGTTCATATTTCTTTCTACTTTGACGCGGGCAAGTGTCGGACTGCTATCCCCTTCATGGTTCCAACCACAGGCAATTTCACAGCGTCTGCAGCTAACACAAACCGTAGGGTTCACCACCATGAGTCCACCAGGCATGACTTCTACTATCTCTTGGCTATTACTGTCACTGCCACAACCGGTCAGAAAACTTATTAATGTTCCGCTATAAACTGTACCGACAGCAACGCCCATACCGCCTTTAAGCATTCCTCTTCTGGTAATCATATTTGATCCTTTATTAGTCAAAGCAATATAATTAAAATATGCATACACTTTGATTCCCGACAATTTATGCTAAAGTAATTATGTCTTTGATTTTTAACCTGCGTCACAATTACCCATATTGGGGCATTATTAGATCAAGTTACACGACATGCGTCAGAGTAACGTTTTCAAGAATTAACAATTCAAAATCTAGCAAATTTAAATAATGCTTCACTTCAAATTACCTTAATACAATTAACAAATAACTTTTAAATTTGGTTAATTAAGTGCAACTCGACTCATAACTAAGTTAATATCTATACCGCATACATTCCGATTAGAGTCCCGACAGAATCTAATTAAAAAGGAATGGAAAATGATGAAAACGAATACCCGTTCTCAATGGAAAATCTTTACGCCAATGGCAGTCGTAGTCTGTCTGATGACAGCCTGTTCCGATGGTGACGATGGGAAAGAAGGTCCACCAGGGATTGTGAGTATCAGCATTGAACAAGCGGATACACTCAAAGCGACAATAGAAAATGTGGTTATCGATGCACAAACTCATGTGCAGGTCGATTTCTTCCTCAGCAATGCCAATGGTATTGCGGTCACAGGACTAGAAAACCTGAAGGAGCTAGATACCTTAGGTGTCGGTATTGCCAAATTAGCACCGCCGCAGGAGCACTATCAAATCACCCAAGCCGCGGCGAATGCTATGGCAACAACTGGCACAGAAGTCACTAACTCTGCAGCAAGCGCGACAGATGCTGCGTTGCAATGGACCAGTTACATCAATAATCAAGTAGAACCTGCCACAAATGCCCAAGCGAATGCACAGACTCAGTGGCAAGCTGGCATTGAAAGCAGCTGTAAAACGGCGTGTCTAACCTCATTAGGCGCGGGCCAATACCGTTACACTTTGAGTAAACCACTCACGGGTTACTCCCAATTTACGGGGATAGATACCCAGTACTCGCCTGAGCTCACCCACAGGATTTACCTAGAGTTAAAACCGTTAGCAAACAGCACAATCGACACTCAGTTGATCAACAGCGTGTACGATTTTGTGCCCGCCACAGGACAGACTGTCGCGGCGGATATGGGCCGTAAAGTGATCGCGCCGGAACAAGCCTGTTTTCGATGCCATAACCCAGACTTAGCCAATACCGATACTCGCCTTTTGATGCACGGCAATAAACGTTTTGCCTTTGAGGGCTGCGTTGTCTGTCACACGACTTACTCTGGCGATCCTGAAACGGGTAATAGCCTTGATATGGCGACATTGACACACCAGATCCACCAAGCCAAATATCAAATTGTAGGTTACAAGGGGCAGCTATATGACTACGCCAATGTGACCTTTCCCGGTGATATGACCCAATGTCAGCAATGCCATATTCCCGGCGCAACGGCGCAAAGTGGCAATAGTAATATCCCCAGTAAAACCGCGTGTCTTGACTGTCACAAAGCGCAAATTCCCGCAGATTGGAATGGCACTGTAGCGGGGTTATTCCACAATAGGGAAATTTTTGCCAACCCATGGACACTGGGCTGTAGCGGCTGCCACCCTGATAGCACTAATCCTGAAGGTGTCGGGCTTTTCCACAATGCCGCCGTGAAAACAGCCACTAAGCTGGTGAGCGATTACCAAGTTAAGTTACTGAGTTCGCAGCTAAGCGTTGAAGCTAAGACCCTTGCAGTGACATTGCAAGTGCAGCAAATGGAGCAACTGCCCGCCAGTCAACCTATGATAAAATCCTTCTGGTTGATTGCCACTGGTGAAACAAATAGCGCGAACATGCCAATCAATAACGGCCAGCGTAAAGTGTGGGATTTATTAGCAAACACGAGCGACGTCGCCTTAAAAATTACCGCACCCAATCAGCTAACCGTCACTATATCTAACCTGTCGGCTGCCGATTTTGGCGATCTGAGTCAGTCAAAACTCTACAGTAAACTGGTGCTCTGTGCCGATAAAAATACCGGCTTTGCCGTTAACTGTAATATCGCAAATCAAGAGGTGAGTCTCAGTGCCATTAATTCGCTAAGCCTGCAAGGTCAAGCTGTTACGGCAAAAGCTAAGGTCGATGAACAGGCCTGTCGCCAATGTCATGATCAAGGATTAGAAGATAGAGTTCTGTCAGCGCATCAAATGAAAGGAATTTTTGAACCCAATAGCAGCTGTGGCACCTGTCATGCACCGCAAACAGCAACCGCACTGACCGATGGGCAATGTCAAAGTTGCCACAGTAATGATGCAATTATGTATCTCAATGCCAATGTGATGCATACTCCTGGGGCCAGCCAAATCAAGCCCTATCGCACCATCAACAATACTTTGAGCTACAGGGAAATGGTGCATTCACTGCATGCGGGAACCCGCACTGTAGTGGGTTTTGATAATCCACGTCCCGAACTCACTTACCCTAATGCAAAAAATAACTGTAGTGTTTGCCATAGCGCAGGACAGCTCAGTCTCAAGGGGCTAAGTGCACAACAATCCCTGTTAGTTGCGACACCCGATGCAGCCAACATAGGGCAAATTGCCGAGTACTCACCAACCTTAGCAACCTGCACGGCTTGTCACACGCTTATCGATAGTTTAGTCGTCCATGCACGCAGCTTTGGCGGAGTTTACCAAAGTGATGCCAGCGGTGGTCGAATTTACCAATCAGGACAGGAGTCATGCGCAACCTGTCATGCTGAAGGTCGCTCATCGGGGGTCGACAAGGTACACAAATAAGCCGTTAGATTTGATTTAATACCAAAAAAAACCGCTCACCATAATGGTGAGCGGCTTTATTTCATTCGTCCTATTTATCAATCTTTTGTCCGCACAAGGCTCAAAAGAGCAACGGCGAGCGCTTTACTTGATTTGACTTAGTTTAATGTCGTTGAGATTAAGGCTTGAGCACACTTTGGCTCTCTACTACCTGCGTTTGGCTATAGTCCTTAGGTCTAGAGTTCGACAAGGTCACACCACTTAAGGCTTCGGCGGTTAAGGTGTTATTGCCGTTCAATAAATCATTCAAGGTTCCAGAGTCGCCATTCACTAACCCTAATTCCCTAAGCATGGCATCGATAACAGGCGCATTGGCGCGATAGTTTAACGCTGCACTGGTCACTTGCTCGGCTATGCCACCTTGATGGTGAGCACCTTCGCCACCCGCAGCAAATTGATGACCTGCACCATAACCTTGAAGAATCTTAATACCTTCGATATTTTCTAACGGCTTAACGGCTTGGGCCACAATTTCAGGCAAGGCCTTCAAAATGGCGAGGGATTTTTGCAGGGCAATCTGCTCATCACTCAAGACGTTTTCAGCTTCGTAAAGCGCTTGTTTACCTGCAGCTTCAACGGCATACACTTTTTCATCCGCTTCGGCCTGCAGTTTTTTCGCATCGGCACTGGCGCGCGCTTCAATCAGAATCGCACTCGATCTGTCTTCAGCTGCACGTTTCTCAGCTTCGGCCTGCACTGTTACGCCGACAGCATCACGCTCAGCTTCCTTACGAGCATCAATCACTTCAATCTCTTTGCGACGATTAGCTTCTGCCACTTGGCGCGCTGTGATTACCGCTTCTTCTTTTTCAACTTTCAGTTTTTCGGCTTCAGCTGCACGAGCACGGGCAGCTGATTCTTCTTCAGATTTGGCCGCAACCGCAATGCGTTTTTCCTGCTCAGAAACTTCGATATCCCTTTGCTGTTGAATGCGCGATTGCTCAATCGACTTATACTTTTCAATCTCACGGGTTTCGATATCTTTGGTCTTTTCGATTTCAGCGGTTTCAATGGCGCGCTCTTTGGCAATCTCGGCTTCGCGTTCTTCACGAGCCTTGTTTTCTTTCTGCTTAATAATCTCCGCTTTTTGATCGGCGCGTTTAAATTCTAACGACTGTTGCTGGATCAGGCGCGCTTCTTCTTCCGACTTTTCAATCTCTAAGGATTCCTTTTCAGCTTCAAGGTTACGCTGCTCGATCTTAATGCGGTTTTCCTGCTGAATATCGTTGGTTTCCTTGCGTTTCTCTTCGATAATCTTCGCCAGACGCGCACGACCTTCGGCGTCAAATGCGTTGTTTTCATTAAAAAACTGCAAATCAGTTTGATCGAAACCCGTTAATGAAACCGATTCGAGTTCGAGACCGTTTTTCTCCAGATCGTTGGCGACGTTATTTTGCACCCGTTGCACAAAATCGGCACGCTGCTCATGCATCTCTGTCATGGTCATTTCGGCGGCCACGGCACGCAGCACGTCAACAAACTTAGACTCCATCAGCTTTTTAAGCTCTTCAACGCGGTTTGTACGCGTGCCTAAGGTTTGCGCTGCCATTGAAATACCATCGGAATGTGGGGCAACACGCAAGTAGAAATCGGCCTTCACATCGACACGCATTCTGTCCTTAGTGATCAGCGCATCTTTCTGGGTTTTCTCCACTTCGATACGCAGAGTGTTCATGTTTACCGAGATGGTTTCATGTAATACAGGCAACACAATAGCGCCGCCATCTTTAATGATTTTCTCACCACCAAAGCCGGTACGCACAAAGGCCATTTCTTTGGTTGCACGTTTATATAGCTTGGCGAAAATTAACCCGATCACAATCAGGCCGAGTAGCACCATACCCGCAACGAGCAAAATAAAACTACCGGATGAACCTACGTTTGTTAACACATCCATTTGATTTCCTTTCAATTGATTTATGGCTTGGGAAGATTAATTATCAAAACGCGTAGCAGACCAGACTCGGCCTTCTCGCTTAAGCAGCACGACTTGAGTGCCTGAGGCAAACTCGATATCCGAAGTTTCGGGCTCGACTAAAACGTAATGTTTTTGTTGATGTTTATCGCGAACGACAGCTTCAGAGGGCATGCCTTTAATTGCGCAACCTAAGGTGATAGTGCCGACATAGCCGCTAAGATCATCTAGCGAGATCGCACTCGATTCATTTTTAGGCAAATGATCAGCAAGTACTCGGCCAAAATAACGGCAAGAAAATGCACTGGCGACAATAGCAATGGGTAAAGTGAACAGTTGCGGCAGTAAAAAACTGGCAACACTAACACTGATAAAATTGACGATATAACCCGCAATCGCAAAACTGGTCAGCGCAAGCACAAACCAAATAAGTAATGGGAGTCTATTTAGACACAGCCAACCGGCAATGCCCGTGAGTCCACCCGCGCCCACATCAGCATCATATTCCACATCAGCAGGTACCCATTGGTCTAACGCACTTAACATGCTTAAACCTATGAATAATGCGAAGACTTCAAACACACCAAGGGCCAGTACGCAGGCAAAAGCTATGGTGTAAGGTAAATTAGGCTGTTCAACTAAAAACGCCCACATAATCATCTCCTTGAACAATACATCATTCCATTTATTTCACTGTAATTATCGACTTAACCATCACAGAATAGCAAGGCAAGCACAATTTCCAAACTAAAAATTGTCCCTAAAACAGATTTTGACTATCGCTCTGCTGCGCCAAAATCGCGTGACCATCTTCGCTATTAGTACCCTATCGAAAACCACTTTAACACTACAACTCCCTTTTTAACTTAGCGCTAGCGCTGCAAATAGCCGCAATCGCCATATATGGCGTGGATGCCATTTATTCAGGAGCAATAAATGGCCTTGCCTCAAGTGCGTTACTATAGCGTTAATATCAGCCCACTGAGTCCTGCATCTTTAGGTTGTTTGAGTATACTGTTGACGTCATTATATGATCATCCTGTTATTGTTATTTATTCGCGCAGGATTTGATGCGCCAGAAGGGAAATTCCATGGACTCACCCAAGAGCAAAGTACCAACACCAAGTTACGATAAACTGACAGCACATTTTCAAAAAATTTCTCACTTTGAACATTTCAGCGCTCTAGGTGACTGGGATCAAGCAGCCATGATGCCTATGGGCGGTAATAGCGATCGCGGCGATGCAATGGCTGAACTGGCGCGACATATCCACACACTCAAAACCTCAACCATATTAGCTGAACACTTACACGGCGCGACGGACGAATCTCTCACAACGGAACAACAAGCTAACCTGCGGGAAATGCAGTACCAATATCAACAGGCAAATTTAGTGCCCGGCGATCTCGTGCAAGCCAAAACTAAAATGGCCTATCAATGTGAAAATGCGTGGCGTGAACAACGTAAAAATAATGACTGGCAAGGCTTTAAACCAAACCTTAAAGCAGTAATTGCACTTGCTAAGGAAGAAGCGCAGATCCGCGGCGAAGCCCAGAATATTTCCCCCTATGATGCCCTGCTCAATAAATTTGAACCGGGAATGACCTCGCCAAAGCTGGAGCAAACCTTTGGCGGACTGAAAGATTGGCTACCGACACTTATCCAAGAAGTGCTAGCTAAACAGGCAAACGAGCCTAAGTTAACGCTAAATGGTCCCTTCGATGTTAGCGCGCAGCAAGCCCTTGGCCGAGACGTAATGGATTTTCTAGGGTTTGACTTTAACCACGGCAGGCTGGATATCAGCAGTCATCCATTTTGTGGCGGCGTGCCAAGCGATGTGCGGATAACGACCCGCTACAATGAGGCTGATTTTAGCAGTGCTATCATGGGCATAGTTCATGAAACAGGCCATGCCAGATACGAGCAAGGTTTACCTCAAGCGTGGCGCGGACAACCTGCAGGACTGGCGCGTTCTATGGGTATCCACGAGAGCCAGAGTTTATTCTGCGAAATGCAACTCGGGGCAAATCCGGCATTTTTACGCCAATTGCAGCCTAAAATTGCGCAACATCTTCATTGTCATTTTAGCGCCCAAGAATTAGCACAGCATTACACCCGCGTAGCGCCCGAACTTATCCGCGTCGATGCCGATGAAGTCACCTATCCTTGCCACATTTTACTGCGCTTTGAGGCAGAAAAAGCCTTTATCGACGGCAGCTTAACCGTAGATGATTTGCCTGACTTTTGGTCGACGCAGATGCAACAACTGCTGGGGATTAATACCGATGGCAACTACCAAGACGGTTGCATGCAGGATATCCATTGGGCCGTTGGTGAACTAGGGTATTTTCCCAGCTATACCTTAGGCGCCATGTATGCCGCCCAATGCCGTTTTGCGATGGAAAAAGCCTTAGGACCAATTGAAACCCTGATCGATGCAGGCAAGTTGAACTCTGTATTCCAATGGTTGAGTGAACACATTTGGTCTAAGGGATCTTTGCTCACAACCGATGAACTGATACGCCAAGCAACGGGCGAAACCCTAAATGGTCAATATCTTGAGCGTCACCTGCGCCAACGATATCTGGGCACTTAACCGCTGCTAATACTTATACCCAAGCTACCTGAAGAGTCGAGTTTCAGAGCGCCTAGGGTGCATCAATTCAAGGCGCATCAATGACAGAATGTCGGCCACCTTTTGAATTGATGCAACACGGAAGTGAAGTGCCCTAGGCGCTCCGTCCCGGCGGGTTTTAACGCACTTTATGCTGCGTTGGTTATTTTTAACTTAGCCCACTAGGTCTGCAAATAACCGCCTTGCCTAAAGTGCGTTAAATTCCCGCTGAATCCTGTATCTTCAGGTTGTTTGGGTATACAAGCGCTGAAAGCTCAATTTATAAGGGTTTTAAAGCGCTTTATATTACCGCTGGAGCCTGCATTTTAACGCTGCTTGAGGTTATAATGCCGAGCTTATTTGAATCAGGACTCTTTCCACGGAGTTCCTTCAACAGGACTCTTGAAACAGGATAAATGTCAGCCATGTTACTGCGTGCAATCACCCCAGAGGATTGGGATGCCATTTTAGCGATCCAAGACGAGTGTTACTCACAACTGGATCCTGAGCCACTGCACGTCCTGCAAAGTAAATGGCAGGTATCACCTCAGTCCTGTTTTGTGTTCGAAGTGGATAAGTCGGTTGTCGGTTATTGCTTGGCTCACCCATGGACCGCCAATATGCCGCCCGCGCTATATCAGCCCATCACCCATTTACCCAAGGCTGATACCTTATACCTACACGATATTGCGATTTCGGCCAAAGCCCAAGGTTTAGGCGCCGGCGCTAAGGCGCTGACCCGCCTAACACTACTGGCTGATCGCTATAATCTCAATTCCTTATCCCTCGTAGCCGTACAAGGTGCCGACAGCTATTGGCTTAAAATGGGTTTTAAACCTAAGGCAATCGATAAATGCCTTGGCAGCTATACTGACGATGCTATGTATATGATTTATAAATTTAATCATAGAGATGAAAAATGAATCCAACCCTAACCACTATCGGTTTACTTTGCTTAAGTAATATTTTTATGACCTTTGCTTGGTACGGGCATTTGAAAACGCTAGGCTCAAAACCTTGGATTATTGCGGCCTTAGTAAGCTGGGGTATCGCCCTATTTGAATACTTGCTGCAAGTGCCTGCTAACCGTATCGGCTACACAGTAATGAATGTCGGCCAGTTAAAAATTTTACAAGAAGTCATCACCTTAAGTTTGTTTGTCCCCTTTGCCTATTTCTATATGAAAGAACCATTGAAGCTCGATTATCTGTGGGCAGGACTGTGCATCTTAGGTGCTGTGTATTTTATTTTTAGAAGTGAATTTAATTAATTTCAGACTTATTTCAGGAGAGCTCCCCCATGGCCCGTCAAGTCACTTATACCTTCAAAGGTAAGACTAAAACTATCGCCTTTAGCTACGACAAACACCATGATTTATATGAAGCTGTGGCCGAAGCCGAAGACATAGATCTGACCAAATTTTTGGCTATGGAACAGCAAGTCGCCATGACATCTCGTAAAGGTGCCAAGGCTGAAAAAGAATTCAGGAAAGTAGAGTTTGCCCGCTTTGGTTTTAGCAATATCCACTTTGTCAGAGATGAAGAACCTGAAGCCTAGGCTAATGTATTAATTGTTTTTTGTATTAGCTGTAAGCACTTCAATAACAGGACACTGTAATGCTCAATACCGAACATGCTAACTTCCCCCGCGCAGGATTCTTCCGCCGTCTAGGCGCTGCAATTTACGATTCGATGTTAGCCGTGGCCGTCTATATGGTTGCTGGCGCAATGGGCTTTGGGATTTTCTACGGCCTCACCGCTTCAGGACTGGCTGGCATGAATGGCTTTGAACATGTCTCAGATGCACTCAATGGCACGCCAGTTTATCAGGGAATTTATCAACTCTGGCTTGCCTTGTGTGTCGGCACTTTCTACGCATTATTCTGGAGTAAGGGCGGTCAAACCTTAGGGATGCGCGCTTGGCGGCTTAAAATTCAGCATCCTAATGGCCAAAACTTAAGCCTAATCACTGCCTACGCTCGCATCATTTGGTCACTGCTCGGTATTGGCAATTTATGGATTTTAATCAATGATGATAAACGCGCACTGCAGGATATGATGACTCGCTCAGAAGTGGTCGTGCTGTCTAAAGAAGCCAATCAAATGCGTAACTGGCATGGGGCATAAATTTACTCTTAAGTAAATCCGAAATACAAAAAACGACGCAACAGCGTCGTTTTTTATGGGCTATTTTTAATTGACGGAATCCGGAGTAAGGAGTAATAAGCTGCGTATCATCGCCGGATAAAGTAGAAGGCAACGCCAGTAAACAACAAGCTTGGCGCAACAGCCCCCACATAAGCAGGTAGCTCATACACTATACTCATGGGGCCAAAAATCTCATTACTGATATAAAAGCTAAAACCTGCTACGACCCCAAGTAATACGCGCGCACCCATAGTCACAGTCCGCAGCGGACCAAATACAAACGACAGTGCCACTAACATCATCACTGCGACCGTCACGGGTTGCATCACCTTGCGCCACAGCGCTAGCTCATAACGGCTGGGATCTTGACTGTTAGTTTTAAGGTAATCAAGATAACCGACCAGACCCCGTATAGATAACGCCTCGGGTTTAATCGACACTACGCTGAGCTTATCTGGCGTTAAACTCGATTGCCATTGGTCTTCTTCAAGATACTCAAGCACGACTTTTTCATAGCTTAAATCTGTACGTTTAACGTCAAATAAACGCCAGCGATCTTGGGAAAATACCGCTCGGTCTGCGTGAACTACGTTGGTGAGCTTAAGTTCGCTATTGAATTTATAAAGCGTGATATTGCTGAGTTTATTGATGTTTTCAACTTCACCAATATTAACGAACAAATCACCATCCTTTGCCCAAATTCCACGGTGGGACTTAATTAAACTCCCACCAGAGAGTTTAACAGCTTGCAACTCATTGGCTTTTTGCTCAGCAATCGGTGCGCCCCACTCCCCTAAAACCATCACCAATAACATCAAAGGCACAGCAGTTTTCATCGCCGACATAGTGATCTGCAAACGTGACATGCCAGAAGCTTGCATCACCACAAGTTCGGAATTCGATGCCAACATTCCCATACCAATCAAAGCGCCTAGCAAGACGGCCATAGGAAAAAACATTTCAATATCCCGTGGCACTAAAAATAAAACATAGATGCCAGCATCCATCATACTGTAGGTGCCACGGCCAACTAAACGCAGCTGGTCAACCCATTTGATAATCCCTGATAAACCAGTCAACACCAGCAAACAAAGCGCTGAAGTGCTTAACAATATTCTGGCGATATAAAGGTCTAATATCTTCATGCTGCCACCTTCTTATTGGCAAACAAGGACGATATACGACTGAAAATAGGCCTATCTTTGCCGAGCAAGAATAACCCCATCAAGAGCGCAGAAACATGGATCCACCACATACCTAAATACTGTGGAATAATCCCATCTTGCAATGCCTTACGTCCCGCGACCATCAGTCCAAAATAGCCAAGATACAAAAGAACTGCCGGGAACATCTTAGCAAACTTACCTTGGCGCACATTCACCCGCGCCAACGGCACAGCAATCAGTGTCATAATTGGAATCGCGAGCGGGATAGCAAGACGCCAGTGGAATTCAGCCGCGGCTTCAGCACCTTCAATTTTCACGAGTTCATCAACGGGCAGTGCAGATAACTTACGGCGACGCTCATCAACTTGCTGCTCTTTAATTTGCATTTTATAACCACCAAATTCGATCATTTGGTAGTCCTTTGCCTTCGGGCTGCCTTGATAACGCACCCCGTCATTCAAGTTCAATTGTTGAGCACCTGAACTATCTTCCTGTACTCGTCCACCTTTAGCCACCACGACATTGGTCACGCCAGTTTCATCATCAGGATCAGGTAGTTGGGCTACAAACACTTTATCTAACTCGTTATCTTTACCAATACGCTCAACAAATAATACCGCGCGACCATTGGGACTCGCCTGAAAACGCCCTTGGATTAAGGCGGCAAGACCAGCTTCAGACTGGGCTTTTTCGAGCACTTGGTTTTGCTGTTCTTCTGCCCAAGGGGCTACATAAAGGGATAAATAGCCAGTAAACAGCATATTGATCACGGCGAGGATCAGCGTTACGCGGGTGACATACCACTCACTGACCCCAACACCGTGGAGAATGACCATTTCATTTTCGGAATACATACGGCCGTGGGCCAGTAAAATCCCCAAGAACAAACTTAACGGCAGCACTAAGATCACCAGATAAGGCAAGTTAAGCCCAATCAGAGTCATGATTAAAGAGGCGGGAAAATCGCCGTCGGAGGCATCGGCCAGTATACGCACGAAATGCTGGCTAATAAAAATAGTTAACAGCACTAAAAGTACCGCAATTTGTGCCTTTAAAACTTCTCGAATAAGGTATTTAAATACAATCACAGGCAGGATCCGGTCTCTAAACTTATCTTTTTGCTGGTAACAGACTAACTTTCATGTAAACTGTTTACTTTTGATAGTTTTCTGACCAGCTTCAGGGGTTCTAGGTAAACTTAACGTCACGAAATGCGTGACTCAAGCGCCGAGAATAAATCACCTTTGGAGTAATAACTTAGGCCCTTTTCGGGACAAGCAGACATTATCCAATAAATATAAAAATTTGTCTTTAAGAATCTAGGAGTGCTCATGGAGTTTAGCGTAAAGAGCGGTAGCCCCGAAAAACAACGCTCAGCCTGTATCGTGGTCGGTGTTTATGAACCCCGTCGTCTGTCGGGTATCGCGGAGCAATTAGATAAAATTAGCGAAGGTTATATCAGTAACCTACTGCGTCGTGGCGATCTGGAAGGTAAACCTGGCCAGATGTTATTGCTGCACCATGTTCCTAACGTATTGAGTGAACGTGTATTATTAGTGGGTTGTGGCAAAGAACGAGAACTAGACGAACGCCAATACAAACAAATCATCACTAAGACAATCAACACCCTTAACGAAACGGGTTCAATGGAAGCGGTTTGCTTCTTAACTGAACTGCACGTGAAAGGACGCGATACGTATTGGAAAGTACGTCAAGCGGTTGAAACCACTAATAGCAGTCTTTATAGCTTTGATGCCCTGAAGACCCGCAAAGGTGAAACTCGCCGTCCACTGCGTAAATTAGTGTTCAATGTCCCGACTCGCCGTGAATTAACCTTAGGTGAGCGCGCCATCGAGCATGGTATGGCTGTATCTGCTGGCATGCATTTATGTCGCGATGTAGCCAACATGCCACCGAACATCTGTAATCCAGCCTATTTAGCTTCTCAAGCTCGCCAAATGGCTGAAATACACGACACTCTGCATGTCACCACTATCGGTGAAGAGCAAATGGCCAAACTGGGCATGAACTCATACCTTGCAGTCGGTCGCGCCAGTGCCAATGAATCCATCATGACTGTGATGGAATACAAGGGCGCTGTCGATAGCACAGAAAAACCAATCGTATTAGTCGGTAAAGGGTTAACTTTCGACTCGGGTGGTATTTCATTGAAACCTGGCGAAGCCATGGACGAAATGAAGTACGACATGGGTGGCGCAGCAGGTGTTATCGGCACCATGAAAGCCATCTGTGATATGAAGTTACCTATCAACGTTGTGGGTATTCTGGCTGGCTGTGAAAACATGCCATCGGGTAATGCTTACCGTCCAGGTGACATTCTGACCACTATGTCAGGCCAAACCGTTGAAGTGTTAAATACCGATGCAGAAGGCCGTTTAGTCCTATGTGACGTATTAACCTATGTTGAGCGTTTCGATCCTGAATTGGTTATCGATACTGCAACCCTGACTGGCGCGTGTGTGATTGCACTTGGTAAACACGCATCGGGTCTGTTCTCATCGCATAACCCTCTAGCACACGAGCTATTAAGTGCCGGTGAGCAAAGTGGTGACCGCGCATGGCGTATGCCATTGTGGGATGAGTATCAAGATATGCTCGACAGCCCGTTTGCTGACATGACCAACTTAGGTGGCCGTCCTGCTGGAGCTATCACAGCAGCATGTTTCCTTTCGCGCTTTGCTAAAAAGTACAACTGGGCTCACTTAGACGTTGCAGGCACAGCTTGGAATAGCGGTGCTAACAAAGGTTCTACTGGCCGTCCAGTGCCACTATTGACTCAGTTCCTGATCAATCGTGCTGGCGTTGAACTCGGCGAATAACCAACTATCCGGCCTTAGTGTGTTAAAGGCTCGATAAATGAAAGGCGAAGATGAAAATCTTCGCCTTTTTTATTTTCTTAATTTAATCAGAAAATCGATTTCCTGAATAAATTAAGAAAATAAAAAAACTGAACAACTAATGGTTTTAGAATCATTTTTCAAAGAGTTATAGATCTACCCTCTTCATCTCCAACGGTTTGAAAGCATCCCATTAAGTCCCGCCAGACAGTGATAGATAAAACCTCACCGTAAGGTTTGCCCTAAGCATTAACCCATACTGACTTTTAGTGTAAACTGCTGCTTTCGTTCGCCACTAAAACAAGTGAAGCAAGGCATTGAAATCATGACTCAAGTGCTGTTTTATCTTATGCCGCCAGTGGCATCGCCTGCCAAAGCCAAGGCTGATTCACCTGTTGAAACCGCGAATGCGAACCCTGCACTTTGCGAGATGCATATTCTGGCATGCCAACTGGCGCAACAGGCTTTTGTGAAGCAACAATGGGTCTATATCCATTGCCAAGATAAACAGCAAGCCCATGCAATTGATGAACTTTTATGGCAGTTTGAGCCCAGTGCTTTTGTGCCCCATAACCTCAAAGGTGAAGGCCCGATGACAGGATCGCCGGTTGAAATTGGTTTTGATCGCCTCGGCGCCAACAAAAGTCGCCAAGTTCTGATTAATCTTGCAGACCAAGCGCCCCCATTTGCGGTAAACTTTGGCCACATTATCGATTTTGTTGCCAATGACGATCAGCATAAAGCGGTCGCTCGCGAACGTTATCGACAGTATCGCGGCTTAGGGGTCAATTTACAGACCCAAGACTTAGCAACACATCCACTTAATTAGTTTGAGACAGACACGTTCCCATGGAAAAAACATACGATCCGCAGTCCATCGAGCAAACGCTTTACCAAAACTGGGAAGAGCAAGGTTACTTCAAGCCACATGGCGATGAATCCAAAGGCAATTATTGCATCATGATCCCGCCACCTAACGTGACGGGCAGCTTGCACATGGGCCACGCCTTCCAAGACACCATCATGGATACCTTGACCCGTTATCAACGGATGAAAGGCAAAAATACCCTATGGCAAGTCGGTACCGACCACGCGGGTATCGCCACCCAAATGTTGGTTGAGCGCAAGCTTGAAGCCGAAGAAGGCAAAAATCGCCATGACCTAGGTCGCGATGCCTTTATGGATAAAGTGTGGGAATGGAAAGCGCAATCGGGCGGCACTATCACTAAGCAGCTACGTCGTATGGGCGCTTCTGTTGATTGGGACCGCGAGCGTTTCACTATGGACGAAGGCTTATCTAAGGCCGTGCAAGAAGTGTTTGTACGTCTGTACGAAGACGAGTTGATTTATCGCGGTAAGCGTTTGGTCAACTGGGATCCAAAGCTGCACACAGCTATCTCTGATTTAGAAGTGGAAAGCAAAGAAAAACAGGGCCACATGTGGCATCTGCGTTATCCACTGGCCGACGGTGAACTGACGGCCGATGGTAAAGACTATTTAGAAGTCGCTACCACGCGTCCAGAAACTATGCTCGGCGATAGTGCAGTTGCAGTGCATCCCGATGATGAACGCTATCAAGCGCTAGTCGGTAAGTTTATTCTATTGCCGATTGTTAACCGCCGCATTCCTATCGTGGCCGACGATTACGTCGACATGGCCTTTGGTACAGGGTGTGTGAAGATCACCCCTGCCCATGACTTTAACGACTATGAAGTCGGTAAACGTCACAACCTCCCAATGTTCAACGTACTGACCTTAGATGCCGCCATTCGTGCAAGCGCCGAAGTGGTGAACTCTGACGGTACTTTCAACAAAACGCTCGATGGCAGCCTGCCTGAACGTTTTGCCGGACTTGACCGTTTTAAAGCGCGCGATGCTATTGTCGCTGAATTTGACACCTTAGGTCTGCTCGAAAAAATCGCGCCTCACGCCTTGAAAGTGCCTTACGGCGATCGCTCCGGTGTGGTTATCGAGCCAATGCTGACCGACCAATGGTATGTGGCTGTTGCGCCAATGGCGAAAACCGCTATCGAAGCCGTCGAAAATGGCAGCATCAAGTTTGTGCCGCAGCAATACGAGAACATGTACTTCTCGTGGATGCGTGACATTCAAGACTGGTGTATTTCACGTCAATTGTGGTGGGGTCACCGTATCCCAGCTTGGTACGACGAAAACGGCAAAGTCTATGTCGGCCGCAACGAAGCCGAGGTACGTGCTAAGCACAATATTGCCGACTCAATGACATTACGCCAAGACGAAGACGTACTGGACACTTGGTTCAGCTCAGCCCTGTGGACTTTCTCGACCTTAGGTTGGCCTGACAATTTAGAAGATTTAAAAACCTTCCACCCAACCGACGTGTTGGTGACAGGTTTTGACATCATCTTCTTCTGGGTTGCCCGTATGATCATGATGACTATGCACTTCATCAAAGATGAAGACGGTAAACCACAAGTCCCGTTCAAAACCGTCTACGTAACCGGTCTTATCCGCGATGAAGCGGGTAACAAGATGTCAAAATCTAAGGGCAACGTACTCGATCCATTAGACATGATCGACGGTATCGGCCTTGAAGATTTAGTTGAAAAACGTACCGGTAATATGATGCAGCCACAACTGGCCGCCAAGATTGAAAAGAGCACTCGCAAAGAGTTTGCCGACGGTATCGAAGCCCACGGCACAGATGCACTGCGCTTTACGCTTGCGGCAATGGCATCAACGGGTCGTGACATCAACTGGGATATGAAGCGCTTAGACGGTTACCGTAGCTTCTGTAACAAGTTGTGGAACGCCTCACGCTACGTGCTGATGAACACAGAAGATCAAGATTGCGGCCCTGGCTCACCAGAGCACAAAGGTGGCGAGATGGAGCTGTCGTTAGCCGATCGCTGGATTATTGGCTTGTTCAATCAAACCGTTAAGACCTTTGACGATCACATGACAGCATACCGTTTCGACTTAGCGGCCAATACCCTGTATGAGTTCACTTGGAACCAGTTCTGTGACTGGTACTTAGAGTTAACCAAACCGGTATTGCAAAACGGCACTGAAGCACAAATGCGCGGCACCCGTCACACCTTAGTGACAGTGCTCGAAGCGATGCAGCGCCTGATGCACCCTATGATGCCGTATATCACAGAAACCATTTGGCAGCGCGTTAAACCGTTAGCCGGTGTAGCAGGTGATACCATTATGCTTGCGCCGTTCCCAACATTTGATGCCGCTAAAGTCGATAGCGCAGCAATGGCCGATTTAGAATGGGTTAAGCAAGTGATCGTAGCGGTGCGTAACATTCGCGCCGAACTGAACATTGCCCCATCTAAACCGCTAAATGCCCTACTTCGTGGTGTTAGCGCGCAGGATAAAGCCCGTGTAGAAGCAAACCAAACCTTCTTCACTACGCTTGCCCGCTTAGAAAGCATGACCATTTTAGCCGATGGCGAAACTGCGCCTATGTCGACCACAGGTTTAATTGGCGAAATGGAGCTGCTGATCCCTATGGCAGGCTTAATCGATGTCGCCGCCGAAATGGCCCGTATCGACAAACAGCTTGAAAAGCTCGGCCAAGAGATAGCTCGCATCGAAGGCAAATTGTCGAACCAAGGCTTCGTGGCAAAAGCCCCTGCCGACGTTATCGACAAAGAGCGCGCCAAGATGGCCGATCTCAAGCGAGATATGGACAAACTCAATGAACAAAAATCTGAGTTTGCTAAGTTAGAAGCTTAAGCTTCTCATTTACTCTGATTCACTTGTTATGATTAGTTCTAACTGAATGAAGGGCAGCCACTTGGCTGCCCTTCTTGTATCTATATCGCTGCAATCTTTGAGCAACTATGAGCCTTAATCTACGCTTTTGAGCCAGATGCCGCATTGAACCCGAGTCAATTCTAAACACTGCCATTTAACCTACGGCACAGTATTGAAACCACCTCACCATTCATCCTCATCATTCCCCGTGGTCTATCGCTCACGAGCTCACACGTAGCCCATCACTGCCGACATAAGTAAACACCACACATGTAGACTAAAGAACAGCTAATACCTCCAGAGGCAGCACTGAGAGACTGAAATTGAGTGCAAACATGAATATCTAATGTCGTCATAGACTCTCAACACAGGCAAAAGCAGATTCTTCAGTGAGTTGAACCTAAGAAAGAGAAGTGTTTAAAGCGAAATGGCTAAAGATAGCGACACCGAAGAAAGCTAAACCGAAGATAGCTAAACCATAGAATGATCAGCCGAAGGATAAGTAAACCAAGAGATGAGAGGTAAGCCGAAACGGATAAAGCAATAATGAGTTAACCATATATGGACGCCTCAGCTTTTACAACACTTTTGAATGATTGGTTCACTACCATATATTCGGCGTCTAAATAGGCTTTTTACCCGCGCCATGATGTAAATCCGAAACCTATTACCTTATCACTACATCGGCATTTAATGCCTTGGTCAAGTCAGGCTCTAATAGGTACGGTTGACCGTTTATTCATCAGTGCATGTAAACTTTTACGTGATGCTTAACGTCTTACGCAAACGCTTTATTAACGTCG
>NZ_JAKKSG010000004.1:0-250019 GCF_025653545.1 Shewanella sp. SW1 | reverse complement strand
CCGAACTCAGAAGTGAAACGCAAACGCGCCGATGGTAGTGTGGGGTCTCCCCATGTGAGAGTAGGTCATCGCCAAGCGCCTAATTTAGGTTAACGTGTAGACGTTAAGCTAAAGGAGCGGTAGTTCAGTTGGTTAGAATACCGGCCTGTCACGCCGGGGGTCGCGGGTTCGAGTCCCGTCCGCTCCGCCAACATTAAGAGATAAGCCTCATCGAAAGATGAGGCTTTTTTCGTTATGGCGTCGCGGATATTTCGTGTCAGTGACGCACATGCTTCTGGCTCGAAGCATGTGGTTATCGTCATACTCGGCTATCATGTAGACGAAATCCTTACCAGAATATGAATTTTTTGTTTTAAAGCTAAACCTATTCTATTAATTAGCAAAGTTTATCCATTCCCGAAAGCACAACTGAGTCATCTTCTGTGGCTCCTCAAGACATTAATGCTATCGAGCATTACATAACAATATCGCCATACCTATTGAAACAACGATTTGCCAATGTGTGCTGCCTCGGCCATGACTACATCTGCTCTATCGGATTCAATTTGATTCAAACGGTTGCTGTCTGATGGCACTAGGACGTGTTCCTGTAGTCGCCCAAAGCCATGCTACTTCATTTTCAAAACGATTGAGGGAAAGGATAGATAAGCGCACAGATGCAGCAAGGTGCGCTTAGGAAGGGGGGCTACTGGTTGTGCTCAGAATGTTTGCGATGGAGAACTTCAAGTAGTTCATCTTCGAGTTCGAAGCGTGTTTCCATATTATGGGCGAGCTCAGATAGGTCTTTATCGAGTTGATATAATACGAAATCGTCTTGTGTTTCCGCATATTTATCGTTGAAATCTAATGCTGCATTCGTGGTTGGCGTGATTTTGGGCAATACTTGTTGCGCGAGCGTTTTGCTTGATTCGCCATATTCACTGCAGGCATTAACGACTTTATCATAGACCTCGAAATGTCCTTCGGAGACATAGTCAACTAATAAGTCACAGAAAGATTTAACATGTTCGAACGAGGGAAGTGATTTTTCTGATTTACTGTAAGGAGGAAGCCCAGCAATTTGGCAGTAATGCACTAACAGTTTTCGACGGTTTTTTAGCCATTGATCAATAAGCTTATTTGAACCGCCCCACTTCTGTTCTGCTTTTTCGAGTTCTCTCAGCATGATGCATTCCATTTAAGTGCCAGCACATAACTCTAATGTAGGGACAAGTTGCTAATCGATCAACTCTTTTCATGCGAATTTGCGAGAATGACGAAATGGACAAACCAGCTGTTTCGTATCGAAAAATGCAAATAAAAAGCCCAACGATAGAAACCTATCGTTGGGCGAGTAAAGTTTATAGCAGGCTCGATGCGACGAGCTTCTTGATTGTTCTTGCTAGCGCAGACTTTTTATACCAAAGGCGGGGAACCGGCGCAACTTTTTTCTGTCTGAGTGTGACTTCGTTACGAATAAATGAGCAGTATGTTAGCTGGCTAACATTTTCCGGTTTATGCGGTCAAATCGACGCCAATGATGGGGAATAGCTCACATAAATTTGCACATAAAGGTTACATTATTCGCGTAAATGCTAAACTACCGACCCAGCGGATCTCAATAAGACTAGGAACCAAGCCCAATGGCAGAATTAAAGAATGATCGTTATTTACGCGCCCTACTAAAAGAGCCTGTCGATGTGACCCCTGTGTGGATGATGCGTCAAGCTGGCCGTTATCTTCCTGAATATAAAGCCACTCGCGCTCAAGCGGGTGATTTCATGTCTTTGTGTAAAAATCATGAGCTTGCCTGTGAAGTCACGCTGCAACCTTTACGTCGTTATGATCTCGATGCGGCGATTTTGTTTTCCGATATTCTAACAGTGCCCGATGCTATGGGTTTAGGTTTGTATTTTGAGGCGGGTGAAGGCCCACGTTTCGAACGCCCAACAGACACTATCGATGCGATCAAAAAGCTCTCAATTCCAGATCCAGAAGATGAGCTGGGTTATGTGATGAAAGCCGTTAGCACTATTCGCCGTGAACTGAATGGCGCAGTGCCGTTAATTGGCTTTTCTGGCTCACCTTGGACCTTAGCGACTTATATGGTTGAAGGTGGTTCGAGCAAAACCTTCGAAAAAATTAAGAAGATGGCTTACGCAGAGCCAATGGCATTACACATGCTGTTAGATAAATTAGCCGATTCAGTGATCTTATACCTGAATGCTCAAGTTGCTAACGGTGCGCAATCTTTAATGATTTTTGACTCATGGGGCGGTGCGTTATCGCATTCTGCTTACCGTGAGTTCTCTTTGCGTTATATGCAGAAGATTATTGATGGTCTGACACGCTTTGCCGATGGCCGTAAAGTGCCAGTGACGCTGTTCACTAAAGGCGGTGGTTTGTGGCTAGAAGCGATGGCAGAAACTGGCTGTGATGCACTAGGTTTGGATTGGACGGTAGACATTGCCGATGCCCGTCGTCGTGTAGGCCATAAGGTTGCATTGCAAGGCAACATGGACCCATCTATGTTGTATGCGCCAATTCCACGTATCGAAGAGGAAGTTGGTCATATTTTAGCGGGTTATGGTGAAGGTACTGGCCATGTATTTAACCTAGGCCATGGTATTCATCAGCATGTCGATCCAGAACATGCTGGCGCCTTTATCAAGGCGGTTCATGCACAATCAAAGCAATACCATAAGTAATTTTTGGTTTGCGAAACAGGCCCGCTTGCGGGCCTGTTTTATATCCGACATTTGAATTTGATAGCGTTGGAGCTTCTGGCGAAGGTATCTTTATGGATTAGCGTATGCGGTGGTTTCTATCGTCTGCGAGCTTAATGAGTCTTACTTTTAAACAACGACTTGAATTCCCTATATTCACATACTGATTATGTGTGAATTATCTTGATAAAAAAGTAAAATTTATAATCGTTTAATTTATAATCGTTTAATTTATAATCGTTTAATTTATAAATTTTAATTTAAATCAAAGGTATAAAATTGATTTAATTGCATGAAAATGTCTACTTTAGCAACGACTAAAGCGAAGTGATGTTTAATACTATTCGCAAATGAGATATGTTGCATGGCGCAGTGAAGGATTATGCAAGGCCGTTAATCAATTTAGTCATAACAAGCCGTGGTAAGAGATGCACATTGGCAAGAAAATAATGGTATTTATTGCGGGCTTTTGTCTCCCTGCGGTGGTAATTGTCTCCTATTGTCTTGGTTATTGGTACGACCATCGCGTCGAGCTATTACGTCAAGATAGTGCTAACCGTGAGCTTGCCAATATCCAGCAGCAGTTTCAAATTGATGTCGATCGCTTAACCTTTCTCACTAATATCTATGCCTTACCTTTGTCTCAATTAGATGAAGACCAACTTAAAAAGCTTGAATCCTCGTGGCGCGATAGCTCAATGTCAGCCAATCTGAGTTGGTATATTCTACGACAGGGTGAATTGCACCCTTTTTTCCCCAATGAACGTCCCTTTGAGAATGATAAGTTACGAGAAATCGCCAGTGCTATTGTCAGTGCCGATAAGCCCAGTGTTGCTGGCGCTTATTTGATGGGCAAGTATGCTTATGTTGTTACTTCCGTGGCTTCTGCGCCCCATGAATCTGTGCTGCTTGTGCGCCAACTGACTGATAAAGACTTACTGGAATATGCTCAGGCCTTATTGGTGACTAAGGTGAGCATGAGCCATTCTCGCGACGTTACGCCAACAGTTGATGGTGTGCACAGTGACGCGATAACCATTCCAAGCCTGTTAAAAGATAAGCCTGTCTACCTGCAAGTACTGTTTTCCGATGGTCCCTTTAGAGAGGTTAAATTTCAACTCGATTGGGTGTCGCTCGGATTTATTCTCTTTGGTGTGTTTATTGTTGGCCTTGGTTATATTTGGCTGCGTTCGGGCTTACTCAAACCCTTTAAAAATCTGATGCATCAATTGGCGCTGGTCGATCCTATGTCCAGTGTATATCAACCCGTTACAAGCGAGGGTAATGAAGAATTAGAAGTGCTCGCCAGCCGTGTTAATAGCTTGCTGGCAAGAATTTATCAGCAAAAAGAACGCGCGAAAATCACCTTAGAATCCATTGCTGAAGCGGTGATTTTGACCGATGTCGATGCCAACGTGATTTATATGAATCCACGGGCCGAGTTGCTTCTCGATGTTGCTAGTTGCTATGCCATAGGTCAAAGCCTTGCGAGTCTGTTAAAGGCTGGGGAGCAGTTGAATCAGGCGGTTTTTACCTGCATTCGTCTCGAAGAATCAGCACCGCAGGTCGAGAAAATCAAGCTATTAACTGCTTCGCCTCGGATTATGGAGCGCAGTATCAGCAATCTGCGCAATCACGATAAAGAAATTGTTGGTACTGTCGTGGTATTGCGGGATATCACTCAAGAAGAGTTGCTTAAACACCAGCTACAAAAAAGGGCAAATTTCGATAGCATTACAGGGCTGCTAAACCGTCAGGCATTTGATGAGCAGTTACCCCAATTTGCCGCCTCTACTAAAACCATCGCCGTTTGTTATCTCGATTTGGAGCAATTCAAGTTAATTAACGACAGTTGTGGCCATACTGCAGGCGATCGTATGCTTGCTATGGTGGCTAAGGCCATGCAAGCTTGTCTTGGGCCACAGGAGTTATTGGCGCGCCTTGGTGGCGATGAGTTTGGTTTAGTGATTTGTAATCGTAGTGCCTTATCTGTGGCGCAATTACTGAAGCAAATGATCGCGCAAGTCTCCATGCAAGTGTTGAACGATAAAAACTGTAATTATAAAGTTGGCCTCAGCATAGGTGTCGCTTTTGGTCGTGCGCCCTATATTGATGCTCAAGAGTTATTAAAAGACGCGGACATTGCCTGCATTGCCGCTAAAGCTAAGGGGGCTAATCAAATTCATTTTTACGATGATAAAGATAAAGAGCTCACCTACCAAAGAAATGCGCCTAAATGGGCGGTACGTATTGCGCAAGCGATTGAAGAAAATGAGTTGATTCTGTATTACCAACCGATCCGCGGACTAGGCAGTGGTCCGCAGCGACAACGAATGGAAATCCTGCTACGAATTCAAGAGCCCTGTGGCCGCATTTTGGCGCCTGCGCAGTTTATAGCCGCCGCTGAACGTTTTAAGTTGATGCCAGATATCGATAAAGAAGTCATCCGCAAAGCTTTTTTATGGTTGTCTTTGAACCCCGTGCTTTGGCCTGATCATTGTATTTCGATCAACCTTTCGGGCAATAGTTTAGGCGCCGAAGGTATGGTGGAATATATCGCCCAGCAGCAACACATTTTTGATATTCCAAGCCAATGTATTTGTTTTGAAATTACTGAAACCACCGCGATTCAAAATCGCAATCGTGGTATGGAAATGTTGAAGCAGTTACGTAAACTCGGTTTTTCATTTGCACTGGATGATTTTGGCAGTGGTTTTGCCTCTTATGGTTATCTGCGTGAGCTGCCGGTGGATTATGTCAAAATCGACGGCTGTTTTATTAAGAACCTCGCCGTGAATGCTAAAGACTACGCCATCGTTAAATCGATTCAGGATGTTTGTCGGGTTATGGGAATCGAGACTGTTGCTGAATTTGTTGAGAATCAGGATATTATTGACAGGTTGTTGAGCATCGGCATTAACTATGCGCAAGGTTATGCGATAGGGCGCCCGCAACCCTTAGCTAATTATCGTGAGCAATACGAGATGAGGCTTGCACAACGCGCGTGAAGGATTGCGCTTTTAGCGTGATTATGCCAATTTAGCAAAAGGCGTAATTAACATGGCGATAACAAAGGAATGACTATGGATGGACTCACAGGCAAGGTCGTGATCATCACGGGTGCCTCAGAAGGTATTGGTCGGGCGCTCGCAGTGGCAATGGCGCGAATGGGCTGCCAACTGGTGCTCAGTGCGCGTAATGAAACACGTCTCGCCTCACTCGCTTTAGAAATCGCTAATTATGGTCCGCCTCCTTTTGTATTTGCCGCCGATGTCTCCAGCCCAGAACAGTGTGAAGCCTTAGTTGAAGCTGCAGTTGCGCATTATGGCCATCTCGATATTTTGATTAACAATGCAGGCATGACTATGTGGTCACGTTTTGATGAACTGACTCAGCTCTCGGTGCTTGAAGACATAATGCGGGTGAATTATCTTGGTCCTGCGTATTTAACCCATGCCGCGTTACCGCACTTGAAAGCCAGTAAAGGCCAAGTGGTGGTTGTGGCGTCAGTCGCTGGATTAACGGGCGTTCCTACTCGCAGCGGTTATGCCGCTTCTAAACATGCTGTGATTGGTTTTTTCGATTCACTGCGGATTGAGCTCGCGGACGATAATGTGGCAGTGACGGTAATTTGCCCTGATTTTGTGGTGTCACAAATTCACAAACGTGCCCTCGATGGTGCAGGTCATCCTTTAGGTAAATCTCCGATGCAGGAAGCTAAGATACTGACGGCTGAGCAATGCGCTAATATGATGTTGCCAGTGATTGCAACTCGAGGCCGTCAACTGATTACTTCACTTCGCGGTCGTTTGGGGCGTTGGCTTAAGCTGATCGCGCCAGGCTTAATCGACAAAATTGCCCGCAGGGCGATCGCCTCCGGGCACTAATTTTTTTGCCACTACAAGCTATTTGCCACTCTTATTGAGATGCTTAATGATGGATTGTTCAGCTTCACTTTGGGTCGCTTTGTCCCCATCGATATCGATAGTCACAGTCGCGTTATGGCCCGTCATATCCTCTGCAATATGAAACCAATCTGGATGCCAGTAAAAGCTGGCTCCTTCTAGGGTTTGCCAGTTATGTACGCCTGATTTTTCACCTTGATAAATAAGATCTTTTATCGAATAACCCATATATTTACCCCATTAATTTCATGATTGTTAAAAATATAAGAAGCTAGATGGTGCACGTCATCTGAACCTAGGTATGTGCTTTACATCACATTTTAAGGTAAACATAAACCTCGCCAGAGCGAGGTTTATGATCTTAGCGAGATTAAGGTTTAGCACACTTATGGTTTGGTGCACTGGGTTGGCGAACCCACGCCTTTCCACTGTGTAGTGCCATCAGTGAGTGACAAGGGCACAAAGGTCAAACCTTGGCTCATATTGGCGGGTGGCAAGTCGGTTTCTAACTCATACATGCCCATGGGGATAGCCCCTGATGTGGCATTGGCGGCAGTTTGCGAGGCCGCAAGGCTTGAGTAGTGTAGGCCTAACATATCGAAATGGCTGCGCCAATCTTTGCCTGTGAGTTTACTCAAAGACACCAGCATAAAGTCGTTGCCCGGAATATCTTTCACCGTTTTGCCACCGTAGACACTATTGCCTTCAAACGAAAATTGGCCAAAGCCCAGTTTGCTACGATTCGCTTCCCAATCACTGGCGTTATTCGCATATTTACCGAAAATACGACTGTGTTGATACAGCAAGGTAAAGAGATTAAAGCCATTGTTCAGAGTGGTGCCGTCACTGAGCGTCATGCCGTGAGCCTTAAGCGCCATTTGGATGTAAAACGCCATGCGATAACCGTTATGCACTGCATAAGCATTGCTGGCCCAAGGCGCAGTGTATCTGTCTTCACCAGCATCGAGCACCTTACAATTGGCGCCAAACACTAGGCGTTTACCACTGGTGTCTGTTGTACCTGCGGCATCGGACATAAACACATAAAAGAGATCCTTGTGGTTCATGTGACCATCGGTCACTGTGCCTGTATTGCCGTCGCGCAGATAATGGGTTTTCCACTTCACCACATAGGGGAAGATATTGTTGGAGTTTTCCCCTGCGCGGCTGCCATAACCTGCCCAGTTATCATGATCACTTGCCGCAGCATATTGCACATTGAGACGGTTAGTTTGCAGATTGTGGCCTAACTCATGGTTATCACCCCAACCCGTTGGGTCGATATTCCATGCTGCGTCCCAAGGGTTACCGCTACAACCTCCACCGCACTGGGCATTTTGGTCATAATTCGCGTGTTGAATGATAGTGCGGGTATGCAGACTATTATCGATACAGTCGTCGCCAAACAGTCCTTTGCAGGCTGCTAGTACATCGGCAGGTAAGGATTCACTTAAGCTCTTGCCTTGGATCTTAAGCCCCGCAAGGGTGTAAACGCTGTTGATATGGTCATCGACAATACTTTTGAGTAGCGCGTTTACATCGGGTACATCCCCGCCGATGGCGTTTAAAAAGCGGTCGCGACGCAGATGCTGCTCGGCACCATCGGTACGTAAGTCCACATGGGGTAATTCGGTATTTTGGATGCGATCGTTAAAGGCTGCTATTTCTGCAGGGTTTGAAAAATCCATAATGGTCGGATGTTTAGCCACATGCTCAGCGTTGACTTCGATACTTAACGCGCCGCCATCAGTACTCGAAGTATCACCACTGATATACAGATAAATCGGCCCGCCGTAGGGGGAAGAAAATTCAAGACTTTGTCCTTGAGCTAAGCGCAGGCGTTGCTGCGCCAACTCCAATGGACCGCGGTAGATTTTCTGCTCATAGGCACGGTTAGTATTACGTCTGTGGTAGTTGAGTTTGATCTCCACATTTGCAGCGTTGCTATCGAGACGAGTCAGTTTAATGGTTTGTCCTGGCAGCGCATACCAGCCCGTGGTCGTCCATTGGCCTGCATAGGGCACGCTAATGGTTTTACGTTCAGTGACAGTCGCAGGATAAGCGTAGTGTGCATTGCTGCCCTTGCTGAGGTTAGCTCTGTCGGTAACATATTCACCTAAATCTGGCTGGGCTAAGTTATGGCTACGGGCATAGCTGACGGTCCAATCGGCAAATAGGGCCTGCTGCCACTGGGCGTATTCGCTGTAGGCTATGGGGTAGTCAATCTCGCTGCGATACTTATCGGCGAGCAGCAGTCCGGCCTTCATCAAGGGGAAGTCTGCTTTGGTAAACACATCGATAGCATGGTTATCTAAGGTTTCAGCATTGGCTCGATACCAATCGGCACCCGCTTTGAATGAGTCAACAAAGGCGGCAGTATTACAGCTCAAGTAATTACCGCCGCAGTCGTTGAGTACTGAGGTGTCGAAGCGGCCTTCGTTAAGCTTGCCGAGCAAATTATTCACCTTGGCCAGGGCGGTGTCTTCGACCAAAATATCGGTCACACTGAGGTTATTGGCATTGAGTTTTGACCAGTAATTGCCAGAGGTAGAAAGCCCCATCTCAAGATAAAGTGGTGACAGTATTGGGCTTTCATTACGCCAGTAGTTAGAGAGCAACAAGGGAATTCCTGCCGCTTTGGCCTTAGCGATCGCGGCTTTTATACCTGCAAAACCGAGTGACTGGCGGTCTATGTCACTAATGATAATCAGATCCGGTTTCAGTGTGTTGATACAGTTGCTTAACTCGCTGTAGTCACAGGTATTTGCTGTATTAATGCTATGGGCTGCGGGGTAGTTGTTTGTGAGCCAAGTGCGGATCCCTTCATTATGGGGAAAGTACCAACTGTCAGCCTTGCTCGGCATTTGGGCGGTCACTATGCTGAGGCCGTCGGTTTTATCGGCACCTTTGGTCAGCCAGCCTAAAAGGTTTTTCAGTAAAACATCGGTTTGAGCTAAAGTGTTGACGGAAAACAGATTCCCCGCCATGGCCGCATAGCGTTGATTCTGTTGCTCGCCCGCCATCACTAACCCACGGACGGCGCTTGCCCCACTGCCATCGACATTTGATGGCAAGACAGTAAAAGTGTTCTCCGGCATAAAGCTCGAAAAGGTAATTGAGTCATGGGTTGGATGCCAAGAGATGCTGCTACCGACACCTTGATATAGCTGATTTATCTGGGCTTTACGTTTGATGTCGATATTAGCGAGTTCGGCGATGCTGAAATCAATTAACTCACTCGCACTGGCAAGCCTGTGGTCTTGGTGCTTAATGGCATTTTCGGTATTACTGATAAATGTCGGCGTGATAGTGCAATCGGCCGTCATGGCCGCAGTGGTGTAAGTCAGCACATTGAGCGTGCCACCACAGCCAGTAATGTCCTCAAGCGTAAAGCCGATATCGGCAGTAATGCTAAAAATAGCGCTTTTGCCAGACTCCACTTTTTGGCTGCTTGGACTCAGTGCTCCACCTATTACCGATAGGCTGCTGGCGGTGTATTGTAGCAGCGCGGGAGGTTGGACTGGCGGCTGAGTGGGTGGTGTTGTCGGGCCAGCATCTTCTGAGCCGCCACCGCATCCGCTAAGCAGTATGGCAATGGAGGCATAAAGTAGTCTAATCCTCATGGGGAGTCCTTGATCTTGGTGTATTTAACATTTGGTTGACATTGTATCTTGTTGCTCCTGTTTTCAATAGAATTAATTACATAATTTTATTGAAAATCATGATGTTATATTTGACGCGTGTCAAAAAACAGGCACAAAAAAACCGGCTTATTGCCGGTTTTTTAATAGAGATATTAATTAATCTTGCTGTTCACGTGCGATTGCGCGATAACCAATATCGGTACGGAAATACACATCATCCCAGTGGATTTCATCAACCAATTTATAGGCGGCTTTTTGCGCTTCGGTGACTGTGTTACCCAGTGCCGTCGCACACAATACGCGACCGCCGTTGGTAACGACGTGGCCGTTTTTCATCTCAGTGCCCGCATGGAACACTTTACCGTCGTTATCGCCAAGGCTGAGACCGTCGATCACATCAAATTTACGATACTCATCTGGGTAACCGCCAGCGGCTAATACCACGCCCACGGCTGCGCGCTCGTCGTATTCGGCGGTCACTTTATCGAGTTCGCTACGGGTGGCGGCTAAACAAAGTTCCACTAAGTCAGACTTTAACCGCATCATGATTGGCTGAGTTTCTGGATCGCCGAAGCGGCAGTTGTACTCGAGCACTTTGGCGCTGCCATCGGGCGATATCATCAAACCCGCATACAAAAAGCCAGTGTAGACATTGCCTTCTGCCGCCATACCATCAACCGTTGGGCGAATGACGTTCGCCACAGTCCAATCGTGTACCGCTTGGGTTACCACAGGTGCTGGCGAGTAAGCGCCCATGCCACCCGTGTTTGGACCATAGTCGCCGTTATCACGGGCTTTATGGTCTTGGCTGGTCGCCATTGGTAGAATATTCTTGCCATCGACCATCACGATAAAGCTGGCTTCTTCGCCCTTGAGAAACTCTTCAATCACTACGCGCGAACCCGCTTCGCCAAACTTGTTACCGGCGAGCATGTCATCAATTGCGGCATCGGCTTCGGCTTGGTTTTGGGCGATGATCACGCCTTTTCCCGCGGCTAAACCGTCAGCTTTGATGACCACTGGATAACCCGTTGTGGCCGTTAATTCACGCACGAAAGCTTTGGCATCGCTGATTTCAGTGCAGTTTTTATAACCCGCCGTAGGAATATTGTGGCGGGCTAAAAAGTCTTTAGTGAAGGCTTTTGAACCTTCGAGTTGGGCTGCGGCCTTAGTTGGGCCAAAAATCGCTAAACCTGCGGCGTTGAAGGCATCGACGACACCGATAACGAGTGGTGCTTCTGGGCCGACTATGGTCAGTTCAATCTTATTGGTTTTCGCAAAATCGAGCAGAGCAGGGATGTCGGTGGCGCTGATCGCCAGATTTTCAACATTAGGTTCTAGGGCTGTGCCCGCATTGCCGGGTGCTACGTAAACGGTATCAACTTGAGCCGATTGAGCGGCTTTCCAAGCTAGGGCATGTTCGCGGCCGCCGCCACCAATGATTAACACTTTCATGGTTAAAACTCCCACACATCGCAAAGGAAAAGGCCCTAATCGCGAGGGCCAAGTTTGATTTAAGTTGTTATCAATGACGGAAGTGGCGCATGCCTGTCATCACCATGGCCATGCCATGCTCGTCTGCTGCTGCGATGATTTCAGCATCGCGCATTGAGCCACCCGGTTGGATGATGCAGCTAATGCCCGCAGCCGCTGCGGCATCGATACCGTCACGGAAGGGGAAGAAAGCATCGGATGCCATTACAGAGTTCACTACTTCTAAGCCTTCATCGGCGGCCTTGATGCCAGCGATTTTCGCGCTGTAAACGCGGCTCATTTGGCCAGCGCCGACACCGATAGTCATGCCGTCTTTGGCATAAACGATGGCGTTAGATTTAACGAATTTCGCCACTTTCCAGCAGAACATTAAGTCTTTCAGTTCGCTTGCCGTAGGTTGACGTTTAGAAACCACTTTGATGTCTTCTAAACCGACCATACCTTGATCGCGATCTTGCACCAGTAAGCCGCCGTTAACACGTTTGTAGTCTAAGGTTTGGGTCTTAGTATTCCACTGACCACATTCTAATAAACGCACGTTGGTCTTTTTCGCAACCACATCGCGCGCTGCTTGGCTGACGCTTGGGGCGATAATCACTTCAACGAATTGACGCTCAACGATCGCACTCGCCGTCGCAGCATCTAATTCGCCGTTGAAGGCGATAATGCCACCGAAGGCTGAGGTTGGGTCAGTTTGATAAGCGCGGTTATAGGCATCGAGTAAATCTTTGCCTAAGGCCACACCACAGGGGTTAGCGTGTTTAACGATAACGCAGGCGGGTTCCAAGAATTCTTTTACGCACTCAAGGGCGGCGTCGGTATCGGCAATGTTGTTGTAAGACAAGGCTTTGCCTTGCAACTGAATCGCGGTAGCCACAGAAGCTTCATCAATTTTAGTGTCAACATAGAAAGCCGCTGCTTGATGGCTGTTTTCGCCATAGCGTAAGTCTTGTTTCTTCACTAATTGGGTGTTGAACGTGCGTGGGAACTTAGAATCAGCAAAGCATTCGTCCTTGCTGTGTGCAGGAACCATAGTACCGAAGTAGTTGGCGATCATGCCATCGTAACCCGCAGTGTGCTCAAAGGCCGCAATCGCTAAGTCGAAACGCGTCGCATGGGTCGTGCTGCCATTGTTAGCCGTCATTTCTGCAAGTACGCGATCGTAATCGGCCGCATTAACGACTATGGTAACGTCTTTGTGGTTTTTTGCCGCCGCGCGCACCATAGTTGGGCCGCCAATATCGATATTTTCGATAGCGTCTTCTAAGGTACAACCAGCTTTAGCCACAGTTTCAGCGAAGGGATAAAGGTTAACCGCAACTAGATCGATGGCATTGATATTGTTATCGGCCATCACGCTTTCATCAAGACCGCGGCGCGCCAAAATGCCGCCGTGCACTTTAGGGTGCAGCGTCTTAACGCGACCGTCCATGATCTCAGGGTGTCCTGTGTAATCAGATACTTCGATAACAGGCACGCCGTTATCCGCTAACAAGCGAGCGGTGCCGCCAGTTGATAACAATTCTACACCTTGGGCGTGAAGTGCTTTGGCGAACTCGAGAATTCCGGTTTTATCTGAAACGCTTAACAGCGCGCGACGAATGGGTCTGGCATTATTTGCAGCAGTCATTTGGGTACAGGGTCCAGTTATTTTAGTTTCAAGGATCTTTCGGAAAACAGAACAGCCTTAACGCTGTACTGCTTTCCAAAAGTCCCTTGGTCCTATTTTTACTTTATTAGTTAACTTTTTATCCCTTCGTCACAGCGCGCGTATTCTAGCGTAAAACTCGATTTACGGGTGTTTTTTCTGCGTGATTTCACAATATTCATATCAGAACAAAGCGGCATTGCCGTGTTGGCTTTCAGTAAAGTTAAAATTACCTCTTGACCTTGGAGTAGGCTCCAAGGTTTATACTGGCATTATTGAGTTGTATGCTGGAAATGATCCCTGAGTTGTAGGCTATTTCGCAAAGGATGAAGACATGTATCGTATTGGTGAACTGGCGGATTTGTGTGAGGTGAAAGCCGACACCTTAAGATTCTACGAGAAGCACGGCCTACTCGCGCCGTCGAGCCGTACTGAGTCTGGCTATCGAGTATATACCGAGGCCGATGCTGCGCGATTACGCTTTATTTTACGGGCGAAAGCTGTGGGTTTTACCCTCAATGAAATCAGTGAATTGCTGTCAATTGAACTCGATAAATCTAACCGAGTCTGTGCCGATGTAAAAGGCATGGTTGATTGTAAATTGGCTCAAGTACAGGCCAAAATTGCTGAGCTGAATCATTTTCAAGCGAGTTTACAAAGCTTGTCTGATGCCTGTTGTGGTGGGCCACGTAGCGCCGAACATTGCTCTATTTTAGAGGCGTTGGAGTCCAGCACTGAGCGGGTACGCGTTGAGCATCACTCTCATAATGTAAATCAGTACCAAGCGCACCAGAATAATCACGGCAAAGCCATTTATGAAGAGTCAGGGAATTAATTATGTTACTGAAGAATTTTATTGATCTGTTTTTAGACTCGGCGCCTTGGTTATTACTGGGCCTGATTTTAGCTGGGCTATTAAAAGTATTCGTGCCAATGGCGTGGATGCAAAAGCAGCTCGGTGGTCACGGTTTTAAAACCGTAGTGAAAGCGGCGCTGCTTGGCGCACCTTTACCTTTGTGTTCTTGTGGCGTTATTCCTGCGGCGGTAGGATTGCGCCGTTCTGGTGCCTCTAAAGCAGCAACGACTTCCTTTTTAGTGTCGACGCCAGAAACGGGCGTCGATTCAATCGCCGTTTCCTACGTGTTACTTGGCCCCTTTATGGCGATCGTCAGACCGATTGCAGCGATTACCAGTGCGATAGTGGCGGGCTTACTCGTTGGTCGCGATGATGACGATGGCAAGTCAGTGGTTAAGGTAGATACTCAATCAGATAAGCCATTAGAGGGTGAGGCGTCTTGCTGCGCTTCAAAATCAGTGGCTCAGCCAGAGATGGTAAAAGCCGAAGCGGTTAAAAGCTGCTGCTCATCGACTACGCCTACGATAACGCCCGTAAAGTCTTCCTGCTGTGGTAATGACAATGTTGATGCACCTGCAGCCGAGCCAAAGCCGAAGATCAAAATGACGCCTATGGCGGCGCCGAGCTTAATGGCGGGTCCTTCAAGTGTTATGGCTGTTGGCGGTCAAGCTGTTGGCGGTCAAACCATGGGATCTGCTCAAACTATGGGTTCTGTGGTCAAGGTTAACGCTGCTAAAGCAGAAAGCGTGGGGTCATGTTGTGGCAGTCAAACCACAGAGCCTGAAAAAATAGTGGTGGTGAAAAAAGGCGCTTGCTGTGGTGGCAGTGCTAAGGATGCTGAGCAGGTTAGTGCTAACACTGCAGGCGATAGCTGCTGTGCCTCTACTCAAGATATGGCGACTGAATTTAAGTCGCAATCGGTACTCAGTCGTATCGGAATTGGCCTTAAATATGCGGCAACGGATTTAGTGCGTGATACTACGCTGTGGCTGCTGGTGGGCTTATTTTTCGCAGCTCTGGTACAAACCTATGTGCCGGCTGACTTTTTGGCTAAATGGGGGGATGGCATTTTAGCTATGTTAGTGATGGTGCTCGTTTCTGTGCCTATGTATATTTGTGCGACCGCATCGACACCGATTGCTGCTGGATTATTACTGGCGGGTGTGTCACCGGGTGCTGTACTCGTGTTTATGATGGCAGGTCCGGCAACCAATATCGCGACTTTAGGCATAGTGGCTAAAGAGCTAGGTAAACGTGCGCTGTGGGGCTATTTGGGTGGTGTGATTGGCGTGGCCTTAGTGGCCGGTATGTTGGTCAATTATCTGGTTAATACCTTTGGTTTTGTGGTGATGCCACAAATTGGTGAAGAGCACCAAATGTTACCTCAATGGTTAGTGGCAACCTCTGGCATATTGCTGGCGTTACTCATGGCAAAAGTGGTTTTTGAGAAGATCCCAAGAAGCTGGGTTCGCCGCAACGATTGTTGTTCTTAATCGGCTCATATTCCGCTAAGCAGTATCAAACACATAAACATCCCAGTGTTGTTGCTAACACTGGGATTTTTTATTGTCGGTTTATGTTTTTGCTCGATTTAAACCTAAGCTTAGTTGCCTTTTTTCACATCAATAAAGGGCAGGGTGCCTGTCGGCAGCATAGTCGTCGGTAGTTTGCCATCCCACTTTTCCGCTTTGGTTAATTCAACTAAGTTTTGATTTTGTGCCAGCGCTTCGGCGCGGCTCTTAATCGCAGAGGCTTCTGCATCACCTTTGATACGAATACTTTCGGCTTCAGCCTTGGCGCGGGCCAATTGCGAGTCGGCCTGTGCTTGCGCTTGGGTGACGGCGATTTGCGCGCTGACGCGTTCTTTTTCTAGATTCTGCAGTTGAGTTTGCACTTCGACTTCGGCGCGCATTCTGTCTTCGACGGATTTTTCATAGGCGTTGGAAAAGTCGATATTCTCAATCTGCACTGAGTTGATTTCTACCGGACCTTTGATTGAGTTAGTGATCGCGCTGGTCACATCAATACCGAATTTGATCCGCTCTTGCACCACAGAAATCGCCGTGTATTTACCGAAGATGTTTTCGACCTGAGTCGGCACTTGTCTGTCGAGCAAACGCGTGACCATGGCATCGATACTCTTGAAGTTAGCATACACTTCTTCGACGCGGTCTGGTGGGACGCTAAATGTCACCGATGCGTTAAGTGTCGCAGGTTGTTGATCGCGGCTATAGGCTTGCAGCGAGGTATAACTGGTGGTGTGTGTTTGGGTCGAAATCTTCACCACAGTGTCTATCAGTGGGATTTTAAAACCCAGCCCAGGTTCTGCGGTACCGATAACTTTACCGTTGCGCAGCAGTACGCCACGTTCACCTTGGTCAACTGTATACCAACTGCCAAATAAGGAAATAAAGAGGATTAACAGAATAACAATGGGGATAATTTTGCTGAGGCCAATTGAGCTCGGCAGATTGAATTCATTTTTAATCATTTAGCTTCCTTTGCTGATGTCATAGTAATGAGCTTGAGGGTGAATCGGATTGTTTATCTTGGGACAAGACTATTAACGCGAAATGTATCTTAATGGTTAACAACTGGCAATGACAAGGCAGAAGTGTTGCCTATTTGTGATTTGAATATCATAAACCATCCTTACAGTGTAAATCTTATTGCGAATTATTATCACCAAGGCTAGAGTCCCGAGATTAAAATTCTTCCATTGCTTTCATGTGCTTATCTTTTTACATGATGTACAGCAAGCATAGGCAAATGGACTTGAATGCTAACGCTTTGTAGTGAGAGGATAACATCCCGTGTTGCAACTTATATTCCTGTTGTCGACGCTTCTGGCCTGCTTGTTATTTTATTTAACGAATAAGCAGCAAAAACTATTTGCAAGCTCCCTTCCTAAGCGGCCTTGGCGGTTACTCGCTTACGGTGTTGCCTTTGTCAGTCTTATCGGTTGGCTTAGCCTCTTTACCCTTAGCGCCGCAATTTTTATTTGGTTAGCCCTGTTGATGTTATTGATGGGGTTAGTGCCTTTTATCTCACTTTTCGGTCGGAAATAACTCATGGCACGTTTAGCTGAACAGGATAAATTGCAACCCGACTGGTGGACTAAGTCACTGGCTGGATTGATTTTAGGATTTACTTTAGCACTTGGATTGGTGGGGTTATTTGCCTGGTTTGGCCCAGGCGGCATCGATGCCGATACTAAAGTGCAGTTCAACATGTGGCTGATTACGCCTATCTGGTTATTGGTCTTAAGTTTTAGCTTTATGTTTAAAACCGGACTCAGGGCAATTGGCTACTTGGGCTTGTTTAACGTTTTGACTTATATAGTGTTATATACCTTTAGGTGACAAGGATGAAAGTTCGCAGTGATGTGTTACGTGTGTATCAGTCTATCCATATTTGGACTGGTATCATCGCCGGAATCGTATTGTTTATCGGCTTTTATGCCGGCTCGCTCACTATGTTTAAGGGGGCGATTGACGCTTGGTCAATGCCGCCAGCCCTGACCTTGCCTCAAGTGCCCGCTGAGAAACTGGATGACTTAGTCGCGCAAGTGTTAGCGCAGGATGATAAGGCCAAAACCGGTTTTAGTTTGCACTTAAATGATGAGCATCAATCGCCGATGACTTGGTATCAGCAGGGCTCGGAACGTGAACTCAGCATGAGTCACCAGCTTTGGCATGCCAGCCTTGACGAGCAGGGGCAATTAGTCACCCAACTAAGTACACCAAGCGAGTTGGCTGAGTTGATTGACCAATTACATCGTACCGCGGGGATTGCCGGCGAAGTCGGTCACGATCAAGCGGGTGCCTATGTGTTGGGGATAGCCGCCGTTTTATACTTCTTGGCATTGGTTTCTGGGGTGATTTTTTTACTGCCAACGTTAACCAAAAGCTTTTTCGCCCTGCGTAAAGATAAAGGTGAGAGTCGTTTCTGGCTCGATGCCCATAATTTAGTGGGCATTACCAGCCTGCCATTTCATCTAGTGATATGTGTAACTGTGATTGTGTTTGCTTTCCATGACCAGCTTTACGATGGGCTTAAGCATATGGTTTATGGTGAAAAACCATTATTTGCTCAATCGGCACCGGACAAAACGCCCTATACACTAGCCGATTTGCCAAAGGTCACCACTGTGTTAGCCAAGGTGCAGCAAATCGCCCCCGATTATCAAGTGAATGAAATGACCTTTATGAACTTGAATAATCCCCGTGCGACTCTGCGCTTGGGGTTATATAACCCCAATGGTTTTATGCGTGGACCCGTTACCGATTTCTTATACCTGCATCCTTATAGTCTTAAGGTGACCAATAGCACGATTGATCAAGGCGACAAGGGGATTTGGGCCAGAACCGTTGCGGTATTCTTTGGATTACATTTTGGTAGTTATGGGGGCGATCTCGGGCGTTGGGTGTATTTTTTCCTAGGTTTGAGCGGTGCTTTTTTATTTTATAGTGGTAATTTGCTGTGGCTGGAAAAACGCTGTAAAAAGCAGGCGAGCGAGCAAACCCGTGCTTGCCGATTAATGGCGAGCGTCACGGTGGGGATTTGCTTAGGCTCGGTTGCCGCTTTAACGATAAGTATGTTGTTGGGTAAATGGTTATATGTGCATGTGAGCAATATTAACCACGTCTATTTGTGGCTGTATTATCTGGTGTTTGGCTTGCTGGTGGTTTACGCCTTTTGGCGTGGTGCTGCTAAGGCGGCGCTGCTGATTTTGCCTTTGTGCGGCTTGGCTACATTGGCGATGCCAATCACGTCTTTAGTTGCGTTAATCGTGCCAAGTTTAGGCTTATGGGCGCCTTATTCTGCGGCAACGTTAGGCGTCGATCTGGTGGCGTTAGCCTTTAGTGGAGTGTTCTTTTATGGTTACAGGCTAACTCGCCATCGGGTGCTTAATGGGCCGCAGGACAGTGTCTGGGCCATTCCCACCACAGTGCCAGTGGCAGAATTAACCCAGCAAACATCATAATAACAATGGGCGCCGATAACGGCGCCCATTGTTATTCACAGGGTGTAGAGACTTAACATTAACGGCTCAGGACTAAGCCTTCGCTGTGGGTAGGCGGGCTTTGCTTCGGGCCAGTAAGTGCGCACTTAGATAGCAAACCGTGACTAAAAAGCTTGCTGCTAAGTAGAGCGGTAAGCCATGTTCTACATCATCAAAACGACTGGCGGCAACCGGACCAATAACCGAACCCACAGAATAACTGAGCAACATAATCTGAGTGGCGGAGACGATTTGGCTGCTGGGTAAATGATCGCACGCCAGACTGATGGCGATGGGATAGAGAGCAAAGGCGCAGGCACCGAGTAACACAAAACCTAACCATAATCCCACAAGCGATGTTTGTATCAGTAACAACAGCGCCGCCGCACCCACTAAGCAAAAGGCGGTCATCAACACACTCTTTTCAACACGCGGGGATAAATAGCTCACTAAGGGTTGAACTATCATGCCGCCCATAATGATCAGCGCCATAAATTGCCCCGTCTGTTGTGCAAAACCCATGTCTTGCGACACATACACAGGCAATAAACCGTAGATGGGACCGAGTAATAATCCTGAGACTAAACAGCCAGCAATGGCAGGTTTACTTAAGGTTTTAAGGTCGAAAAGAGCAATAGCGTGTTGTTCACTGGACTGCGGTTGGCCGCGTTTAACTAACAGTGCGGGTAAGCTGGCCGCTGCCAACAAACCTATTACTACCAAGTAGGGTAAATTACCCGTGGTGCCTAAATAATCTACGGCAAGTTGCCCAATGGCAGTGCCACCGTAGAGGGCGGTCATATATAAGCCTAAACGTTTTGCCCGTTGTTTTTGGGTGTCGGCCATAAGTAACCAAGACTCGACCACCACAAAAATCCCTGCAACAGCCAAGCCTGCAATCAGGCGTGATACTAGCCAGATGCTACTCTGTGGCAGTAATACCATTACCACAACGCTACACAGTAAGATATTTAAGAACAAAATAAAGGCCTTACTGTGACCTATGCGGCTGACAATCGGTGCAATACAAGGTGCACCTAGTAATAAGCCAAGGTAGAAAATACTCGCTAGCCAAGGTGCAAGATCAAGGCTTAGATCAAAGTAAGTGAGCGAGAGTGGGATCAAACTCATCAAGTAGCCTGACGCTAAAGCAAATAGACTGAGTCCTGCCACAGGCACAAACAGCCCTGGCTTTTGATTGGGTTGAGCTAACAGCATATTTTCCACAAGCGGTACCAAACAGATAAAAAATAAACAGGCGGCGAGGTTGCGAGCGCGACTTTAGGCTGGATCGCTAACAGGGTAAAGTGAGTTAGATTGACTGTGGTGGTGAATAATATTTGTGTTTACTATTCATGTAGATATTGGGTTTTCTATGTTGCTTTGTTGCAATACGTTTGTGTTGTTCGCTTGCTGTTCACTGCGTCGCAGTTTTAGTGCACATTCAACGATATCTAGATTCGATTTAGCGCTACACATTCAATTTAGTGCCAAATTTGGGGAATAATACCTAATCCTACCAATGATCAGAAGGTATGATTAATTAGTTGATTATCACCTTGGTAGAAAGTGTGGCGTGATCTATATCTCAGTTTTAAACATTAATTAAATTACAACGTGGGCAAGGTTTTGTTCGATCTTTGTCCGTTTGAAATTTTAAAACAAAGGTGTCGATCAGAATTTGGTGATTATTGTCGCTAATCGGCTGTTTGTGCGTGCTAGCTCAGCAATAAATGTTGTTGCCAAGTGATAAAATTACAAAATAAACCGCTTTGCCAAGTGTGATCTATGCCCTAAATTTGCGTCAAAATAAAATGGTATTAAGGTTGTAACCATGTCTTTAACAGATTCAAGTACTGCTCCACCTAATAAAGCTCCTGTCAGTGAGGGGCTCGATAAGAAAAAAATGCTGATCCTAGTGGCTGATATTGTGCTGTTATTTGCACTTTATTACGGTTTACCTTTCGAACAAGGGGTGAATACTGGGCTGGCCATTTTGTTCTTTGCAGCGATTCTTTGGCTGACCGAAGCGATTCACATCAGTATCACTGCGATTCTCGTTCCTATACTCGCCGTATTCTTTGGGGTGTTTGAAACCAAGGAGGCAATGAGTAACTTTGCCAATCCCATCATTTACTTATTCTTTGGTGGTTTCGTATTGGCTGCGGCCTTGCATCATCAAAAGATTGATACCCTCATAGCGCAAAAGCTGCTGCTAGCCTCTAAGGGCAAACTCAGTATCGCCTGTTTGATGCTGTTTGGAGTAACTGCACTGCTATCTATGTGGATCAGCAATACCGCGACCACGGCGATGATGTTGCCATTGGCACTCGGGATTTTGCAGCAGCTCGACCGCGAAAAATACCACAGCACCTATGTATTCTTACTGCTCGGTATTGCCTATTCGGCCAACATAGGCGGTATCGGTACTTTAGTGGGTAGCCCACCGAATGCGATTGCTGCGGCTCAAGTGGGCTTAAGTTTTAGTGATTGGCTGAAGTTTGGTATTCCAACCGTTATCCTCATGCTACCTATGATGTTGATTGCCTTGTATTGGTATTTTAAGCCTGATCTTTCTGCCAAATTCGATGTGAATGTTGAAGCTCAGAAGCTGACATTTCAGGGGAAATTTACTCTGCTTATCTTCCTTACTACCGTATGTTGCTGGATTTTCAGTGTGCCGTTAGCCAAGGCATTAGGTGGCATCACTCAGTTTGATACCATAGTCGCCTTAGGTGCTGTCGTTTTACTCTCGGGTTTAGGCTTGGTCGGCTGGAAGAAAATTGAATCGACCACAGATTGGGGCGTACTCATATTGTTTGGTGGCGGTTTAACACTGAGCGCAGTACTAAAAACGACTGGCACCAGCGTATTTTTAGCTCACTGGATGACAGATATTTTCGGTAGCACTCACATGTCGTTGTTCGTCTTTGCTGTGATTGCTTTTGTGGTGATGTTGACTGAATTTGCCAGTAACACCGCCAGCGCTGCACTGTTAGTGCCTGTATTTGCTGCGATTGCTGAGGCATTAGGCATATCACCTGTAATGTTATCTGTACTGATTGGTATTGCAGCTTCTTGCGCTTTTATGCTGCCGGTGGCGACACCGCCCAATGCTATCGTTTATGGGTCTGGCCATATCAAGCAATCGGAAATGGTGCGAGTCGGTATGATCATCAACTTTATCAGTATGATTGTCTTGGGTATTATCGCTCATACCTTCTGGGATATTTAACACTGATATAGTTCATGGCAACTTTGTGTTTCAACGTTGCCACTAGAATAGTATTCGCCTTATGAAGAGCATATGGCGGATACTGATTTTGTTTTTAGCTGAGTCGTTCCGAGTTTTTGGGCTTAGTGTCAGGCTTAGTGTTTCGAAGTTTACTCTATGCTTATGTTTTGCACTTAATTTGAGGTTAAGTTGCGACTAAAAGTATTTGCGCTATAAATTGCTTGATGTTGATAACGTAGATAAAAGATTTCTTTTACGTTGATGATATCAATCTGTTCAATGTCATTTTTATATAATACGGGAGCGGTATCGCCTTTAGTGACAGTAACGGCTTGTAAAATAATAGGCTTATCTGTCATGGCAAAAAACACTTCTGCTTGCTGTAAATTCTCTGAAAGATAAACATAAGCTGTCTGCGGCTCGGCAGAATTATGATCACTGCGAGTAAAGGCTATCCCTTGCTCGAATGGGCGAATGCATTGCTGAGTTTCATCGTTCCAAGTCCCTCCCTTGTCGAGACAAGTATCAATTGTGAGATGTTGTTGTAAACCCCATCCTGTCACCACTAGCAAGAGTACTGCGCCCAGTAAGAACATTGCTTTTTTCAATTTTCGTTACCTTTACAAATTAGCTCGGCTGAGCGTTTGTATCTTAGCTCAATCCTCTTATTTATAGGCATTTAACCATTGGTTTAACGCAGAGGAGGGCAAAGCTCCGGCTTGCTGGGCGAGTATGTGGCCTTGTTTAAAAATCATTAAGGTTGGAATAGATCGAATATTAAATTGAGCCGCGAGGGCTTGCTGTTCTTCAGTATTGATTTTACCGAAGCGAAATTGAGGCTCCCATGTCTTAGCTGCTGCAGAAAATATGGGCGCAAAACTTTTACAGGGCCCACACCAGCTGGCCCAAAAGTCAACGACAAGGGGAAGCTCTGATTTATTAGCATGGTTGGCAAAGTTTGCGCTATTGAGTTCAATCGGCGCAGCCGTAAAGACACTGAGCTTACATTTACCGCAAGTGGGTTGTTGGTTTAAACGCTCATCGGGAACGCGGTTTAACGTATCGCAATGGGGGCAGGCAATAATCATGGCAAAGCTCCAAAATAAAACGTTTATACGACTTATATATTGGGCTAACCGACAGTAATTTAAAGGGCGAGTGATTATGTTATCGCCCATGATGACCTTATTATTAAGGATTAAGCAGTGAACCGAGCTGCAGAAATGTTTAGATTGCGCCGACAAGCCCGCTCGTCGGTGATAAAATCCTGCGCAAAGTTGAATATCACGCCCTAAGTGCGAACAAGAAAAGAGAATGAAGATATGACTGAATTAGAAGTAATCGATCTGCAAGTGGGCGAAGGAAAAGAAGCGGTAAAAGGCGCACTGATCACTACCCAATATCGTGGATTTTTGCAGGATGGTACCCAATTCGATTCATCCTATGATCGTGGTCAGGCGTTTCAATGTGTAATTGGTACTGGCCGTGTAATTAAAGGCTGGGATCAAGGTATTATGGGGATGAAAGTCGGTGGCAAACGTAAGTTGTTAGTCCCAGCTCACTTAGCCTATGGCGAGCGTCAAGTGGGGGCACATATCAAACCAAATTCTGATCTCACCTTTGAGATCGAATTGCTCGAAGTGCTGACTCGCGACTAAGCGTGACAGGACTGCGAGAGTCTGTGTAAGCTCAATTGAGCCAATATGATTCTGGCTCATTTTGCACTCTTCGCTATGTTGCTTCGGCATTGGGTGATTTACACTGGACTCAATTTTCCCACTTAAAGGAAAGAGATTTGTCGTGGCTTCGGATACTGCAGCAGAGTTAATTGCGCAACTTCAGGCTGAGATCGCTCAGCTAAAAAGTGAAAACGCTCATTTAGCGGCGTTGAATTATCGTGCCGAAGAAAAACTCTTTGCGGCCCTCGATGGTAATGGTTTATGTCTATGGGAACAGCATATTCCAAGCGGAAATTTAACCATATTTAACATGCGCTGGGGTGAAATGCTCGGGTTTAGTCCTGAAGAGTTTGCTGCCCATGTTGATATCTGGAAAAGTAAATTACACCCCGAAGATAAAGAATGGGTGATAAAAGCCTTTGAAGATCATGTGAATGGTCAAGCCGATTACTATCAAGCAGTTCACAGAATGCTACACAAAGATGGCAGCATAACCTGGGTGTCCGATCGTGGGCGTATTGTCGAGCGCTTAGCTGATGGAACACCACTGCGAATGATGGGCAGCCATATCGATATTACTCAAGAAAAGCGCTACGAAATAGATTTAGCCCGTTTAGCCCACAGTGATCCACTCACCAACTTAATGAATCGCCAAGCTATTGCCAAAGTATTCGATGAATCCTCGCAACCAGATATTCGCGGTGCGTTATTTTTTATCGACCTTGATGGTTTTAAAGCGTTAAATGACCGTCACGGCCATAAGTTTGGTGACAGCCTGTTGATGCACGTTGCGCATACTTTGGTATCTCATGCAGGTGAATTTGCGCAGATCGCACGGTTAGGGGGTGACGAGTTTGTGATATTACTGCCGTCATTTGATCGTGAATCTTTAGGGGCGCTCGCACAATCATTGCTCGATGTTTATCGAGATAAATTCCTACTAGAAGGTTGTGAAGTAGAGGTAGGCCTGAGTATCGGTATTGATATATTTGGCTATGGTGATAGTTTTGCCGAGAGTTGTGATCGCGCGGATGCCGCCATGTATCGCGTGAAACACCAAGGAAAGCATGGATATTGTTTTTATCAGTCGTCGGAATAATGATCCAAGCCTGCAGATCTTAGTAATACTTAATTTATATTTGATTACAGTGCCTTATTCGAACAAAAAACCACCTTTAATGGTGGTTTTTTGTTTTTAGCTTTTTAAGCTTAGTGTCATCAGCTTATGGAGTTACAAAATTAAATGGTTGATGGCAACTGACACAATAGTTTTCAGATTTTTTGTGTACATGGTGGCACTTACTGCAATCAGTTTCGGTGTCGAAGTGGCGATTTTTATGGGGATTGGTTGGTTTTACATCCGCCGTTTTTTCCGCTAATTTCTTAGTGTTGTGGCATTGTACACACTTGAGCATAGGGACGGCTTGTCGTTCTTCTGCACCATGGCAGCTTGCACATTTAAGCCCTTTCGCCATATGAGTTTGATCGAGTAAAGTACTCTCTTTAGCGAACGCGCTGCCAGCGAAAATACCCAAAATAATAGCCAATATAATTGTTAAGTTTTTCATTGTTTGATCCCATTATTCATTTCACAGGATGCCAAAATGTGAGGCATCCATTATTGATGACTATGTGTTCTATAGTTTTGCTACATATTTGCCAGCTAAATAGCCGAAGGTGTAGCAGCGACCTAAAGACAAGCCAAATACCGTTAATGGGTAGTCAACGCCACCGTAGAAACCTGCGCCTAGGTTACCAACAATGAATAAACCTGGAATTTCCTTACCATCGGCATCAAGTACTTGGTGGTTGTCGTTAACGAGAATTCCTGAACATAAAGTAGAAATACGCATACGACGGTGAATACCGTAAAACGGTGGTTTGAGCACTGGTACCATTTTACTTTTAGGTTTACCGAAGTCCTCATCTTTACCTTTTTTGCACAGCTCGTTATAACGGTTAACGCTGGCAACAAAGGTTTTTGGATCGCACTCTAACTTCATAGCCAATTCTTCTAATGTGTTAGCTGAATGGGTGTTGATCAAAGAGGGAAATACTCCTGTTTTCTCACCAGGAACTTCAGGCATGTAAACTTTAAGCTCTTCAGGAGAATAGAGGTGGCCAGGCCAATCCTTCGCTTGCGTCATATAGTCAGAATCAAATACTTGTGAGTAATGCCCCGCATTCTGCTCATCTTTCAAGTAGTTATTCATTAGAGACATCTCAACCTTCTCATTCACAAAGCGCTCACCTTTACGGTTTACCGCTAAGAATGGCATGTCACACATGGAAGCCGGGCCGGCATCGAAGTCGTGCAACATTTTGGTATGTCCAACAGGTTCAATAACGCCGCCAGCCCAATAGGCCATAGCAAAACCGTCACCAGTACGATCCATTTGTTTACGTTCAAAGTTTTTCAGTTCGGGGATGAAGAAGTCACACATGGCTTTGTTATTTTGATAGTCACCAGAGGACAGAATGACACCTTTCTTCGCTATGTATTTGTGGTACTTACCATCACGAGTTTGAGCAATGACGCCGATGACTTTTCCTGACTCATCCTGAATTAATTGTTGTGCAGGAGTATTAAAGAAAAACTTAACGCCTGCTTTTTCTGCTGTTTTAGCTAATGCGCGCATAGCATCACCCGTGGTGTAGGGTTTAGGGCCGCAGAAAGAAGTGATAAAATTTAAACGGTCATCAGTATCAGCAATTCCGCGAATACCGTGCTGCACTTTGGTACCTTGGTCAACAATCTGGCCGCCACCTTGTTTCACTCTATCGATAACCCAAGTGACAGCTTCACCTGAATTGTAAGCCCATTGCTTAAGAAGACCGGGATGTGAACGGTGCGCGTTATCCGCCATTAAACGGCTAACTAAAGCTTCAATTGCTGATTTATCACTGTTTTTCAGGTCAATCCCTGAACCAGTGTTTCCTTGAGAGACTGGGATGGCTTGCTTTTGTAAACACGCAACGGTTGCACCACTTTCTCTGGCTGATAGAGCCGCAGGCACACCAGAAGCTCCAGCACCGACGACAACAACATCAAAGGTTTGGGTTGTTGCAATATCTTTATCAGCAATAGGTTTTGGCTTAGGTAGAAAATTGAGCGTTGCGCCACCAATTTCGCCATATTCAGTGCCAACTTGAAGTGGTGCTGCACTCGCTGAAGCAATACCAAGACTTGCAAAGGCTAAGCCACCACTTCCCACTGCAGCTCGAGTTAGGAAACTTCTTCGAGATATACCATTCTGAAGCACGCTAGCAGTGTATTGATCGATTTCTTTCGGTTTCTGTGAATGCTCTTTACTCATTTTGATACTCCTTGGGTCCTCATTGCTAAGGTCGATATGACATCGTTAGCAACGACAATGGATCTGGCCATAACCGCATGTGATTTGTTTGCTTTAAAAACTAGAAGTGCAGTTGTGTGAAAGTGATTAAATTCTCATTCATTAACAACATACGTTTAAATGTATGACATATGACAATAAACCAAAAGAGGTATTAATTACATCTTTGCAGTGCTTCACAAAATGCTGGCATTTTGAGCGATGAATGTGATTATTCTTTTTAAAACAATCTAATATAGGACTTTATTGAATGAATAAGTTTGGCGACGTGGGAAATATGAGCGTCTGATTTTATGCATGTTTAAGTAGTTAACAAATAGGGACTATTTATAAATAAACATGATTTGAGGTAGGCCACTTCAATATTGTTGAGGTGGCCTTTGGGCTTTAATGCCTTGGGTATTATTTAGGTGTTACACAGGTAAAATTGGCGGCATCTTCAACATTACCTATACCATTGTATTTTGCGAATTGGGGGTATGGGCAGAGGACCCGAGTTCTGCTTTTTGACCAATCACTGGGTAGTTCGGCATTTTCAGGGCGGACTGAAGCCGTGATGTTTTGGGGTTCGACTCCTTTTTCAACCCAGTCAACCAATGCGCGGATCATGTTAAATTTATCTGTGGTAGGACCGCTGCCGCAATGATTCATCCCAGGGATAAGGAATAAACGGGCGAAGGTTTCTGCGTGCCCAGCATTGGCCTCGGCTAATTCGTTATACCAGTTCACTGTATCATTGGCTGAAAATACGGGGTCAGATGTTCCATGGAACAACATCATCTTAGCGCCGCGATTTTTTATGACCGAAAGATCCGTTGGCTGGGGCGGTGTCATAAAGTCTATACCCGATTCGGAGTAAATCGAATCCGTGGCATAGATCCGTTGGGTATCCTCATCCATGCTAAATGATTGCACAAATTCCAAACTGGATTGTTCAGTTGCACCATTAAAGGGAGTTGGTGGCGAGCTAAAAATAAAACCAACGGCACCAGGGTCTCGATTGAGCGCCATGTTATATTCCCAGGAAGCCCAACCTGATGCGCCGATACCCGCATCATATGGGAAGTCAGTATAAATGGCTTCACCTGTCTTGCTGTTATGGGGCCCTGCCATGATATTGCCGAGTACCTGCTTTTGCTCTGCTGTTAAGCAGGTATTATCTCTGTCACTTGAACAGGTTGGAACATCACGTTCAAGGTCAAAGGTCTTTTGACAGGAATAGGTGTCGGTAATAATGCCATCGCTCACGCCGTCAAGGGCATCACACTGCTCGAGGACTTTTTGGGACACGAGGGAGAATTCTTCAGGGGTAATGGCGGTTTGTAGTGTGGCTAAAATATCAGGACCATCAAATTCAACCAGCTTTGAATACTCTTGAACACCATACATTTGCGCTACTGCAGCTTTAGGTAAGTTAAATCCAGGGTTGCCTACCAGAAAGCCATCGTACATATCGGCAAAACGACTGGCCGCGACCATAGTGTGTCTACCACCGTTAGAACAACCGGCAAAATATGATCTATCAGGTTGTTTACCATATGCTTTTTTTATTAAAGCTTTCGCCATTGGCGTTAACTCGGCCACAGCATTGTAACCATAGTCAAGCCTTGCTTGAGGATCTAAACCAAAGAAAGGGGTTGGTGCTGGATGCCCCATATCAGAACTTATCACAGCGAACCCTTCATTGAGGGCGGCAGAATCTGGGCCTGCGGAAAACACTAAGCGGCCAACCGCCTTAGCGATCGAACCGTCGAGGCCGCCATTGGCTTGATAATAGAATCGACCATTCCAGTTAGTGGGTAAACGCATTTCAAAGCCGATCGCATAGCGGGTTTCTCCCGCAATGCCAGTTCCCATCCTTTCATTCATATAACCCGTCACTAAACAATGTTCTGGTGCTCGGTAACGTTCAGTAGCACTATATTCAACATTGCCAGCCGCAATAATTTGTGAGTTCGTTATCACAGTATTTTTGAAATTATATTGTGAAGCAATTTCACTACATAGATTCAGTGTGGCGGGTGTGGCCGAGGCTAACTGTGGTAATGGGGTTTCGGCGTTATCGTTATTTCCACATCCGCTAAATAAAAAACATGACATAGCAACGGCTGGAATAAGTAAGAAATTCTTTGTTTCCATTTAATCTCAATCCTTAAGTCAAAGTGTTTACCGCAACTTTTACTTGGGTATGGGTAATTTTGCGGTACAAAAATTGGGTGTATCGAACAAGGCTGATACACCCATATAAGTTTTGGTGCAGGGGAGTTAAAACTGATGAACTATTTACCTAAGGCAAATTTATAAGTGACATATAAACGCAGATCATCAAGATCTTCAGCTTGATCAAAATCGACCATGGCATAACGCGCCTTAAGGCCTAGGCCCGATAATATGCCTGAAAATTTATAGGCGATTGAAAAGTTTGTTTCATTAAAATCTGACGCAGTCCCCTCTGGCACATCGTACTGCCCATAAAAGGCATAGGCTTCTAATCCACTCGCCCCTAATTTTTCAAAGTCATAGGCCAGCTTTAACGCGTTGACCTCTTCATTCGCCCGTGCAGATTGATATACCTGTTGAATGACCACTTTTTCATCGCCCCATGGGGTCAGCACTGTGTCATCCCCGGTTTTGGCGTACATATAAGTGAGATCTGCCCCCGCCAATTTGGCGCCTAGATGGAAGCCATATTGATAGGTATCGAGTGGGCCGCCGGTTTCTTCACCAGTGGCTTGTTGTGTTAAATAAGAGGGGGTTAAGTACAGATTAGTCGCACCTAACTGAGTGGATAATTTCACTTTGGCATAGGTTTGATTGAAAACATCTTCCATGCTGTAGTGCCAAAGATGGGCTTCAGTTTGGACTGTCTTAAAGGGCAATTGATATTTAGCACCTAGGGCATAAACTGGGTTATCGGCAACATCTGCCACAATACCCGCTCTTGCTAATTCGCTTTGTACCGCCTCTTTTACGGATACGAAGCTATTATCAGACCAGCCCATGGAATCTGTAATATAGAGTGCTGATAACGTTAGATTGTCAACACTCTTATTTTCTGCTGAAAAGCCGCGAAAAGTTCGTGGGATCGCACGAATGTCATGGGGATTCATCATTGGTGTGCGCAGTTCTTGTGCACCTAATTTGAATTGAGTATCCCACCAATTACCTTGGACAAAATACTCCTGTAAACGGTTGACGTTGTCATGATCGCCAGCGGCATCGCGAGCAACTAGGCCGTAGACATCATCTGAATCATTGGTCCAAATGGGATTTGCAGATGCGAAGCTGGTCCCAAAACTGAGGCCATTCACTTTTGCGGTATTGTAATAAAACAGTCCGCCAAATGACGTATCGTGTTTAGTGTTCGTCGTATTATCAAAGTCACGGGTAAAATCGAATAAGCGTAATTCCCCTTTTAACGTACCTTGGCTAAACATTTGATCAATGCTGGTATCTGCTGTAGCTGGAATCGCTAGCGTAGATAGCACAAGCAAAGATAAATAAGATTTTTTCATCATCATCTTCCCTATTATTAGTAAGCCCTGATCAGAATTGTCTGAGCTAGTTAAAGAAATTATGTTTAACATTCTTAGGTTAAATGTATGACGTATGACTAATGCCGACAACGAAGTTAAGATGAATATGAGAAACTAGTTACGAAATTCGCACAGATGTTACTTGGATCAACAAAGATGAATGTTTTTTAATCACTAATGTAGGAAAGATGAGAGTACTTTTTCTGCGTTAATGCGGTTTTATGCTAGTATGGCGACACTAAGCATATTTGGGATAATCAAGTGCATATCTTCAAGCCAATTAAGCAGATAAGAGCATCGAGTGAAGTCGGGCAGCAACTGAAAAATGCTATTTTAGACGGCGAATATAAGGCTGGCGATAAATTACCCTCTGAGCGCGAATTAATAGAATTATTTCAAGTTAGTCGCACTGTGGTGAGAGAGGCGATCAAAAGCCTCGAAGCGGGTGGATTAGTGGAGATTCGCCAAGGTGCAACAGGCGGCGCATTTGTTAAGCACTTAACCTTTGAACGTTTAAGTGATGCTTGCCAAGATTTATTTCTAATGGGGAAACTTTCCCTTCCTGAACTGTGTCAAGCACGCATGCTGATTGAGCCGCAAGTGGCTAGAATGGCTGCTAAAAATTGCACTCCAGAGCAAGCTAAAGCTTTGCAAGAGGCGAATAGTCATGAAAGTGACTCATTGGCTTATCCCGAAACTGTCATATTGCGATCTCAAGTACATTATTTGCTCGCTGAAATGTCTGGAAATCGCTTTTTAGAAGCGATCGTAAAATCCTTGTTGGTTTTATTAAGTAATCAAACGACTAAGTTTCAGCCACCGACTGATGAAATTCATCCTTTAGGTTTGCATGATGTCATTGTCGAAGCGGTTATCGCAAAAGATGGGGCGAAAGCTGAGGCCGAAATGTTTGCACACCTTGAGGATTTTAATCGGCGCCTAATAGAAATTGAGCGTAAATATATGGATAAACGCGCTTAAGGCAAAGAGTTGCAACCCCAAAGTTCAACCGCGGCTGTTTGTTTGTTGGGTACGCCAATCCAATGACTCATGGCTTGGCATTGCACTTTTCCTGAGATTTGAGTGAAGCAAAGTTCAAAATCCCCTGCTTCGGGCGTGCGACCTAAGCGCAACACAGGCAAAATGGGCAGCTTGGGCTGATAATGCCAGCTGCCATTTTTAAGATAGGCATCATCTGGGATTTCCATTCCAGCACCCGTACCTTTCACTCTTGCTTCGACCAACACTAATCCTTGTGGCGTGACGTTATAGTCTTCCTCCCAGCGAATTTTTTCTATGCTGTGGTTCCATGCCAAGGTGAAGTTGTCTGTGGGCACTTGTGCCCACAGTGTGCCCGCTAGGCCTAAGCACAGGCCTAGCATCTGTTTACCTTCAATGGCTGATTAATAACCAATAATATCAATGGCTTATCCTTGCTCTGCAAGACGTTTGAGTTTGCGTGCTCGCCAGCTGTGTTGCACGATAAATAGCAGCGCGAGCCCAAAGCCAATTTCATCACTCAACGGCGTAGCAAGAATTAAGCTCGCACCCGCAAGGAAGCCGATAACGCGTTCCCACCAGTAGAGTTTTTGTAATAGATATCCGGTAAAGATGACGCCCCAAATACCAATACCCACAGTCGCTTTTAGCAAGACAAACCCAGTGGCTAACCAGCTATCACCTTGAAGCATCAAAGCGGGATCGTAAACCGCCATAAAGGGGATCACAAAACCTGCAATGGCGATACGGATTGCCCAAAGGCTGATCTTAAGGCCTGATTCCTTCGCGATTGGTGCTGCGGCAAAACAGGCTAAGGCAACGGGAGGCGTGAGATCGGCCATGATGCCGAAATAAAATACAAACATATGCGACACAATCAGTGGCACACCGAGGTCGAGTAATGCGGGAGCGGCAATCGAGCTAGTAATAATGTAGTTAGGGATTGTGGGGATCCCCATGCCGAGCACTAGGCAAGTGACCATAGTTAACACGAGTGATAAGAACAAGTTATCTTGGCCAACGGCAAGAATATAGCTCGCGAAGGTCGAGGCAATTCCTGTCAGTGACACTATGCCGATAATTACACCGACTAAAGCACAGGCGATACCCACAGGCACGGCATGACGGGCGCCTTCTACCAGTGCATGCAAGCAGATGGTGAGAGTATCTCTGCCGCCTTTAATAAACCAACAAATGGCGACTAATAAGGCGATAACCCCAAATACGACCCCGATCCCGAGTTGGAAGAAGCCAGCGCAAAGGATGCCAAGGGCAATCCAAAAGGCAATGCGCATTGCCATTGAGGAAAGCCGCAGTACTATGGCTGAGCCTAAAATTACTATCGATGTGAGGGCGAGTCCTACCATGCCTGAGAACAGCGGCGTTCTACCCGAAAACAGCAAGTAGACTAAAATAAACAAAGGGATAAGGAGATACCAACGCTCTTTAATTGCCGCCCATGGATTCGGGCACTGATCTTTAGGCAGGCCACAGAGATTGGCGCGTTTGGCTTCTAAATGCACCATCCAAAATACGGAGCAGAAATAAAGTAGCGCAGGGATCAATGCCGCTTTGGCTATCTCGATAAAGGGGACGTTAATGGTTTCGGCCATGATAAAGGCCACTGCGCCCATGATCGGCGGCATGATTTGGCTGCCCATACTCGATGTTGCCTCTACCCCGCCGGCGAAGGCTGGGCGATAACCGAATCGTTTCATGAGTGGAATGGTAAATTGGCCCGTTGTGACCACGTTGGCAACACCTGATCCTGTAATCGTCCCCATCAATGCCGATGACACTACCGCAACTTTTGCAGGACCGCCGAGCTTGTGGCCAAATAATCCCATGGCAAAGTCGGTAAATAAACGGATCATTCCGGCTTGTTCTAAAAAGGAACCGAAGAGAATAAACAGGAATATATATGTCGCCGACACATAGGTTGGTGTGCCGTATAGCCCTTCGGTACCGAAGGCTAATTGATTGATGATCTGATCGAATCCATAGCCGCGGTGCATTAAGTCACCGGGTAAATATTGGCCAAATAAGCCATACATCAAAAAGATGCTACAGATGATAGGTAGCGCCCAGCCCATGACTCGGCGCGCTGCTTCAAACACTAATACGATCAAAGTGATACCTATCACTATATCCGCATCGGTCAGATCGCCTGAACGTTGAATTAAGTCGGCTTCGAAATACCACTGATAAGCTGCTGTGGCCATGCCAGCTAGACCGAGTAGCCAAGCGAGTGGCTGCCAAGGCTGAGATTTTCCTCTAGCGGGATAACTTAAAAAAACCACTAACAGTAAAAAGCCCACATGGGTGGCACGCAGTACTTGAGTCGAGACGGGATGAAAAGCGGCAGTGATGATTTGAAAAATAGAAAAAATTAAGGCTGTATAAAATAGAGCCTTGGGCCAATCGCCAGTATTTGCGCTGAGACCTTGTTGGGGATCACTCATATTATGCCTCACAGCATTAGACTACAGAGATGATATAAACGAGATGCCGTTATTTAACGGCATCTCAATTGCTTAGTTTGGAATAGGATGCACAGATATCAGTAAAACTTAGAGTGCACCAACTTCTTTGTAATAACGTTCTGCACCTGGGTGCAGTGGTATTGGCAGATTTTTCGTCGCTTTATCTACGCTGATGGTCTTCGCGGCGGAGTGCGCGTTACCGAGTCGGTCTAAGTGCTCGAACATGAGTTTTGTCATCTGATAGGCTAAATCATCCGATACACCGCTTTGAGTCACCAGTAAATTTTGAATGGCGACGGTAGAAACGTCGGTGGTTTGGCCTTCATAGGTGGATGCTGGGATCACGCCATGTTGATAGGCGGGATTGTTAATCTTAGCGATCACATCTTCTGGAATTTCAACAAAGTTGATTGCCATAGTCGCAGCTAAGTCACGGATAGCAGCCATGCCGAGACCGGAAGATTGTAAAGTGGCGTCTAATTGACGATTTTTGATTAGCTCAACGGATTCGGCATAGGGTAAAAACTCGACTTTCCCCATGTCTTCGTAACTTAGTCCCGCAGCCTTGAAAATCGATCTGGCATTGAGTTCTGTCCCTGATTTAGGGGCACCCACTGAGATACGTTTTCCCTTTAAATCGGCCAAGGTTTTAATACCAGACTCTTTATTGGCGACGATTTGAATGTAGTTAGGATAAGCCGAGGCAAGTACTCGGATTTTATCCAGCGGCGTTTTAAAGCCTGCATCAATATCACCTTGATATGCTGCTGCGACTGAATCACCTAAAGCGAACGCTAATTCACCACGACCCGCTTGCAATAAATTGAGGTTTTCTACTGAGGCTTTAGTTGCTTGAACTGAGGTTTTAGAACCTTCGATTCCTGTGCCGTAGAGTTGCGACAGCGCAACGCCAATAGGGTAATACACACCACTGGTGCCGCCTGTGAGAATGTTGATAAAGGCGGGGGCAGCAGCCATAGCGGCAGCACTGAGTGTGAGGGTCACTGCTGCGCCGACGGCGACAAAACGTTTTTTGATTTTCATTATGAAATATCCTTATTTTTTATAGTGTTATGTAGGGTCTTTCGAGCGGTAAATACCGTAATCAGCTCAATATAACTACATAAAACCTGAAAAAGGTCAATTAGGCTATAGTCGATAGCTGCTACTTTTGTATCACAAAACTGAGATCTGAGACTGTTTTGAGCAAGGTTGTATTGTGAGGTAAAACTTGGTTGGTTCAATGCAGCGGGCAATAAAAAGGGCTAACCTAAGTTAACCCTATTTGTGTTATTAGAGGACAAACCTCCTAATAACAAGACACTATTTAGTGTTATCTAAGAAACCTTTAGTTGCGTTTTTCGCATGTTTTGCTGCTCTTTTCTCTTTAGGAGACATCAGCGGTTGTTTCTTCGATTCTTTACGGTTTTTTTGCTCTTTACTCATATAAAACTCCATGTACTCTTTGGTTATTCATCAGGCTAATCATGTAAGCCGTACTTAATTGAACCTATTCCATGACGTCCTGATTGAAGCGAAATTTTTATCTCGAATTACAACATTTTAAATTACAAATATCTAAAATCATTGATAATTATCTGTGAATTTATTTGCCTCAATGAGCGATTACAGCAAAATAATCTTATCACCGAATTCCGTACCATGATCCATCTATCACTTAGAATAATTCATGCTAATGCTAGCGTTAACCTGTATAAGAAATATGCGAACAAGGACACAGTACCTCTATTTTCGTCAGTGTTTGTGGTTTTAGTGGGCCCTAATTGGAGGCTTAACTAAGTACCATATGCCTAACGTCGGCTCGATTTACCTAACATGCCACCTAATATACCGCGCAAAATTTGTTTACCTAATTGGCTTCCAACCGTGCGTGCCGCTTGTTTTGACAAGGTTTCAGCTAACCCTTGGCGGCGCTTATTGCCAAAAATGAGTTCACTGAACCAACCTTGTTCTTCGGCTTTTTGGCCCGTTTGAGCATCACTTGCTGTGGTTGTGGTGTCGCTGGTGGCGTTACCAACTCGTCTTTGGTTAAGGCGTTCGTAGGCCGATTCGCGGTTGATTAACTGATCGTATTTACCTCCAATCGGGCTTTGGGCACGGACTTGTTGTAACTCCTCACTTGTGGCGGGTCCCATGCGGCAACGTGGCGGTGCGATGAGTGCGCGCTCGACCATAGTTGGCACGCCTTTGTCGGCTAACATAGACACTAAGGCTTCACCTACAGCGAGCTGGGATATGACGTCGCTAACAACCAGTTTGGGGTTAGGCACAAAGGTTTCGGCGGCGGTTTTAACGGCCTTTTGATCCCTTGGCGTGTAAGCTCGCAGGGCATGTTGAATACGATTACCTAATTGTCCGAGAATTTCGTTTGGGACATCATCAGGAAATTGCGAGCAAAAATAAACGCCTACGCCTTTTGAGCGAATTAGGCGCATGATCTGTTCGACGCGTTTTAATAGACTCGGTGGGCAACCCTCAAAGAGTAAATGCGCCTCATCGATAAAAAACACTAGCTTAGGTTTTTCGGGATCGCCGACTTCGGGCAGATTCTCAAATAATTCTGAGAGTAGCCATAGCAAAAAACTTGAATATAAACGGGGAGTTAAAATCAGTTTGTTTGCTGCTAATAAATTGATAATGCCGCGTCCTTGCAAATTAGTGCGCATTAAATCTTCAAGCTGTAACGCGGGTTCACCAAAAAAGTCTTTGCCGCCATCGCGCTCTAATCCTAGTACCGAGCGTTGAATCGCTGCGAGGGATTGGGCGCTGATTAAACCATATTTGGCGGAGATTTCTTTGCGTTCCTCGGCAACTAAGGCCAGCATGGCCCGCAGATCATCTAAGTCGAGCAGTAATAACCCTTGGTCGTCCGCCAGTTGAAAGACTATGTCTAAAATACCGTTCTGGGTGTCATTCAATTCTAAAATTCGGCCGAGTAAGGTCGGGCCCATTTCGCTGATGGTGGTACGCAGCGGGTGGCCTTGAACGCCCGCTAAATCCCATAACACTACAGGATTGGCTTCGTTGTGATAATCCTCAATGCCAATTTGAGTTGCCCTTTGTAACAGCTTTTCACTTGGGGTACCCGCCATCGCTAGACCCGAGATATCGCCTTTAACGTCTGTGATAAAAACCGGCACGCCTTGGCGTGAAAAACCTTCGGCAATACTCATCAGCGACACGGTTTTGCCTGTCCCTGTGGCACCGGCAATTAACCCATGGCGATTGGCATACTTAAGATTTAAGTGAACCTGTTGTTCACCTTTTCCTATTAATAGCGTATTCAAAGGCATTCCTTATGTTAACGGTAGGGCTTATATTGGAATCGTTGCAGCATCCTTATTTAAGCCACTGTGTATCTAATCCACTTTAGTGTCGTCGTTCATGCGTATAAAAATTCATCATTGAGTGTTGGCCTTAGCGTAATTTATGTCAACATGGGGTCTGAATAAGCTTGATATCACTTAGCAAAAATGTGTGATTGGCAATATGGGCGTTACCTATGAATGAGGTGTGTTATTTGGGTCATTCACTGAGGTGTGCTTGATGGTGAAATTCCCTTTGATTATGCAGCTCTTGTTCTTTACTGTGCTGACATCTGCTTGCACCGAATGAGTCAATCTTATGAGCCTATGCGAGATAAACAGCGCTGTGTTGCTGAGGCGGATAAAAGCCGTTATCAGTATGCAAAAGTAAAAGCAGTAGAAGAAAATCAACGGCTGAAAATGGCCAAAGAACAAGCCACTCAAAAATCGTTAATGTAGAAAGGATATCTATGAAAGGTGCGGGCGGAACACAGGGCGGGACGGGACAATTTTTTATGGGTCTTGCCATGATGTGTGGCGGATTTTATTTATTGTTCAATGCAATACAGGTGAGCTCTAGTTTTGGACTGGGCTATGGCTTATATCGAGTGAATGCCTTTGGGCAAGGCATGTCGATTACCACAGGCATGGTGATGCTACCGTTTATTATCGGCATTGTGATGGTGTTTTTTGACGCTAAGAGTAAGTTAGCTTGGCTGTTGAGTTTAGGTTCGCTTACGGCCTTGGTTGTGGGCGTGATCAGCTCGATTCAATTCCACTTTAAATCCATGTCGGCCTTTGAACTTATCGTGATCCTCGTTTTGGCCTTTGGTGGTTTAGGGTTGTTTTTACGCTCACTAAAAGACGCGCCCACAAGCGATACACAGGCGAAATAATCACTAGACACTTAATCACTAGACTCTTAACCGCTAGGCGCTAGAGTGCAAATACGAAATCAGAGTTGTGCATCTAAGCGACTTTAATAGCGGTTTAATGAAAGTTTTAACTACAGAGTGAAGGAATGCGATGCGCTGGCGTGACACTGACAGAAGCTCCAATATCGAAGACCGACGCGGCCAGCAAATGGCATCTGCGGGTGTGCCGAGTGCCTTGTTACTTAGGTTCTTGCCTTTTTTGCTGAGAACTAAACTTGGCCGCGTGGTGTTGCTCATCGGCGGCATTTATATTGCTTTTCAGTATTTTACCGGTGGTCTGTCACTCGACCCGAGCGCTCAATCTCATCTTAGCCAATCTCAATCTAGTTCAACAACAGCGGTACAGGATGAAAATGCCCAGTTTGTGGCGGCCATTTTAGGCACCACAGAAACCGTTTGGGGTCAGTTGCTCAAAGGGCAATATCGAGAGCCTAAGTTAGTGCTTTATCGCAATATGACCTCCACTGGCTGCGGTATGGGACAGGCGCAGTCTGGGCCTTTCTATTGCCCTGCCGATAGTAAGGTGTATATCGATCTTAGCTTTCTTGATGAGCTTAAAACCTTAGGCGCACCCGGTGATTTTGCCTTTGCCTATGTGATTGCCCACGAGGTAGGCCACCATGTGCAAAACCTGCTGGGCACTAGCACTAAGGTGCGCCAAGCCCAGCAATCTGGCAGTAAAGTGCAGGCGAATCAATTGAGTGTCGCGCTTGAATTGCAGGCTGATTGCTACGCAGGGATTTGGGGGCATTATGTCAATCAACAACTTAACTTACTTGAAGCGGGTGATTTAGCGGAAGGTATTGCCGCCGCCAGTGCTGTGGGTGACGATCGCTTGCAACAGATGGCGGGTCGCGCCGTACAGCCCGATGCTTTTACCCACGGCAGTTCGGCGCAGCGGGTGAAATGGTTTAAGACGGGGTTTGACTCGGGTAATCTCGCCAGTTGTAATACCTTTGCGGCGAAGTGATTTAGTCTGATATCTCAAATACGTACCAAACAGAAATGTAAGGATAACTGAGTGGCCTTTAACGATACCTTTAGATTGAGCAGCCACGCGGTTATCACTAATGCGCAGGGACAAGTGCTGTTGCTTAAGGCCAATTATGGTAATTTTGCTTGGGGTTTGCCCGGTGGCGCACTTGAGCCCGGTGAAACGATTCACGAGGCCTTGGTGCGCGAATGCCAAGAGGAATTAGGCTTAAGTGTGCAGGTTAACTATTTGAGCGGCGTGTATTATCACAGCGCCTATCAATCCCAAGCCTTTATTTTTCGTTGTGAACTGCTATTGCCTGATGGGCCTGATGTGGCAAAAAATGTGGCAGAAGACGAGTCTCTGCCAATCCACTTAAGCCACGAACATTCAGAGTTTGCCTTCCACGATATCGACACCCTTAGCGCAGTTCAGCAGCAAAGAATTAAAGATTGCCTCAATTTCAACGGAGTTGTGATGAGTGCAAAGTTTTAATGCTTTGCCAGTAAACCGCCGGCCGTTAATCGGCTTGGGTTTGCGCGAGTAAGGTTTCTAAGCAGTGTTCCTTGATACCGTAATAGGCTTTAATGTCAGCAATTTGCGCGAGGATTGCGGCGCTGTCTTTCTGATTATGTTGTGGCTTTTTAACGGCCAAAATCATCTTATTCTTATTGGTATGTTCTAGGCTGATAAATTCAAACACCTTAGTCGCATAACCATTGGCTTCCAAAAATAGCGCACGTAATGAATCTGTCACCATTTCAGCCTGTTGGCCCATGTGCACTCCATATTGCAGCATAGGTTTGAACAACTCTGGGCTGTGCATCTGCGGGCGAATTTGTTTATGGCAGCAAGGCGAACACATGATGATGTCGGCATTGGCGCGAATACCATAATGAATCGCATAGTCAGTGGCGATATCGCAGGCGTGCAGCGCGATCATCACATCGGTTTGTTTAGGCGCATGGGTTCTCACATCGCCGCAGACAAACGACAAGCCTTGATGATCCAGCGTAGCCGCTGTTTCATTACATAAATCGGCCAAGGCTTGGCGTAATTCCACCCCAGTCACCTGCGCATCATTATGTAGGCTGTGGCGCAGGTAGTCATGGATTGCAAAGGTGAGATAACCTTTACCTGAACCAAAATCGACCACATTGATCGGTTGGTCATTCTTGTGGGGTGAGGCTTCGAGTGCTTGGCTGAAAACTTCAATAAATTTATTGATTTGTTTCCATTTACGCGACATCGCAGGGATAAGATTATGTTGGCTGTCCGTCACACCTAGCTTGGTCAGGAAAGGCCGTTCGATATCCACAAAACGCTTTTTCTCACGGTCATGTTCTAACGGCGCCGCGACGGCTTGTTTAACATTATGTGTACTGATTTGGACTTTGCCTTTTTTGCTGATCTCAAGCTGAACTTCTGCCTGCGCCGTGGCTAAGTGGGCACTCTTAAAATCGTTACCGAGTAACAGTTTTATGCTAGCTAAGCCTTCGTCATAACTCAGGTTTTTAGTGATGTGATTCGTCTGGTGCTGATACACAAACGACAGCACAGGTTCATTCTGCAAACTGATCGGCCGGATCGTAATGCGCTGCAGGCTTTTATCTGCCCCTCGGTACTTACTCAACAATAGTTTGATCAGACTATTCTTCGCCAAGCTGTCAGCCAAAAGCTGGTAAAAATCATCAAAAGAATTAAGCGCTGAATGGGACATTATTGTTTCCGAAAAAGTAACCAAGAAAAACAGGGTGAGTATTCTAACCGCGATCCGCCGCTACCTAAAGTTATTCTCATCGAGAAGGGATTTGGGGCAGAGCTCCGCTGCTGATCTATCTATTCAGGTTGTAGTGATTAAGCATAGTCATTCCAGTGACATGCTCAATTGAAGATGTAGCTTGGTAGTGGGGGAATCTGATTCATTTTGTCTGATCCATAAGTTGAAATTCGCCATTCTGCGTTGGTTGTTTGCTAATGGAATTTTACCTAGACTTTGTTTGAGTTTTTTAATCAAAGTCAAAGTCGTGGGGCTTCACCCCACACCCGACCAAGGAGGACTGCTCGTCCTATCCTCCTTGGATGCTCCAAGACGCCCCTAACGGAGTTGAAAGCCCCTTGGGCATTAAGCGTTCTTATGCTATCGCGTCAGACGCTCGTCCCTGATTCGACTGACGCTATCTCGGCATCCATGCCTCGATCACGCAAAGAACGCAAATGCCCTGCGGCAACTCCGAGGGGATGGCGTAGTCCTTTGATTGTTGAGTTGTCTTTTGGCCACTTAAAGCATTAAAGAGTTGTGGATGTTCTGTTTCACCCGCAAAATTTAACAGTGGGTGTCTCGTTAAACTCTTTAATTACAAATTCTTCAGGCGCATCTGAAGTTCTAGTTTTAGACACAATATCATCGGCAGAGTCATGCTGCCCTTCAGACAATCGATCTAATTCAAGTTTTAACTTCTCATTTAAAAAGTCATGTTTCAATTCAAACTCAGTAAACACTTCGCTCCATGTAAATACATATATTTTGTATTTACCGGTAAAAGCTAACCCTGGTTCTCCGTGACTTTTATGGCTCTTAAGTTGATCAGCAATGTAATCTGTTGAATCAAATTTATTTCCAATTAAATAAAATTTCCACTCCATATTTGAAGCATTAAATTGAGGTTCGGATTTGATTATTTGGTAATAGTTATAAATTTGATCGAACTCTTTCTTACCAAGTCTAATATTCGTGGGGTGCTTTAGTTCTAAAACTACGTTCTCAATTTTATTTTGTCTTTTCCTTGCCTTACAAGGAATAAATCCATTTCTCTATTTTTATCTTTATGATCTATAGATTTCTTATCACCATCATTATTCAAAATGTCAGTAAATCTTCTTAAGGCTTCTTCAAACTTCGGTTCTGCCGCAGTAAGTAGTTGATACTCTTCACCTATTAACCAATAGTTTTTTTCCATCATCCTTTGTAAATGAGGCACTTCACCTGCATACATTTGAGGATCAAAAACAAGTTTTTTGAATTCCGCGACAGACTTATAACGATCGCTAATTAATTCAATAGTATTTACAATTGATGAAAGCTTGGTTGTCTGTAACTGTTTTGCGAACTTTTCTCTTTCAGGCGAAGTTAATTCAACAATATTTTCTAGTATCTTAAATAGGTCATCTATTTCACCACCATCTACGATAAAAGACATAAAGCTAACTAACGTTTTTTTCTGGGTCGTATTGAGATTTGAAAATATGCGCGGTTCAACTTGATATAACTGGCTCACCATCATTTTAATATCGTTAGCTCGCATCATCTCCCAACGATTTTTAGCGTTATATTTTGGGAAGATACCTTTGGCTTCATATTCTTCCACTAGAGACTTCGCATAATCTATTATGAAAGGTTTCCTTTTTTCTCTTAAAAAAGCATTTACTTTATGAATGAGATCTTTAAATTCAGGAGATTTGTCATTGTTCCAATTTAAAAGATCTGCTTGCCCCTCATTACTCTCACACTTAAATTGATCAAAATAAGAACTTAAAATGAGAACACTATGATAAAAATCATCACCTTTATTATTTAGCGTAGTAGGTTTTGAATATTTAAATTCTGATTGATTGCTGACGCAGTAATACCTAGAAAAATGGTGATTAAGCTTACTCTTCCATTGAATATACTTTACTTCAAATGAATGGCCATCAATATCAATGGTCATTCTATCTTCATCTTTAATCAAAGAACCTACATTGAGCGGTTCCCCATTTATAATTATCGAAAATCCTAGATCTCTTTTTAATTCTAAAAACCAAGCAAATTCTTTTTTTAAAAATTCAATAATAGTATTTTTAAAATAAAAATCTGAAATATCAAAAATGTTATTAAAACTTACAGTTGTACCAGTTTTATTATTTTCGCATCTTTCTTCTTCTGATGGGTCATATTGATCGATATGTGATTCGTCTGCAGTAATAGTATACTTAAAAAAACCATTACCTTTTTTATAGCAAGTTCTCCAAAGAGCCGTTTGTGCAAAGTGATAAAATGTAAGCCTGCCTAAACCATTTTTTCCATGAACTAATGTATGCTGAATTTCACTATCACGTTTCTCTGAAGAGAGAACGGGTTTAAATTTATTATGAACCTGACTTAGCGGCATTCCTTTACCATTATCAGAAATAGATAGCTCATAAATATCACCAACTTCAGTTGCAAGATAATCAATCTCTATTGTATTTGCGCCAGCATCAAAACCATTCCAGATATACTCCGCAATCAATTTATAAGATTTAATGCTTTTTAGCCTATTTTTAATTCCTTTGGCATTTACTTCTACTTTACTCATTTTAATCCTTTATCAATGTACTCATATCTGATGGAGAACTTAACTTCTTAGTATTTATGCGCTGCGCTGTTTATAGGGCATAAATCGCTTGTTGGACTTGGTCGCTGCCACATCCGTGTCAATTGGTGTAAATGATGCTATAGGAATTTGCTTTTTTGCGGTAGCGGTTTTTTATACAGTTTGATGGGTAATCACTTGATATCGTTTTAGCTTTATCATCCTTTGCTGGTTGGCAGAGATACGCAAAGGTTAATAGGATTAAGCATTGTCATGGAAGTGACCGTTGACGGCATGGATGCCGTCGTCGAGCCTATAGGGATATATTCACGGCGAGTCACTGGAATGACAGTGTTTAATCCTTATTGAAGGTGATGAAGAACCTTGCTTTGCATCTAAAAGGTTTAATAAGCCATCTATTCCTAAATTTCCATTATCTAGCAAAGTGTCAGGCAGCCAAGCTACTCATATCTGCGTAAGCGAGATTAGGCATTGCGGCACTCTTGCAAGCCAGTGCAATGCAAGATACAGCAACATATCATTCGTCTTGTGGATCAAACGCGCAGGCGGGTTTTCTTCTGTTATAATGCCCCCTCGATTTTTTGGAGGCGAGAATGGACGTATCTTCTTTACTAGACGGCCTGAATGATAAGCAGCGCGAGGCTGTCGCGGCACCGCAATCTAGCATGTTAGTGTTGGCGGGCGCGGGCAGTGGTAAAACTCGGGTGTTGACCCACCGCATTGCGTGGCTGATGCAGGTTGAACAGCAGAGTCCTTACTCGATTCTTGCGGTGACGTTTACCAATAAAGCTGCGGCTGAGATGCGCGAGCGAGTTGAAAAAGTCGCTGGCACCAATATGGGCCGCATGTGGATTGGCACGTTCCACGGCTTGGCGCATCGTTTGTTACGCACTCACTTCCAAGATGCGGGTTTACCGCAAAGCTTCCAAATCCTCGATTCAGACGATCAAGTACGCTTGATCAAACGTATTCTAAAAAGCCTGAATTTGGATGAGAAACAATATCCTCCACGCCAAGCTCAGGGTTATATCAATGGTAAAAAAGACCAAGGATTACGCCCTAAACATATCGATGCGGGCGGTTTTCCGCTTGAGCAAAATCTGTTAAAAATCTATCAGGTTTACCAAGAGTCCTGTGACCGCGCGGGTTTAGTCGATTTTGCCGAAATCCTATTACGTGCCCATGAGTTATGGCTCAATAAGCCGCACTTGTTGGCCCATTATCAAGACAGATTTAAGCATATTTTGGTGGACGAGTTCCAAGATACCAACGCGATCCAATATGCGTGGATCCGCGTGCTTGCCGGTCAAACTGCCAATGTGATGATAGTCGGTGATGACGACCAATCGATTTACGGCTGGCGCGGCGCTCAGGTTGAGAACCTACATAGATTCTTAAAAGATTTTCCGACGGCGACCACGATTCGCCTCGAGCAAAACTATCGCTCGAAGGGCAATATTCTTAAAGCGTCCAACGCCTTGATCGCCAACAACCCAGAGCGTATGGGCAAAGAGTTGTGGACGGATGAAGCCGATGGTGAGCCTATTTCGCTCTATTGCGCCTTTAATGAAATGGACGAGGCGCGTTTTATTGTCGGTCGAATTAATGATTGGCACGAAAAGGGCGGCAACCTCAGTGATTGTGCGATTTTATATCGTTCTAACGCTCAATCGCGGGTATTGGAAGAAGCCTTATTACACAAAGGCTTAGCCTATCGCATCTACGGCGGTTTACGCTTCTTCGAACGCCAAGAAATTAAAGATGCCATGGGTTACCTGCGGCTGATTAATAACAAAGACGACGATGCGGCGTTTGAGCGTGTAGTTAACACGCCGCCCCGTGGCATTGGCGATCGTACTTTAGATATTTTGCGCTCCACCGCGCGCCAGCATGAGTTAACCCTGTGGCAGGCGAGTGTGCGTTTACTCGACGAGAAAGTGCTCGCGGGCCGCGCAGCAAATTCTGTGCGTGGTTTCATGGACTTAATCATGACACTGCGTGAAGACACCCAAGATATGGTGCTGTATCGCATGGCCGATACAGTGATCCAAGCTTCGGGCCTTAAGGCCATGTATGAAGCCGAAAAGGGCGAAAAAGCCCACGCTAGAATCGAAAACTTAGAAGAACTCGTCACTGCGGCGCGTACTTTCGAAATACCAGAAGAGCTGGAGGACATGGGCGAACTTAACGGTTTCCTATCCCACGCGGCGCTCGAAGCGGGCGAGGGCCAAGCCGATGCCTTTACCGATGCGGTGCAGCTAATGACGCTGCATTCTGCCAAAGGGTTAGAGTTCACTATGGTGTTTATGGCGGGTGTCGAAGAAGGGATTTTCCCGAGTAAAATGGCGCTCGAAGAGGGCGATAGGCTCGATGAAGAACGCCGTCTCTGCTATGTGGGCATGACCCGCGCCATGGAAAAACTCTACATAACCTATGCCGAATCGCGGCGCATTTATGGCCGCGAAGATTACGCTCGGCCGTCGCGTTTTATCAAAGAGATCCCGCCGCAATATGTGGATGAAATCCGTCTTAAGGCGCAGGTTTCAACGCCGATGGCGAATAATCGTTTCAGTGCCCCAAAATCGGCTGCCACAAACGATACGGGTTTTAACGTCGGCCAACGAGTCAATCACCCTAAATTTGGTGAAGGTAAAGTGACCAACTTTGAGGGCAGCGGTGCCCAAGGGCGAGTTCAAGTGAGCTTTACTGACTTTGGCAGCAAGTGGTTAGTGGTGGCTTACGCTCGGTTAGAGGCGCTTTAATACCAGCCCTGAACGCGATGAATGTCAGCTTTTTATGACACGCTTTCAGGGCGTAAATTCGCATCGGGAGAAGCATGGGTATATGATGCTAATCCTGAAACCGAGTGGAAACTTGAGGGTATTGGGAGTACCTAGTTAATGAATTTAAAGCAGAAGTGGGATGTGTATTCCCGTCTTACTCGAATCGACCGTCCCATAGGTACGCTATTGTTGATGTGGCCATGCTTGATGGCGCTGATGTTAGCGGCGGGTGGTATGCCCGATCTTAAGGTATTGATCATCTTTATTATTGGCGTGGTAATCATGCGTGCCTGTGGCTGCATTATTAACGACTATGCCGATCGTGACCTCGACTCTTTTGTGGAACGCACTAAATCTCGGCCGCTGGCCAGTGGCGAAATCAGCACGAAAGAAGCCTTGATACTGTTCGTCGTTTTAGGTTTATCTGCTTTTGGTTTAGTCTTATTACTCAATGGATTAGTGGTTAAATTATCCGTTGTTGGTATTATCCTCACGATCATTTATCCCTTCACTAAACGCATCACCAATATGCCGCAGATGTTTCTAGGCGTGGTGTGGAGTTGGTCTATCCCTATGGCTTACGCCGCGCAGACGGGTGAAGTACCTATCGAGGCTTGGTGGTTATTTGCGGCCAATTGGTTTTGGACTGTCGCCTACGATACCATGTATGCCATGGTCGATAGGGATGATGATTTAAAGGTGGGCATTAAATCCACTGCAATTTTGTTCGGTAAATATGACCGCCAAATCATAGGTTTATTTCAGCTTGCTGCGCTGGCTTGTTTTATCGCCGCCGGTTGGAGCGCCGATCGTGGTTTACTCTATGGCCTAGGTTTACTGACTTTTGTCGGTTTTAGTACTTACCAGCAAATGTTGATCTTTGACCGCGAACGAGCCCCTTGTTTTAAAGCCTTCCTCAATAACAATTGGGCAGGACTCGCATTATTTGTTGGGCTGGGCGCCGATTATTTAGTTTAGTGAGCATCATTTTTGTTGTGGAAGATCCTGATGGATCATCCACTGATTCTGTGGCGCTAATATTTGTTCTAAATCAATCTGGTGGATGTTGTCTTGGGAGATGACCTTGATAACTGGGCTCACTCTGTGGGGATAAGGCGCACCTTCGAGTGCGCGCACCGCCAGATCGATGGCAATCCGAGCCTGCAATACTGGTGAGTCGCTGACAGTCGCGAGTAACTGTTTTTTCTGCACTAATTCTATGGTCTGTGCATTTGAGTAGAATGCGATGACTTTTCCCGTTTTATTCCTACGCCCGTCTAAATAGCGCGCCGCGAAAGTGGCGGCAACTGCATTGGCGATCACATAATCTACACTTTGTTTAGTAAGCACTTTTCGCACTAAATCAGCTTGAATAAATAACTCCGTAGTGCCAAACCCTCCTTCAATTGTGTCGAACTCTTGTTTGGCTGCCGCCCGCCTAAATCCTTGTTCTGCTGCCATAACCCAAGAGGCGTCCTTAGGCCCTGGAAACCAAGCAACTTTAAGTTTCGTAGGCGCTTTATCGACAGGGTCTCGTTGCTGCGATGCAATATACTCAATCGCCGCCGCAGACATATCTTCAAAGCTGACTAAGGAGCGACTCGTGAGTTTGTCGGTCGCGATACCATTCACTAAATCAATAACAGGAATGCCCACAGCAGAGAGTTGTTCGATATCCGCAATCAGTCCGTCAGCCGTATTTGCAGCAATAATATAGGCTTGAGCTTTGAGGGCTTGGCAATCATAGAGTTGTTGTTTTTGTTGCTCAATATTGTCATATCCTCCAGCATCATAAATGCCGAGAGTTACACCTTGGCGCTCGGCTTCCTGCGATAACCCAAAGGCGACGCCCCACCAATATTGGTCTTTACCATGGGGAAGTAAGGCGCAGATCCGCCATGCTTTATTGGCTTGAGTAAGTGGTGTGTATGCCGTTTTTTTGCCATCAGCAATCACATCGGCGGGATACCAAGTTGCCTGCACTGCAAAGGCGAAACTATAGAGGATTAAGGTGAGGCAAATCCTGAGGGAGTGAGCGAAGAATGCAGTAAAGTGCATAGGATCATCATGTTAAGTTAACAATAGATTAAGCATAGATGAATGATCCATAGTTGCTAAGTCGATGCTAAATAAAGCTGATTTATTCTTAGTAACCAGTGCCATGAAGTGTTATGGCACTTTTATGATGGGCTGCAGAGTGGTTGAAATTGTAGGGTCGTCTTACATTAGCAGGCTTTACGCTTTGACTTGTTCACTGAATGCTTAAGTTTACATTTCACGCTTAAGGCTTAATTGCCACAGCTGGTTTTTGCCATAGTGCTTAGTCTATAGTCATTGGCTTATAGTGGTTTTTTAGGATCAATTTCATGCTTAGGTAACAAGGAATCGTTATGTTTATTCCGTCAGGATTTGCACGGGTTAGCCCGTATATGATGATCGCTGATGCCGATAGTTTAGTGGTTTTTTTACAGCAAGCCTTTGATGCTAAAGCGCTACATATTTCCCGTCGGGCTGATGGCAAAATAGCTAATGCACAGATGCAAATCGGCGACTGTTTATTTATGTTGAGTGAGGCGAGTGAAGCTTTTCCGCCTATGCCCGCATCCTATTATTTATATGTGGAAAATGCCGATAAAATGGTGGCTCAGGCACTCGCCTCTGCGGGTGAATTAGTGATGGAAGTGGCGAATATGCCCTATGGCGATCGCCAAGGTGGAGTGCGGGATCCCGTGGGCAATCTGTGGTGGATCTCCCAGCGTTTAGCCGCGGGGCCATATCAGGATTGAGCATCAAGTGATAACAAGTCAAAGGAGGTGATGTATGCCGTGCCAGTTAACCCGATTATTTGGAATCGAATTACCGATTATTCAAGCGCCGATGGCGGGTGTTCAGGGCTGTGCCTTAGCGATAGCCGTGTCGCAAGCGGGGGCGTTGGGATCTTTGCCCTGCGCCATGTTATCCCTCGAAGCCTTAGATACCGCTTTGACACATATTCGCACCCAGACGACTAAGCCCATCAATGTAAACTTCTTTTGTCATCACGAACCTGAACCGCAAGCAGCGAAACAAGCCGCATGGCTTAATCAACTCGCGCCTTATTTTTCTGAGTTGGGTGTCAATCCTGATAGCCAAACCGTGGGGGCGCAACGCGCGCCATATACCAGCACCCAGGCTGCAGTGTTAGCTAAATTTAAACCTGAGGTGGTGAGTTTTCATTTTGGCTTACCGAATGAAGATTTGTTGCTGGAGATAAAGTCTTGGGGTTCAAAAATCATTTCGACAGCGACAACTGTAGAAGAAGCCCTATGGCTTGAAGCGCGTGGTGCGGATGCCATTATTGCGCAGGGTTTAGAGGCCGGAGGTCACAGGGGGCATTTTTTATCCGATGATTTAACCGAGCAATTAGGCACTTTTAGTCTATTGCCGCAAATCATTGCCGCCGTTGATATTCCTGTGATTGCAGCGGGTGGCATAGTCGATGCAAAGACAGTGCGCGCCGCTATGGCGATGGGCGCTTCGGCGGTGCAAGTGGGGACGGCATACTTACTCTGCCCCGAATGCACCACCAGTGATATTCACCGCGCCGCCCTGCAAAGTGAGGCGGCGCAACACACGGCACTGACTAACTTATTCACTGGTCGACCCGCCCGTGGAATTATGAATCGTTTTATGGCAGAGCTTGGCCCCATCAATAATGCAGCACCGGATTTTCCGCTCGCCTCAAGTGCCGTCGTAGTATTGCGAAGCGCCGCTGAACAACAAGGATTTGGTGATTTTAGCCCACTTTGGTGCGGCCAAAATGCAACAGGTTGTCAGGTTATTCCCGCCGCAGAGCTGACGAGGCAATTGGCGTTAGGTTTGATGGTCTAATGCTCAGTTTGAGCGTTTTTAAGCCAGCATTGTATTCATGGTTTTATCCATTATGTTATTGATAAGCCAAGCTACTTTTTTGGTTTTTCACTATCGCATAGGCTTGGCTAGATCAACTGACAAGGATGTTAAATGCTAAAAATTCGACTAAGACGCCCAGCTAAATATCGAATTTATTTTCTCATTTTGATGATTATTGTGTATTGGCTTGGGTTTAATTTACTGCCAGAACAGTTAACGCAAACAAGTGAGCAGTTGTCCTTGGCACTCGTCAGTGCGCTATATTTTGTGTTGTTACCTCTGCTCTATTGGTATTGGATTATCAAAATTGGTGCGCAAAAAAACTGGAGAATATTGGTTATTCTAAGTTTGAGCAGCCTCATGGCTCGCCTTAGCTACCCTCCTCAAATAGCAGAGTATTTCGAGTTTGTCGCTTGGCTGCGTTTCCCTATTATTGCGATATTGTTGCTCATCGAATTGTACTTGATGGTGAGTATTATTAAGGGATTGTGGCAGGCGAGGAAGGCTTCAGGCGATCCAAGATTAGCGATCATTGCTCAGTATGCTGAAACAGTGGAGCAAGAGAAGGGGGATGAGGCGAATGAACTTAGAACACTTAACATTAAGGGTGCAGCAAACACTGATTTTCCAAAGAATCAAATGCTTGACGATAAAAAGCTGACCTTAGGTTTAATACTCGCCACTGAACCCGCGAGCTGGTATTACGCTATTCCTTATTTTTCTCGTCGCCACCCTTTATCCATCACTCAGCTTAAGTTGCTCAGTGCCCAGCCTTGGCATGTATTAGTCATCATAATATGTTTAATAGCGGCTTCGATAGTGAGTTACACACTAGTCGATAATGTGAGTCATATTGCTGCCGTATTCGTTTCTGGTTTGATCTTGTATTCAGTGGTATTAATTGCTGCCAATTACCGTATCAGTCGTTATTACTCCCTGTATCAAAGGGAAGGTAAGCTCATTATCAATAATGGTCTCTGGGGTTTTATGTCGATCGATTTAACCCAGATAAGTGAACTGAAATTGGGAACATTTTGGGCTCATGTACAGCCACAGCAAATGTGGGGTAAATCGGTAGGTGATTCAACTGCAATCAATGCCCCAGAAATCTTGACGATAGGCCGCGGTGATACCGCGAATGTGCAGCTGATTTTTAAGCGGCCCCAAACTTATTATGGCGGCATGGGACAATTGCCTGAGCCGTTAAGCGTGGTTAACATCGTTGTGGATGATCCCCAAGTATTCGCCGACGCACTTGGCTATATCCATAACTTGCAGAAAGCATCTTAGACTGGATTCATCATGATGGTATTGTATTTCAAAATTTTGATTTATATTGATATTAGATGATGTTATTCACTTAAATATCTGAATTGAACACTTTGGATATCAAATAATGTATGGGTAAAAGTCGCGATATTTTTGGCATTGTTATGCTCATCAAGGCTTACATTTAATATGGCTAAATTAGCGGCTTGTTAGTTTATACTCGTCGTTTAAAGGTTGGTTGTTGGTGAGACTGCCGCTTCTTTTAAATTATGTTTTTCTGTACAAATGGCTGCAAATCACTCGCCCCATAGTCGTGGGTGCGAGTGTTCTATAGATTTAAGGAAAGCAATATGTTGTTACGTAAAATCATTGTTATGTGCCTTGCCGTTATGAGTTTTGCTACGTTTGCGGGCAATAAAGCCTATCAAGATATCGCACTTAAAACCTATCCAGATCAGCAGCAAGTGACTTTAGCCAGTGTTGCGGGTGACAAGCCGATATACCTAAAGTTTTGGGCAACCTGGTGCCAACCTTGTATGGAGCAAATGCCGCATTTTGAAGCCCTGCAGAAGAAATATCAGGACAAGATTAATATCGTCGCGGTGAACATCAATATTAATGAAGAGCAACCTAAGATTGCTGACGTTATCGCGCGTTTCGGGCTCACTATGCCCGTGTGGTTGGATAATGAAGGCGAGCTGGGTGTGGCTTTAGGTTTGGTCGGTACACCCTATAGTGTATTAATCAATCGTGCTGGTGATGTGGTTTACACTAGCCATGAGTCTGATGCCAATTTAGATAAATTTATCGATATGTTGGCGAATGGCCAAGAGTTGACTGCACAGATAACGGAGGCACCCAGTGCTGAACAAACAGCTAAGTTACTGAAACCTTGGGAACAAGGTGAGCATTTACTTTTTTTCACCGCAACATGGTGTGATTGGTATTTGGCTGATAGCCGCCCAGAAATGTCTAAAGAGTGTATTGCCGTTCAAAAAGGTTTAAATAATCTCGCGCAAAAAGTGCCTAATAAATCGTGGCACGGTGTGGTCAATCACTTGTGGACAGACAATAAAGCGCTCGAAGATTTTAAGCAGCTTTATCAAACTCAAGTCGATTTTAGTATCGATGAATTAGGTGTGTTATTTAATCATTTTAAAATCCGCAATATTCCTACTTTACTGTGGGTTAAGGATGGTAAAGTTATTCAGCGTATTACCGATTTTAGCCAGCCAGAGAAAGTAGTTGAGCAGCTTTCGGCTCAATAAGCTCATTCCAAATGTTAGGCCTTTGATAGATATCCAAAGGCTTTTTGTCTTCAAAGATTGAATAGATACACAGCTCAATATTCGGTGTTAAAGTCATTGCCCATGGGAAGCACTGCGCAATAAACTGATTCGTAGAACGAGTTGGTTAAGCGTTAACCTTGTTTGGTGTAATGCAGAGTGTTTTCCATTTTATCGTTGAATTTTATTGTGGGGGGTTTTAGCACTATGACGCCGATTTTCAGTAATGCCGCTATTGGTCGTAGTTTGTTGGTTTTGCTCTTGTGTGCTGGCGTATTCTTTTTTATCGATTTTTTAGTGCCCGCCTTAGCTGCATTGATTGTGTGTTTTTCAAGTTGGCCTCTCTATCAAAAACTATTGGCAAAATGCGGTGGTCGCTCGGCGTTGGCGGCAACCATTGCCCTATGTTGTATTGTGCTCGGGCTGATTATCCCGCTGGTGTTTGTATTTTCCTATGCGTTACAAGAGATTAGAACTTGGGTTGATTGGTTGGTGTTTACTAACCAACATGGTTCGCCCGTGCCCTTGTGGATCAAAGACTTGCCTTGGATGGGCGAATGGTTAACCCTGCAATGGCAGCAGTTTATTGGTGAACCCCATGAATTAGGCCAAATTATCAGTGCCATTAGTGGCCAGAATTTGAGTGGCATTTCCCGTTGGGTGCTGCAATTGGGTTGGAATACTTTAGGGTTGTTATTGACCTTACTTTTTATGCTGATCACTTTGTTTTTCCTCTATAAAGATGGTCCGCAAGTGGCTAAACAGTTGGATATCGTGGGTGAGCGAGTGCTGCCTGCTCGCTGGCATAGTTTTTCCCGTGTGGTGCCTGCAACAGTCAGTTCTACCGTGATAGGTATGACGCTTATCGCAATTGGTGAGGGTATAGTGCTGGGGATTGCCTATTGGATTGCGGGAGTACCTTCGGCCGTGGCTTTTGGGGTGTTAACCGCCTTTATGGCCTTGGTTCCCGGGGGGGCGCCAACCATGTTTACCTTGATTTCACTCTATCTTGTCGGCACAGGCGATATGACGGCGGGTGTCGGTTTGTTTCTTTGGGGCAGCATAGAGTTGTTTATTGTTGATAAAACCCTGCGGCCCAATCTTGTCGGTGGGCCGATTAAATTGCCTTTCTTACCGACTTTTTTCGGTTTGATCGGCGGCGTAAAAACCATGGGTTTTGTCGGTTTGTTTGTTGGTCCAGTATTGATGGCCCTACTGGTGGCCATTTGGCGTGAGTGGTTAAGGGAAGAGCCCGAAACGATACCATTGGATAAACAGGCGGATAGATAGTCGCTAAAGCATCATTTCTCTAAGGTATTTTTGCGCTCATCGGTGTAAAACCACCAAGGTTTAGCATCTTCACCTGCCATAAAACGGGTGATGGAGATAAACACATCGAGCATACAGGGGTCGTGTCTCTGGCCCGTTTTGTCGCACAGCGTTTGATACAGCTCGTAGGGGTTTCTATCTAACAGCTGCTCAGGCTTATCTATGCCAAGCAAACGTAAATCCGCCGCACAGGCTTTGCCAATATTGGGTAAATCAGTCAATTGCTTAACCTCGGCACGCATGACTTTTGCTGGATTCATACGGATTGCCTCGTTAAAACACACGCTGAAAAGTCATTACTGCTGGATAATCGCTTAGGCGAGATAATTGCCTTGGCGAAATAAGAGCCTGCAAATAACAGGCTCTTAAAAAAAGCTATAAAATCTAGGCTTTAACCAGTGTAGTCAGATCCGCTGGGCGGTAGTAAACCGATTTTAGTACCTTGCCTTGGCGAACCACTTTACCTGCCATTTCCACATCTTTAGCACATTTGGCTATGATGAAATCACCTTGCTGACTACCGACAATTTCAACACCTTGCTTGGCATAGAAGGCAATGGTCTCGGCCAGTTCTTGCTCGTTACGGCACACTTTACTCATATTGCTCGAGTGGACTTCATCCCAGCAGCGAATAAAGTCGATTTCACGGTTTTGAGCCACGCAAAGCAACAAGTCAATCAGGTAACTGATTTCGAGTCTGTCCGTCATTGCTTGCGCGCCTAAGTGCACTAGACGGCCCATTAACACGTATACAGAATCGACTATGGCATCGGCCTGTTCGATACGGCTATCGGCTTCAGCAAGTTCAGTTAACTCCTCAATAATCAGTGAAGTATGTAAGGTGTCGGCCTTGTCATCTAAAGAATCAACATCATTAACGGGCAAGTCGAAGGTGCTACGAAACTCACTGATATCACGATATAAGTGGTCATAAATAGGTTGAGTTAAGCGGGTGAGTTTCATCTGATTTGCCTTGAAATAAAGAGTTTGGCGGCAATTTTAAAGAAATGCGTCGCAGAATACAAAGATGGGGTAGAGATAAAAATACCCGCAGCCAAATAGGCGGCAGCGGGTTTCGGTAAATTTTGGCGGATGACCGAATGGAGAAATATATTGTGAGTCTGTGTTACTTGGTGATTATTGGCCGTATTTTGCAATCAGTTGATCAAGATAAGGGCCAACGTCTTTATCAGCCCAATCGAGATATCCCCGCACAAAACCGACAAGATTACCTTTAGCATCAAAAATATAACTGGCGGGTACGACATTCGCGGGAATAATTTGTTCTATGTTTTGCTCTGGGTCAAGCCAAGTGGCGTAGCCGCTAAAGCCATGTTGGTTAAGAAAAGGGCGTACATCTTTAGATTCTTCATCGATAGAGATTGGAATGATGGCGATATTCTTCCCTTGATACTGCTGCTTAAGTTTTTGGAGTTCTGGAATTTCCCTTAAACAGGGGGCGCACCAGGTTGCCCAAAGATTAACTAAAACCAATTTTCCTTGGTGCTGTTTTAGGGTTTGGGTTTGTCCTGATTCATCAATAAAGGGAACTTCTGGTACGCCGCGTGCGTGCTGCATTTCTATAAAACCAGTCATCACAAGGGGCTTAGGGAGGGGCTCTCCCGTACTGTAGAGTTTATTGTCTAGTGAGTGGGCTGAGCTGCTATTAGAAAACAGACCCAAACACACGAGTAGAACAAAGGGAAAATAGTGTAATTTCATCTGGTTATCCTTTACTTTTAAATAGTCGTTTGTGTTTTTCTACGGGTTACCAATGCGAGACACAACCCAACACCAAGCACTAATAACTGCAGTGGCCCAAACCAAAGTGCGAAGGTGGAGGCTTTAAATTCAGGTTGATAACGGATTTTTTGACCATAGCGTTGCACCATAAAATCGATAATCTCATCTTGGCTTTGCCCCTGTTCCAGCATCGAGAATATTTGTGCTTTGAGCTCGTGGGCGATTGGCGCCTGTGATTCAAATAGGCTCTGATTCGTCGCCATAGGGCAACGCAGCACTTTACTGATATCTATTGCCTGTTGCTGGTAGGAAAGGCTTGATATGGGCTGAGCTTGCGCGACGGATAAGCATGGGATCCCTATCCCACATAAGGTGATAGGGAGCAGTAAGACTAAAAAGCGCAATATTGGATTCATTAGGCAAGTGTCTCCTGTGGTTTGTGATGGGATAGGTTAACTAAGGTTGTTAAATCAGCTTGGTAGCTAAAATGGCGAGTAGGCCAAGCGGCAATCGCCCCACCTAGCATCATTAATAGCGCACCAAGCCAGATCCAACTCGCAAGGGGTTTATAGCTGATGCGGATAAGGTATTCGCTGTCACTTAATTGCAGCCCCATAGACACATAAATATCCCGCCATAATCCATGATCGATACCCGCGTGGGACATTTCCATCCCATTGCTTTTAAAGGTTTGGCGTTGCGGCCTAACGTAACCGAGGATCACTTCATCATTCGCGGCATCGCGGATACAGATATTGGCCTGAATGGCGGTAAAGCTGTTGGTTTCAACATTCTCAGTGCTTTCATACACTAAGATATAACTCGCCAAAGGCTTACCTTGACCAGGCCCCATTCGCAGTAGGGCTTCCTGTTCAAAAAAAGAGACGGATGTTGCACCAATAATAGTGATAGCCACCCCAAAGTGGGCGAATAGCATGGCTATAAACCCTTGTTTTGATGATTTAACGGGAGGATTTAAGCCGTGCTCATTGCGGTTTTGAGTTAATTGACGGGCATATACTCGTCTACCCAATCCCGAGGCTACCAATATCGTGAGCAATAAACACACCAGCAACCAAAGTGCTGCGGCAGTGCCAAGGAGTAAAAATAAGCTATTGCCCGAGGCGGCCTGTAAGCTTACCCAGCCAGCGACGGCTAATATCACTAGGCTAGGAATGAGCAAGGAAGCGATACGAGTCTTTGAGGCATTTTGCCATTGCGCTATTTGCCATTGCACTAAGGGCGCAATGCCCATTAACAGGACAAGCAAGAAAGTGAGGGGGACAAATATAGCGTTGAAATAAGGGGCCCCCACTGAAAGTGTACCTAAATCGAGTAGCTCATAGATCAAAGGGTAAAATGTACCGAGTAATACGGAAAACCCTGCTACGACTAAGATAACGATCCCGAGCAGTAACAGCGTTTCCTTACTGAAAAGCGCGAAAGTCACATCCTGTTTTAAATGGTGGGCTTTGAGTGCAAAAATGAGTAACGCAGCCCCAACAAAAATCACTAATAAGCAGAGGATTGACATGCCACGGGTCGGATCGGCGGCAAAGGCATGTACCGATTGCACTATGCCGGAGCGCACCAAAAAGCTGCCGAGTAAACTGAGTGAAAATGCCAATAAGCACAGCAGTAAAGTCGTGAGTTTAAAGCCATGAGTATGTTGAGTGAGAATGAGGGAATGCACTAATGCTGTTGCCACAAGCCAAGGAATAAAGGAGGCGTTTTCTACCGGATCCCAAAACCACCAGCCACCCCAACCCAGTTCGTTATAGGCCCACCAAGATCCAAAGGCATTGCCGCCCGTTAGAAACACCCAGGCTAATAATACCCAAGGTCGTAAATAGTTAATTTGACGGGTATTAAAGCCACCACCGAGCAGTGATGCTAACGCTGCGGCAAAGCAAACAGTGAGGCCAACATAACCAAGAAAGAGCATGGGTGGATGCAGTATGAGTCCTATGTCTTGCAAAATAGGGTTAAGATCTCGCCCTTCAATCGGAATGTTAGGTAATAAACGGGCAAAGGGATTAGAGGTAAAGAGTAAAAATAGGTTAAAACCTAGGATCACTAACGCCAAAATGGCCAACAGCCTCGCAAAATACAGGGCGTCTTGGTATTTATCGCTGGCCTTATCCTGAGTGCAATCCGCCATCTTTATGCGATAACTAATGATCGCGCCCCAAAGGGCAATCGCAAATATCCAAAACAGCATTGACCCTTCGTGGCTGCCCCAAACGGCGGCCACTTTGTAACCCAATGCTAATTGGCTATTCGAGTGGTTTGCGACATAAGCAACAGAAAAATCATCAGTGACAAAGCCATAAATTAAGCAAAGAAGTGAAACAAATACCGAGGTAAATATAGCTCTAAAGAGTGTCGGGCTTAATCCTACCAGATAGGCATTATTCTGCTTAATACCGATTAAAGGTAGTGCTGCAGAAAATAATGCCAATACGCTACTGATGATCAGTAATATATGTCCAATTTCTGGAAGCATAGTTGTCATTTATTATGCCTTAGAATAATGTGGTCGCGGTAATATAGTGTTTACAGTTGGCTATTTTACCCGTGTGATTTTTACATGCTGATTTTTATTAAGTTCGCTCAGAACTTTGAGTTATTTTCTTGTGATTTTAAATTTACATATAAGACATTATTGGGAAAAGTCAGTTTAATCACAAGCTTTAATCACTGTTGATTTTAAGATTAGTCGAGTTTTGTATTTAATAATGTGATCTTATCCGTTATTAAATCATTCCTTTTTACGCTTGATGTTTTTTGAAAAGTAAAATGAATTTTTAGTTTTCTTTATAACTGAAATGTGCTTTTTAACTTCTAAAAAACAAATGACATTAATTTTGTAAGTTATTGTATTTTATTTGTTTTAGTTGATTTTATTCATCTTGATTTATCAGCGGGAATTTAGTGTGCTCTAGCTCTGATTTTTAATGGTTTTTTGCCTCCACCATGCTGTAACTGGTCAATTGTTTGTGTCGTTCAGTGAGCAATTAGGTTCAGTGGAAAATATAAAACTAATGATAATTAGGAGTGAATGATGAAACGATGGAAATCCAAAATAGCACTCAGCGTGCTGTTTTGTTTAGGTACTATCGTCAGTGTGGCCGGAATAGCATCCGATGCTAAACCGGGCGAGGTAAAGCCTGGCTATGGTAATAAACAACAGAGTGCGGAAGCTCAGGGAATTATGGCTAATCCCGATCTAACACTAGAATCCCGTGGTGTAAGAACACTGCAGGATTATATTGTTCAGGAAAAAGAGTTGTTTGATTTTCTTTTTGAAAATCATCCGGTATTTAAATATGCCGAGCAAGGTCGTTTAAAAGGAACCTATAAGGTCAGTGACCGTGGTGAAGAATACTTACACGGTGGTGATAGCCAAAAATATAGCCAACATCAAGAGGGCAATCGCCCTATGGCATTGCAATATCGCCTCGGTGCCAAGTCGATTTTGGATTTCCCAAATAAGTTTGTTGGTCCTGAAAAATGTGGTGAGTGCCACGGTCCACAATATGAAAAGTGGAAACGTTCACGCCATTCAAAAACCTTACGCTTTCCGGGGAGTCATCCCGAAGTCGATAACGATTTAAACAAAACCATGTATGGCACTAAGGATACTTCTATCCTGCCAGACGGCATTACCCCTGATGCAATTTATGCGACTGTGGGAACACCAAGAACCAAATACGGCTTTATCGACAGCTACTTAGTACGCGGTACTTTCCATGTGAAAGACGGTTTACTCAAAGATGGTACTGGCACTATGGTCGCCGGTGGTAACCAATTCTCCCGTGGTTGGGCTGAATGGTTAACCCCTGAAATGGCAAAGAAAATTCAGAAAGTTATTCCTGAATTTCCAACTAAAATGGAAGATTTTGGCGCGAGTGGTTCACACCAATGGGGTATGAGCTCCTATGGTGCTAAATACGAGAAGGAATTCTTATTCCAACCTGCGAGTTCCTATTGTGAAATGTGCCACACCTTTAAGTTTGATTTTAAAACTAAAGATGAGTTTTTTGCAGCCCTTGGTAATCCTAAAGAGCTCCAAAAACATACAGTGTCACTCGGTATTACCTGTGAAGAGTGTCATGGCGCAGGTGGTCATTTAGACGGCGGTATCGGTGGTGGTATGCCTTCTAACTGTGAGCGTTGTCACCAGCGTTTTAACTTCGTAGAAGAACTTGCGCAAACCCCACAGGGTAAAGAAAAACTGGAATATGCCTTTAACGTGAAGATGAAATCTTCGTGCCCATCTTGTGGTACAGAAGGTTCGCAAATGTTTGCCTCGTCTCACTACGATAAGGGTATGCGTTGTTCTACCTGTCATGATCCACACGAAGTGACTGATGGTGATTGGAAATCGGGTATTACTAAACCAAAACTCATCAAAGAATGTACCGATTGCCATACGGCACAGGCTGAAATTGCGAGTAATACCAAGACCCACAGTAAACAAACTTGTCAAAGCTGTCATATGCCAAACATGGGTAGTTGTGAAAACTTCACCGCGATCCAGTTCCCTGATATGGCCGGTTTCGACAACGTTCGTAAGTCGCACATGTGGAAAATCGATGTCGATCCATTGCGTAAGACGCTTAACCCACCTGAAGGTAAGTCTCGCGACTCATCCACTAAGGGCTGGACTGTGGCGAAGGACGAAAATGGCCATAACTACCTCGATCTCATGTGGACCTGTGCTCGTACTTCCGCTTCTGATCACGATGTAGTTGATAACAAAGGCTGCCATAGCCAATTCCAATCTAAGTTGGGTGAGGGTCTGCACTTTAAAGATCAACAGCAAATCTACGGCAAAGTTCAGAAGTGGCAAAAACCAGTGAAAGAAACCTACGCCAAAGTAGAAAAAGCCCTTATTAGCATCGATAAGTCGCCCAATATGGCGAAGTTATCGGTAGAAGATAAGACGCAAGTGCTGTTGTTGACCGATAAAGCTCAAGATGTCCTCAAGCTTATTAAAGCCGATGGTTCATGGGGTGTTCATGGTGCGCGTTACTCACAAAAACGCTTAGATGCCGCCTTGACCTATGTGACCCAAGCCCAAGCCATTATTGATGGTAATGCGCTGAGTGCGAAGAAAATATAATTTAACTTGAGTCCTAGTTATCCCCGACACCTTTGGGTGTCGGGGAATATGAGAGCCTAATTATGCATAACATGCTTCGTCAAAGTGTAAGCCGAATATTGATGGTGTTGGCCTTAGGCGTGACTGCTATGCCAGTCATCGCCGGTGGTGGCTCAGAAATGTCTGAAGTGCCCTATAACGAAATCCAATTAAATCCCATTTCGATGATGGAAGCGGAAACCTTAGTCGGCAAGCAAGGCGTTTATTTTTTCGACGTAAATACACTGGAGATATGGGCAGAAGGTTTTATCCCCGGAGCAGTTTTTTTCAATGTTCAGAATTGGAGAGAGTTACTTCCAAAGAATAAAGATGCAGTCATGGTGTTTTACTGCGCTAACCGCCTTTGCACCAGCAGCAATATGGCGGCGAGAGAAACCATGAAGCTAGGTTACACAGGTGTGCGTCATATGGCCGATGGTATTTATGGCTGGCGTATGTCGGGTCGAGTAACAGAAAAACCTTAGTAACACACAGGACCGATGTTTTATCGGTTTGGTTTGCAGGGCCAAAAGGCGAAACCCACAGGGTTAACATTGTAGAGAACATAAAATGAAAACACGTATGCCAACTTCTTTTATCCCCAAAAGCATCACAGTGGCGACCTGCGCCGCATTATTTGTTTCGGTAGCCAGTTTTGCCGGCACAAGTCTGAAAACCGATGCAGATAAAACCTCTTACAGCATTGGTGCTTCTATTGGTAATTACATTTCTGGTCAAGTCTACAACCAAGTTGAATTGGGTTCAGAGGTGAATGTCGACTTAGTCGTGCAAGGTTTTGTGGATGCGCTTAAAGATAAACAGCAATTAACCGACGAAGAAGTGCTGACCTACCTGAACCAAAGAGCAGAACAACTCAATGCCGCAAGAACTGTCGTTGCTGAAAAACAAATGGCAGAAACTAAAAAGGCAAGTGCGGCATATCTTGCTGAAAATCAAAAAAAGTCTGGCGTTAAAGTTACCGCCTCTGGTCTTCAATACGAAGTCTTAACCCAAGGTAAAGGTCATAAACCCAATCCAGAAGATGTGGTCACAGTGGAATATGTTGGCACTCTTATCGATGGGACTGAGTTTGAAAATACGGTTGGACGTAAAGAGCCCACTCGGTTTGCATTAATGTCGGTGATCCCCGCTTGGGAAGAGGGATTAAAGTTGATGCCTGTGGGGTCTAAATACCGTTTTGTGGTACCTGCAAGCCTTGCCTATGGCACTGAAGCCGTAGGTATTATCCCTCCAGAGTCAGCACTTATCTTTGAAATTGAACTGAAAAATATTGAGAAACCCAGCGAAATGAAAGAGATGAAAAATAAAAAGATGATGCCTGCACACGGTTAATCTGGCTCCTAAAACGAGTTGTTTGGAGAGTGAAATGGAGACTGGAATGGTGAGCTTAGGACTAGGCATTGGCATCAGTTTACTGTTGTTTGTTGCTTACATTTATTGGCAGCACATGCGTCTAAACCTAGTCATGGGAATCGCACAGTTGCCAAACATGTCGAGCAAAGTGCCCTTTGCGATGGGAATCGTTCTAGTGCTGCTGACCCTTGCTATCTACAGTCAAACAGGCCGTTTTAGGGATTGGGATCAAGGTCGGCTTGATGAAAATATTGATTATTTAGTCGCGGCCGAGATCACCAAAGCCAGTCGTTGGGCTCAGAGTGAGCCGCAAAACACCTTGGCACTTATGTCATTAGCTCAGGCTTACAATGCGGGAGGTTTGTACTCAGATGCGGTGCTGACCTTAGATAAATTACTCGAAATAGGGGGAGATGATGCCGAAGTGTTAGGGGCAAAAGCTAACGCGCTTTATTACCGTGAGCTTCGGCAAATGACACTTGAAACCCAAGGGGTGATTGCCAAAGCATTAGCACTTTCTCCCTTTGAGCCTCAAACCCATATGTTACTCGCGGCAGATGCTTACTTGCATGCTCGTAACCAAGAGGCCATTGACCATTGGCAGCTTTTGCTCAAACACAATGGGGACAGTATCAACCGTGAAGCAATCAATAATGCGATTGCAAAAGCACAAAGCAAAATGAATGAAAGATGAAACCCGTTCTATCAACCCTCGCCGTAAAGATCTGTCCCTGCAAGGAATCTGGCGAGGCGTTGATATTTTAATAAAAGGATAAATAGGATGAAGAAATACTATGCATTGTTGCTGTTAGTGCCCTTGCTATTTGGCTGTAATAAAAGCGAGGCCACAGACCATGTTCATAAAGCCGAGATGATCCACGAGCATGACCGTTGTCATTTATGCGGCATGGTGATCACTAAATATCCCGGACCTAAAGGGCAAGTGCACCTCAAGGCTGAGAAATCGGTACCTAAGTTTTGTTCTAGCCGCGATATGTTCAACTTTGCATTGCAGCCTGAAAACAAAAGACAAATTGATTACATGATGGTGCATGACGCGGGCACGACCGATTGGGATCAGCCTGACGATGGCGCCTTTATTGATGCTCAAAGTGCCTTCTATGTTTACGGTACGACTAAGAAAGCTGTGATGGGACCTGCCGTTGCCCCTTTTAGTACCAAAGCTGCCGCCGAAGCCTTTGCTAAGGAATACGGTGGCCGAGTGCTGAGATTTGATGACATCACCCTAGAACTGCTCGCGGGTGATAAATAAGGTTGTGATGATGAAGCTGCGTCTCGTCCTTATCTGGCTGCTGTGCTTTGCCTCTTTCGGTACTTGGGCTGCACTCATTCGGGTAACAGATACAGATTCACTCACCCTTGCCCTTAACAAAGCCCAAGCAGGTGACACCTTAGTGCTAGCCACTGGGGTGTATGAAGGCTCCTTTAAGGTGACGCAATCCATTTCGCTAAAGGGGGAAATAGGCGCGACATTAGATGCACTGCGCCAAGGCAGTGCGTTGGTCATTGAGGCGCCTCAGGTGAGTATTGAGGGGCTCAATATCCGCCACTGGGGACGGGATCTGTATTACCGTGATGCCGCCATTTTACTCAAAAAAGGGGCGGATCATGTGCTGATTAAGGGAAACCGCTTGGTGGGTGATGGTTTTGGTGTTTATGGTGAACAGCTAAACTCGCCCATCATCACGGACAATAGTATTAGTGGCAACGGTGCCATTCATGTGCTTGATCGGGGTGATGGCATTTATCTTAAGCATGTTAATTCGCCACAAATTGACCGAAATCAGCTGATTTTTGTCCGTGATGGTGTGTATTTAGAGTCCGTTACCCACAGTCGCATTTATGAAAATCAATTCACTAAGCTGCAATATGGTATTCACTACATGTATACCCAAGCCGACGAAGCGTGGCAAAACCAAGCGATTGCCGTCGATGGCGGTTATGCCCTAATGAATTCAACCCATATTTACCTGCACCACAACCGTGTGACTCAGGCGCGGGACTTTGGCATTTTGCTCAACATTACTGAGGCATCCCATGTGCAAGCCAATGTTGCGAGTCAAATTCATAACCCTAAGGGCACTGTGGAGCTTGGCAATGAAGGGAAAGGTATTTTTATTTACGCCGCTCAACATAACCGTATTCAAGATAACGAGTTTAGCCACAGCGATACCGGGATCAGTATGGCCATGGGCGGAGAGGAAAATCGCCTTTGGCATAATCGTATTATGGCCAATCAAACCCAAGTTAAATATGTCGGAGAAACTCAACTTGAATGGAGTTATCAGGGGCAGGGGAATTACTGGTCGGAATATCAAGGTTGGGATCTGAATGGCGATGGATTAGGGGATATTGTCCATAGGCCGAATGACAGTTTAGATAAACTGTTTTGGCTTTATCCTGAAGCCAAACTGTTGATGGAAAGCCCCGTTGTGTTGTTACTGCGCTGGGTGGAACGCCAATTTAAGCCCCAAGTGACGAGCGGTATAAGTGATAGTTTTCCACTAATGCAAAGTGGCGCGCACGTACTGATTGATGGAGGTTCGCGATGAATCATCAAACTATGACCTGCTCAGCGAATAAGCCTGTAGTGAATGCTGATGTGGTTGTTAAAGCGACAAATATCAGTAAATGCTATGGCAAGTTTAAGGCACTGGATGATGTGAGTTTTGAGGTGTTAGCGGGTCAAGTGATCGCACTCCTTGGGCATAATGGTGCGGGTAAATCTACGTTACTCAAGCTTATTTTGGGATTACTTACCCCCACAAGTGGCCTGCTCCAAGTTCAAGGTCATAGTGTCGGAACTATGAATGCCAGACAGAGTTTGTCCTTAGGCTATTTACCTGAAAATGTGAGTTTTTATGACAATATGACCGCCAATGAGCTGTTGCGATATTTCGCTAAGCTTAAGGGCGTTTCCTTGCCTAAAGTACATGTATTACTTGCTGAATTTGGTTTAGAGGCCGCTAAAGATAAGCGTTTGAGTACTTTTTCTAAGGGGATGCGGCAACGTCTTGGGCTCGCGCAGGCGATATTGGCTGAGCCTAAGGTACTGTTACTCGATGAACCGACAGTTGGCTTAGATCCCTTGGCATCGGCTTTCCTGTATCAAAAAATCGCTCAGCTCAGGTCGCAGGGCTGCGCCATTATTATCAGTACCCATGAGTTGGGATTAGTACAAGATCAGATGGATCGCGCTTTGATCTTAGGTCGAGGGCGAATGTTGGCTTCGGGAAGCTTAACCTCCCTGAGGGCGGCGACTCAGTTGCCAAATCATATCTTGTTGCATTTTCTATCTAATACTCAAAGGCAAGCATTGTTAGCGGATCCTATTTTAGCGGCATGTGTTAAGGCAAATGCGGGGCAGGGACTCACACTAGCCGTGCCACAGGAGCAAAAGTCAGCCGTGTTAAATCACTTATTACAAAAAGTGCTCGCTGGGGATTTTTCTATTGAACCTCCTAGTTTGCAGAGTGTGTTTCATCATTACATGGAAAGTCTTTGCCCCCTTCAGTCGCCAACAATGCCCACAAAGACTATTAACATAACAGATATAAATCAGGCGATTAATTTGGAATCAGTCCTATGAACCGTTCCGAGGTTTTGCACCATCGTTTAAGTGCTCTGAGCATAGTGAGCACCATAGCCGCCAAAGAGTTTAAGGATAATTTGCGTAATCGTTGGTTATGGATGATGGCGGGAATCTTGTTGCTGCTATCTCTGTGTGTGAGTTTTATGGGCAGCGCGGTGTCCGGCAACTTAGTGGTATTTGAGCCTGCCCAGATCCTTTCTGGGTTAGTCACTTTATCGGTATTTATGCTCCCTTTAGGTGCGATTTTATTGAGTTATGACAGCTTTGTTGGTGAAAAAGAATCCGGCACTCTGTTGTTACTGCTGACCTATCCATTAGCACGTTGGCATCTGGTGTGCGGCAAGTTTTTAGGCCATGCCTGCGTGATGACCATTGCCTGCATTTTGGGCTTTGGTTTAACAGGATTAATACTGATATCACTGGGCGATACTCAGGCCCAGTTATCCATAGCGATCGGGTTTACCCATTTGATTATGAGCAGTATTTTACTGTCATTAGTGTTCGTGCTCTTGGGTTATTGGGTTAGCTTGTGTGTGCGAGAAAAAGCTAAGGCACTGGGGATATTACTCATTTTATGGTTTGTGCTTGTGCTGGTTTATGATCTGATTTTACTCAGTGCTGTGGTTGGAATGAGTGAGATGTTTAATCGTACTGTATTCAATCTACTGATTTTGTTGAACCCCACTGATCTGTTCCGTGCTTTAAATTTACTCGCGACTCCCTCGGATACACTCGCGGCTAAAAGTAGTCTCACTCTGCTTGCTCAAACTGGGCTTGGCTTACCCTTAATGTATGGTTTGCTGGGTGGCTGGATTGGTGTATTACTTTTGTGTTGTTCTTGGATCTTTAAATACCAAGAAATCTAGTTTAGCGACCTCTGTATTAGTCTAACTTTGTACTTATTAAACAATGACTAAACTGAGTATAGAGTCACACTCTTATATGTTGTTAAAAGGTAAAATTAACCATCTTGACTTGGTGATTGCATATCATCGTTTTCTTGGAAAGAAACAATGTCACATGATGATTGCATGTTGTTAGTGTAATCAAACTTTATCAGTATTGGCTGATCTTTCAGGCGTTTAACATGCATAAAATCACATCTTATTTAATGTTAGATGAACAGGCTAAGGAATTAGTCGATCATGTGAATGGGACAACCATCAGCCTGACGTTTTCCGAAACGGCCTTATTAGTGCTGCTGTTATCATCCACGAATGCCATTTTTACTAAGGAAGAATTGCTGCAGGTCGGCTGGCCTGAAAGGGTGGTTGCTCCTACCTCTTTAACGCAATGCATCAGTACCTTACGTAAAAAGCTCGAACCCTATACCGAAGTGCAGCTTAAAACCGTGGCACGCCGCGGTTATCAATTGCATATCTCTGAACAATCCCATGTAAAGATGTTGGCGATCAATGATGCGAATGCAATTCGTGATGCCTTAGTGGGGGTGTCGGTTTGGACTAAAGTTGCAGGTATTGCCCTCTTGTGCGCTATCTTGTCAATCGTTTGGTATGTGAGCGACCATCATGCGGTGGTTAAACAGGTGGCTAAATGGCATGCCGATAAATATATCAGCCTCAATATTGGTGGCACGCTGGGGACGGCGCGAACCTTCTATATTGGTGATGAGGATCGTTTACATCCTTCATGGTGGCAAAAACATTTAGCGCCAGAGGGAAATCACATCAATAACCTTAATTACTTCAGTGCATTTACCTCAACTGATGGCAAAAATTATTCGATGGCGATTTGCCCTGAGCTGGACGCCGATGCCTGCAGTGGTCACGGCATCATCAATATCACGGCGATAGATGCAAAACCCGCAGGATTAAATATGGCGGAGTTCATTCCGCTGAGCCAAATAATGGAGCAGCGCATTCGCTATAACCGTATTGTCCTCCCTGCGGATGATAAAGGAATGGGTGAGTTACTTGAGCATAATTACCATGCGGATATTTATTTTCCCGTCGCGGGCGAACTCTTAGTTCGTAACGATCTCAGTATGTCTCTGGTCTATGAAGGGCAAAATAAGGGTAAGTTTTATTCGACCTCCTGTATTACAGATCAAGATTGTTTAACGACACCGATTAAATACACTATCCGCGGTGAGTTTGAGCAGTACCAGACCACAATTGATGACCTTAAAGTCGATGTTTTTCACGTTAAAGTGTTACAAAAAGAACTGACAAAACCGGATGAAGTCAGCCATTCTGCTATGCAGTTCTACCGTGAAATTCGTAAGCATGATATCCGTGATGAAGATTTATTTTATTATCGTGTTTATCAAAATGAGCACACGGCAGTATGGATCATTCCTCAGATGGGACAAGTACTTGCGTGGACTCAGTACACTCAGATCAAATTATAAAGTAGTCGTTAGCCAAACTTGATTAAGCCGACATAGCGTCGGCTTTTTTGTGCCTGCAGTTGAGCGCGGTCGTGATGATGCTAAGCTGCGTGTTTAAGCGTCTGGCTCAAATTGTTTGCATTAACTTTCTATCATAAAAATTGGCTTTGTTTTACTTCTTCATTCAGTGCCAGTTACACTGCCAAACTTAGCAATCACACTATAAATACAATAATAAAAAAGAGAGGAGTCATTCATGTCGGACCGTCTAATTCCCGTGCTGTTACTGTCAACTTCAGTACTGGCTGGGCTCACTGCTTGCAGTGATAACACCACAGAAAACACCGTAAAAACCAGCGAAAACGCACCAAAAAGTCAAGACATTGCGGCTCAAATGCCGATTGGCATTAATGTCGCGGCTATGACGCCAACGGTAAAACCAGGGGATGATTTTTATACCTACGCCAATGGCGAATGGATGAAAACGACGATGATCCCCGCCGATCGCTCCAGCACTGGCGCTTTCCTTGTTGCCTTTGAAGCAACCGAAAAGCATAAAACCAGTTTGATTGCCGAACTGGTAAAAGCGCAGCATACGGCGGGAAGCGACGAAGCGCGTATCGCCGATTTCTACAAGGCTTACACAGATACTGCCGCCATTGATGCCGCAGGAATGAAACCTGCCGAGGAGGATATCGCCCGTTATGAGGCCATTGCGAGCAAGCAAGATTTATCCGCAGCATTAGGTGAAAACCTGCGCGCTGATGTTGACCCTCTCAACGCGACTGACTTTTATACCGAAAACCTATTTGGGATCTTCGTCACCCAAGGTTTAGCAACGCCGGGCGAAGTCTTACCTTACTTTTTACAGGGCGGTTTAGGCTTACCTGAGCGTGAATATTACCTGTCTGCCGATCCTAAAATGGTCGACATTCGCACCGCTTACCGCGCTTACATTGAAACCTTGCTCAAAGATGCGGGTGTGAGCGATGCCGCTGTCCGTGCCGATCGTATTTTTGCCCTTGAAAACAAGATTGCCGCAGCCCACGCCAGCCGTGAAGCAAGCGAAGATTTTACTCAGTCTTCGGGTGTATGGAGCCGTGCTGACTTTGATGCCAAAGCATCGGGCATCGATTGGACTGCCTTTCTAGCGGCGGCGCAACTGGGCAATCAGCCTAAATTTGCGGCCTACCATGCAACGGCGATTACGGGACTTTCTGCGCTTGTGGCCTCTGAGCCTTTAGAAGCATGGAAAGATTGGCTCGTGTTCCACCATATCAACAGCCATGCTGATGTGTTGCCATCGGCAATCGACAACGCTTCGTTTGCCTTTAATGGCACTAAGCTTTCTGGCACGCCAGAGCAGCGCAGTCGCGATAAACGTGCCTTAGCGGCACTCGACCAATATTTAGGTGATGCCGTAGGCCATGCCTATGCCGAGCAATATTTCCCCGCTTCAGCCAAAGCAGAAGTCAGCGCTATGGTGGATAACATAGTGACCGCCTTCGGTCAGCGAGTGGAAAAACTCGATTGGATGGACCCTTCAACCAAGAAAGAAGCCCTAGCAAAAGTGGCTACTATGGCGGTGGGCGTGGGTTATCCCGATAAATGGCGCAATTACGACAGCTATGCAGTGACTGCGACCAATGCCTACGCTAATGCCATCAATGGCGAAAAAGTAGAGTACAGCCACCAGTTAGCCAAGATTGGCAAACCAATGGATAAAGGCGAGTGGTGGATGACGCCGCAAGTGGTGAATGCGGTGAACTTGCCGGTGCAGAATGCGCTTAACTTCCCTGCGGGTATTTTGCAACCGCCATTCTTCGATGCTAAGGCCGATGCCGCTTACAACTATGGCGCGATTGGCGCTGTGATTGGTCATGAAATCAGCCATAGTTTTGATAACAATGGTGCGGCTTTTGACTCGACTGGCGCTATGCGTAACTGGTGGACGCCCGCTGACTTTGCTCAATTTGATAAGCAAGGCGATGCGTTAGCGCAGCAGTTTGATGCTTATGCGCCTTTCCCTGATTTACACGTCAATGGCAAGTTGACCTTAGGTGAAAACATTGCCGACGTAGCAGGTTTAGCCGCCGCTTATGATGCTTACCATGCCTCGCTTAAAGGCAAAGATGCGCCTGTGATTGGAGGCTTTACGGGTGATCAACGCTTCTTTATCGGCTTTGCGCAAACCTGGGCCACTAAGATGCGTGACGAAGCCCTGCGTGCTCGGGTGGCAACCGATGGACATGCCCCCGGCATGTACCGCGCGCTGACCGTGCGTAACTTAGATGCTTGGTATACTGCATTCGATGTTAAGCCTGGCGACAAGCTGTATTTGGCTCCAGAAGATCGCGTTAAGATCTGGTAAGTTTACTGCGTTGATTTGAAAGGAAGGGGGACACTAGCGTTCCCCTTTTTATTAACGATTTTGCAGTCGGTTGTAATCCAGCCACCCACTTTCTATCGGGTGATTGTCGAAAAAGATCTGATTGAGTTCGTCACTAAAGGCCCAAAACTTCGGATCAGTACGGCGTACACCCACCATATCTAACAGTGCTTCATAGTCTTTTTCAGTTTGCATTTTCTCTATTGTCGCTACGACGTTAGGCAAGTCCTGTTCTTTCACTCGCCAAAATGCCTCAGGATAACTGCCCAATAAGCCATGCACTAAAGTGACGTCATCTTTAGCGGGTTCGCGGTTACTCGCCTCATTAAACAGGCTCGAAATATTCCGATGAGCGCTATTGCGAACTAAGGTAAATATCTCAGTTTTACCCGCTTTTTCAGGTTCCACCATGATCATGGTTAGTTCAGGTAACAGGGTCGCTTGTGTGCCTTTTAATCGATCTAATGTGTGTAAAAGTGCTTTGCTATGTATTTGCAAGCTACTGTTTTCTATGTGATATCGATTGGGTTGAACCTTAGCAACCTTCTGTCCGAGTTTTTGATACAGCTCGCCCTTTAGATCGTCACTAAAGTAGAGTACGCCCGTAGGCTGATGAAAGGTGTTGATATCCCCTGCGATAAAGGCCGTGAGCTGAGTACCAGCCCCTTGATACCAATCACTCAACTGTTTGCGCCTTTCCTCCTGTGGCAACAGGGTCAGGAAGTTCGATTCCCCCTCCATGCGTAAAAAATCCATGTATAAGCGAGTTAATAGCTGATGGCCGTAGTTACCATAAACATCGAAACCCGCGACCAATAAATAGTGGATACGCTCCAGTAAGGCATAATCGATAATCCAAGCCGTTTTGGGCGGTTCGCCGACTAAGCCTTTGACCACAGTGGCATTGTCGAAGTGGCGCAGCACTGTCAGGCTGGCATTATCATTGGTGTCGTCGCCATCCCAGAGCCCGTCTATGGTGAGGTGCTGGCCGTTTTTGAATTTCTCGTTCAAGAACTGATTACGCGCCCGCATATATTTGCCTTGCTTGGCGGCATATTTCACCCAAGTTACTGCTAATGCAGTGCTTTCTTCCTCTGCAGGCATACGTAGATTTTCAAGTTGGGAATGGTAAAAGGCGCTAAAGTCAGTGTCGTCCATATAATCTGGAGTCACAAAGTACACCCAGAATCTGTCGTTAATGACATTGAGCGCCACCTGACCACGGCACACTGGGCCTTTGATAAAGCCCATAATGGTATCTTGGGCGCGGGTCAGCATAAATCGATAGCGCGCACTGGCAGGAATTTGAATAAAAGCTTCAAAGGGATTAGCCGCAACGCTCGGCTGGTAGCTCGGCAGTTGAGTGACTGAGTAATCCGCATCGATAAACCATTGTTGCCAGTTATTGAGCAAGCCGGTATTCAAAGCGTAGGGGATGTGGGTTTTATCGACTATGGTTGCCCGATAAGGCCGAAAGCGGTAATAGACTCGCTCCACCTTAGGATCGTCGAAGGGACGACGGGAGGCGATAATATCCAGCGCTTGCCCCGGCGGCGTCCGAGAACGCACTAACTCGAAGAATAAAGGCTGGGTGTTCGGCTGATTCAAAGACTCAAAATATAAATGGAAGGCAAACAAATGCTCGTAGATGTAGCGTGCACTTAATTGGCTTTTTAAACTGTCGCCGTTTAAAAACTTCTCCCAGAGGGTTATTTCTGCAATAAATTCAGGTGTAAGCGCTTGTGCAAACGGCAGTGGCGCACCTTGCTCGAGCCAGTGCATCAACACTTGATGTTCATTCGCATTCAGTGCTGGCAAGCCATAAGGCATACCTGCAAGGGGCTGGCTTTGCTCGTATTTGTCCATTTCCTCTAGGCTGGCGCATTGCTGAACTCTGTCTAGGCTGAAATCAAAACGCTTATCTAAAATCTTGTCTTCAGGCAGGGGATGCATTTGCTTAAGCGTGAGCATTCTGGCTAATACCGAGGCTTGGGTATTAGCTTCTGGGGTTTGATCGCGCTCGTTTAGCATGGGGTAAAACCCGCGTTGACGCCAAGCTTCTGGGGTAAAGGCATCGACAAATAAGCGATTAGGTGTGGCAGCGACTAAGCGTGTGCCTTGGTAGACCTTTTCCTTACTCGCCCCGCGTTCTATACCTTCGCTCGAGGTCATTTTTAACTGACAGGGGGCATCGTAACAGGCATGACATACCACGCAGCGGCTATTGAGAATAGGCTCAACTTGTGTGTGCACAAACTCGGCCTGTTGAATAAATTGGTCGTTAAGCTGTGCATTTTCGACGCGTTTTTGCGGTGAGCTAGTGCCAAACAGAGCATTGAAATCGATTTGCGCTACGCTGGCACAACCTGTCGCTAACAGCACTGCGACCAACAACAACCTCTTCCATCCCCCTTTTATCGCGTCCATTCACCGCTCCTTCATTTGCCACATGCTATTTAGCAGAATTAGGCTTTTTAGCCCACTGATAAGTATCACTTTAGCAGAAGAGTGTGTTGGATTTAAAATTTGCAGCCAGATGTTGTTGAAGGAGCTGACTTAAGTAGCCCTACAGACTTTTGGTCGCTGCTCGAAACTTGGGTAAGATAGTGGCTATAAAAGCGTGCCTGTGATGGCTGTATTAATTGCACCAGTATTGTTGTGGCAATAACAAAAGGATGAAGTATGACTGCTGATAACCGCTATTTTTACGAACCGAGCAAAGGCCATGGCCTTGCACACGATCCTTTAAATGCGATTGTGGGGCCTCGACCGATCGGCTGGATTTCATCGCGAAATACTCAGGGGCAACGTAATCTCGCACCTTACAGCTTTTTCAATTGTTTCAACTACAAACCGCCCATCATCGGCTTTGCCAGCACAGGCTGGAAAGACAGTGTCGCCAATATTGTCGAGACTGGGGAGTTTGTGTGGAACCTCACCACCCGTGGCTTAGCTGAGCAGATGAATCAAACCTCCGCCATGCTGCCACGCGGTCAAGATGAGTTTAGCTTTGCCGGACTCACGGCTAAAGCAGGCACCATTGTTAAGGCCGATTTAGTGGCTGAAAGTCCAGTAAACTTCGAATGCAAATTGTCCCAATGTATCCAGTTAACCGCCGCCAATGGCGACAAGATCGATACTTGGTTAGTGTTAGGAGAAGTGGTGGCCGTGCATATCGCCAAGCATTTACTCAATGCCGAGGGGATTTATCAAACCGCACTTGCCGAGCCCGTATTACGTGCCGGCGGCCCATCGACCTATTATGGGATCTGTGAAGATCTGCGTTTTGATCTACATAGACCACTAGTGTAAGGGGCTGCTCATTCGCCGCAGGGCTGTGGGTGTTCAAACTTCGTTTGAGTTTTAGGAATTAGTTTAACTTTTAACTTTTTAAATCAAAATCTAAGTCAAAGTCGTGGGGCTTCACCCCACACCCGACCAAGGAGGATTGCTCGTCCTATCAAAAACGTCCATGTTAAATAGCCAGCTCGATATCCCTATCTCGCGCTCAAAGCGGCCGTAGGCCTTCGCCCTTGGATTCTCCATGACGCCCCTAGCGAAGTTACATGCATTGGTTACTGGTCTCATACTCCAATAAAAATTGCCTAACGGCTCAGATGGCACATCCATGTGCCCCCGAGCCTGCGCCATCATCCATGATGTCGCCACGGCCCCACTCAAACAACTAAGAGCTATCTACGTATTTCGACAACTTCGCAGGGGACGGTGAACTCCTGCTATTTCGGAGTAAGCTGCTTATCTCAAAAGAATTCTGCCTGTCCTATCTTTTATTTAAATCCAAATCTAAATCTAAGTCGTGGGGTTTCACATCTGATTTTTAACAAAGTGTCTTGCATAGGTAAGTTAACATTGTGATTCCGTCTGACGGGTATTAAAGTCAAGCGCACAACGCGTTTATAAAATAGTAGAGCACATTTGAATATTCAACGAGTTAAAGCATTTGTATTGACGACTCAACTAGGCTCTGTCTCAGCCGCCGCTCGCGCACTGGGCAAACGTCAGCCGCAAGTGAGTCAGTGGATTGCCGAGCTAGAAGTCGACATAGGTGTGGATTTATTTGAGCGTAGTGCAAATCAAGTGGCACTCACTGCGGGAGGCGAGCATTTACTACCTAAGGCTATTTTAGCCTTGGCCCAATGGGAACAATTTACTCAATCGGCGACCCATTATGCCGAGCTTGGTAAAGGTCGGTTAGTGTTAGGGGTTGAAAATTATATTCCTTTAGAAGTCTTACGTTCGACAATTCAGCGCTATTTAATGCAGTTTCCAACGCTGGATTTTGTCTTAAAAGTGGATACTTTCGATGCATTACACAGTGCATTTCTATCTGATGATATCGACCTTTTACTGTTACATGAGACGGTTGAATTACATCAATCTCAATCGGGTTACTGCCGCCTTGGCGAATATCAAGAGGTAATGTTGATATCTGGACAGCATACATTAGCTTCACAGCAGGTAATCGACCCCGCACAATTAGCGCCCTATCGTGAATATATTTGGGCAGGAGGGCAGACTGAAAGTGATGATCTCGAAGTCGGCTTTAGTGGCCATTATTGCCAAATCCCCGATCTTGCTTTGTTAAAGTCCTTACTTGCCGAAGGGGATGGATATAGTTTTTTGCCGTTATCTTTAGCGCAGACAGAAATCGACAGTGGAAGATTAAAAGTTGTCCAATTGAGTAGTGAATTTGCGCCTATGAAGCGGCGGCTCGAAATGCGCTGGCATCATGGATTTGAGGCCAGCACCTTAGGGTCTTCTTTGCTGACGTTAATAAAAGAGCAACTCAGCAAATAATTAGATTGATACGGGATTGCTATTGATCATTGAGATCGAACACTAGCTCCCCCTCTAACCACGTCATTAAAATTTGAGTGTCAGCAATTTGTTTTGCTGTGGCTTGGGTAATGTCTCGCTCTAATACAACAAAATCGGCAGATTTCCCTAGCGCGATAGAACCAGTAATGTCACTTATGCCCAAGGCGTTAGCGGGATTTATTGTATAGGCTGCAATAGCACTGTGAATATCAGCGATACCTGCATTTTGCAGATAGACTGCGTTAGCAATACCAACGAGTGGATTGATATCATTCACATTCCAGTCACTACTTAAAGTTACATTCGCGCCAGTCTTGAAAATAGGGTTAATAGGTAATAAAGCATGAGCTCGTTGCTTACCGATAAAAGGGATCGCCCACTCATGATCTTGCGCAGCAATGTAATCGCTACCCAATTGGAAATCGGCATCGACTTTTAGTGAGGCAAAGCGTTTGATATCTTGGGGAGATACCATTTCTAAATGCGTCATGGCATAAGGGCGAGTAGCTCCCTGAGATCGTAAAGTTTCAATAGCATCTAAGGTGTTGCGTACCCCTGCATCACCTATGGCATGAATATGTGCCCCGTATCCAATTTTGTTGAGTTCAGTAAGCCACCACGCCATTTTACTGGCAGGAACATACTCGAGTCCCCTAGGAAGTTCGGGGGTGTAGCTCCAATCATAGGGGGCTAATGTACTGGCAGTACCGTTTATGATGATGCCATCACTGTAGATTTTGACCTGATTGATGAGCAGCAGACGTTGTTTATCATCAGAATGAATTTTTTTAAAGAAATCAAGCTGTGCTTGGGGTTCATCGGCAGGATAAATCCAAGGGCGTAGACTGACTCTGGCGGTTAATTCATCATGACTTTCGACGGCTAGCCATGTTTCTAACCAGTCACGTTTCCAATAGAGTCGTCCATCACCGATAGTCGTTATCCCGTGCTCGGCAGCAGCTGCCAGACCATTTAATAAACCTTGATAATTGGCTTGTTGTAGATTGGGTTGTGATTTCCATGCTTGTTCCATCACAAGATCGCCAGCATTATCGAATAAAATACCGAGAAGTTTACCGCTCTCTTCATCTTTGAGGATCTTGCCGCCTTGCGGATCGGCTGTATGAGCGCTTATCTTAGCTTTGGCTAATGCGAGGGAGTTGACCCACATAGAATGGGATGTTTGCTCCATAATAACGACAGGATTATCGGGGAAGATTTTGTCTAATATTGCCAAAGGAGTGGGGCCACTCTCTTGCATTACTACACTGAGTTGATGGCCATATCCGAGTAACCACTCTCCCGTTTCCAACTGATTTTTACAGGCGGTTAATGTGCGGATATAGCCTTTGAGATTAGTTTCATCATCCAGTAAACAGTCGCTACCTATTTCACTCGCGGCTTCAAACACATGATTATGGTTATCAATAAAACCAGGTAATAAGTAATGACCTTTTAAATCGATGACTTTGGTTTGATTGCTCACGTGATCCATGGCGTTAACGCTATTCCCAATGTAGACAATTTTGCCATCCTTAATGGCTAAACTAGTCGCTTGATCATGGCCATAGACGTGGGTATTGGTGAGTAAAGTATCTGCAAGTTCGTCGTTTGCACAGGCAGATAGGGTGAATAATCCCGTTAAGGCTAAGCATTTAACGAGTTTGTGTGGCGTCTTAGTCTGTTTCATTTGTACTTGAATCCCATATTGCGTCAGCTATTGACTCATTATGGGATAATTCCACAATAGTGAAAGTTAGTGACTATCAAGAAAATGAGATACCCATGGGAAAAGACTGATAAGCCATATTTTTGTTGGTACAATGTGACTGATTACTATGGTTTTTTGTGAAAAAGAAAGAGCGGACAGGCATACATTTTATGTTAAAGGTTACGCCAATTTCCCTGCGAAAGTAAAAAGATAGGACAGGCAAAACTCTTTTGGGATAAACAGTCGACACCGAGATCACAGAAGTTCACCTTCCCTGTGAAGTTGCTGAAGGGCGTTGAAGAAAATAGCGTGACGCAGACAGGACGTCTGCGTAGCTTTCGGGGGGAAGGGACACCCCATCGGAAGCGTTAGCTATTTTCGAATAAGCACGAAGCCACTAACTAATGCATGTAACTTCGCTAGGGGTGGCAAGGGACTTTAATCTTTTGCTTAAGCAACAAATAACCTTTGGATAAGCAAATTTACTTAGTGGGTGTATCCACAAAAAGTGAGATACGGCATGACGTATAAAACAAAACCCCAGTAAAAACTGGGGTTTATTATTTAAGCCTATGCTGGCAAACGTTAGCCAGCCAAGCATACAAATTATCGCGTTATTTGATAAACGCGAACGCATCACCGTAGAGATGTGCTTCTTCTACACCAATCTCACGGAAAATTTCCCGTGCTGCACCCACCATGTCGAAACGGCCAGCGATATAGATGTCGTAGCCATTTAAGCTGACAAAATCTTGTTTGATTTGCGCTAACAGATTAGCGGTTTTGCCTTGCCAATTAGCGGGAGCTTCTTCGATGACTGGCACAAAGTGTAACCAAGGGTGAGCGTCGTGCCATTGGCGGGCGATGGTTTCAAAATACATGGCATCTTGGGTGCGACAACCCCAATACAGCATAGTTTCAACCTGTTGGCCGAGGGCGATTTGGTGTTCAATGATACTTTTAATGTAAGAGAAACCTGTGCCGCCGGCGATTAACAGGCGAGGGCGAATGCTTTCGTGACGCAGGTGGGCTTCGCCGCCTGGGGCTTCGATGTCGATAGTGCTGCCATCAAGGGCGCAGGCTTTCAGGCGCTCGACCACTTGCATTGGGTAGCTTTCACTCACAGCGGCGCCAATGTGTAATTCGATCAGCTCGGCGTTTGGCGCTGATGCGATAGAGAAGGGGCGTTTATCTTTTTCACCCATGACAACACATAAGTATTGCCCCGCTTGGAAATCGAAGGCGGTTTCAGGCCTTAACAATACTTGATATACGGCATCGTTAAATGGGTTAACTTTCTCTATCTTACAACGTATGGTTTTCATCAAACTTCCTTTGCACCTTTCTTCAACAGTATGTGTCTAGGTGTCGCTTTAGAGGCCTGTTATTGGCCTATTCTCTTGGCTAAAGCCGATACTTGAGTAATGGCTTAAGCTGAATTATAGGGTTGGGCTGTCGTCTATGCCTAACTCATCCCAGATTGAGTCGATCTTTTGTTTTACTTTTGGATCCATCACGATTGGCGTACCCCATTCGCGGTTGGTTTCACCTTCCCACTTATTGGTGGCATCGAGTCCCATTTTTGAGCCTAAGCCCGCAACGGGTGAAGCAAAATCGAGGTAGTCGATCGGGGTGTTTTCGATCATCACAGTATCGCGTTTAGGGTCCATGCGGGTGGTGATCGCCCAGATCACATCCTGCCAGTCACGGCAGTTCACATCTTCATCCACTATGACAATAAACTTAGTGTACATAAATTGGCGCAGGAAAGACCAAGCGCCCATCATCACTCGTTTGGCATGTCCCGGATATTGTTTGCGAATTGAGATCACTGCCATGCGGTACGAACATCCCTCTGGTGGCAGATAAAAATCAACGATCTCAGGATATTGCTTACGCAAAATCGGCACAAACACTTCGTTTAATGCAACCCCCAGCATGGCGGGTTCATCCGGTGGACGGCCAGTGTAAGTGCTGTGGTAGATGGCATCTTTACGGTGAGTGATGTGAGTAACGGTAAATACTGGAAACTTATCGGTTTCGTTGTAGTAACCCGTGTGATCGCCGTAGGGGCCTTCTTCCGCCAGTTCCTCAGGATCGATATAACCTTCGAGGATGATTTCACTGGTGGCGGGCACTTCTAAGTCGCAGCTTAATGCCTTACAGACTTCGGTACGTTCACCGCGCAGTAAACCGGCAAAAGCGTATTCGCTCATGGAATCGGGGACTGGGGTGACGGCACCTAGAATGGTCACAGGATCGGCGCCGAGTGCGACCACAACCGGATAACGCTCACCGGGGAATTGTTGTTTAAAATCAGCAAAATCTAACGCGCCACCACGGTGGGATAACCAGCGCATAATCAGCTTGTTTTTACCCAGTAATTGTTGGCGATAAATGCCTAAATTCTGACGACTCTTGCGCGGGCCTTTGGTGATGGTTAAGCCCCAGGTCACCAGTGGCGCGACATCGCCCGGCCAGCAATGCTGAATAGGCAATTGAGTTAAATCGACCTCATCGCCGGTTTTGATGATTTGTTGGCAAGGCGGATTACGCACTGTCTTTGGCGGCATATTCAAGGCTTGCTTGAACATAGGGATCTTAGCGATCGCGTCTTTAAAACCCCGAGGTGGTTCGGGTTCTTTTAAAAAGGCTAACAGTTCACCCACTTCGCGCAGGGCTAATGGGTCGTCTTTGCCGAGTGCCATGGCCACACGTTTTGGTGTACCGAACAGGTTTACCAACACGGGCATGTGATGATTTTTGGGATTTTCAAATAATAGCGCAGGGCCTTGAGCGCGTAATACGCGATCGGCGATCTCTGTCATTTCTAAATGAGGATCAACTGGGTAGCTAATGCGTTTGAGTTCGCCATTGGCTTCTAAGTGATCAATAAAGCTGCGTAAATCCTTAAAACTCATGTGGAAATAGCCTCTGCGGTGAAAATCCGTGTGGCGCGCACTATAGCATTTTTCTGTTTTAGGGTTAACCAATTCAGTGATCTTCAAGCTTAGGAAGCGTAAAATGGTTACCAGTAAGTCGCGATAGATCTCGCTTACGCCCTTTATTTCGAGGTTTATATGAATATTCCTGTATGGTTTGCTCAAGAAAAGTGTGTTCAAAGTCAATCACATGGCGCGCATAAGCGGTCGCTAAAGTGCTTGGTTTTATCGCTTGCCGTGGGGATCTCACTTTTGGGGGCGCTCAGTGTGCCGATTGTGGCGGTGGCCGGAAATAGAGGCTATTCGGATCAAGACGAACGCCACGGTCATCGTGATAGCCACAGTCGTGGCGACAGTCATTACAACAATCGTCATGACAATTATTATGACAACCGCCATGTGCGCAAAGATAACCGCCATTATCGTCCCTATTATCGACCTTATTACCCTTGGGGTTTAGGACTGGGTTTAGGGCTCGCTACGGGGTGGGGATCGGGTTGGAATGTCGGTTATGGTGTGAACACCCATTGGAACAATGATTGGGGTTGGAATACATCGCGTGACGCCTACGCTCGAAATTACTGGAACTCGCCCTATTCGGGCATAGGTTTGTCGATTCCTATGCGCTACGACGATGAACCTGTGGCCATTTCTGCACCTGTACGGGTAACAACCAGTATGCAGTATTCTGCGAGTGAAGGCCGTATGGTGTCGAGTATGCCTGTAAATATGGCCGGACAAACGACTGGGCAACTGGTGTCGCAAACTAGTAACGGCACAGGCAAAACAGCTGCGACTCCGCGTCCACGCGCACCGCACAGTGTGTCTAGCTTGCCGAGCAATGCTAGGGTTGTGCAGCAGGATGGTCGTACACTTTACGAGTGGCAAGGCACGCTTTACGCCTACGACTGGAACAGTCAAACCTATCAAGAACAGTTAGTCAGATAGATTTACATTAGGTAAATGGCTGAGAAATTGGAGCCCCTTAGTGGGCTCCAATTTATTTATCATCTTTTATTATTTAGTTATCAGCTAGTTGTCGTTTTATAGCATAGCGGAGAAAACGTTTGAAAACCGTTCAACATCAGGTTCAAAATCCATCTGTCCAAAATCAGCATAAGGGCGCCAGTACATTATGGGTGTTACTTGCCTTAGCACTCGGAACATTCGCTTTAGGCACCACAGAATTTGCTTCCATGACCTTAGTGCCTTATATCGCGAGTGATTTAGGGGTAGAGGTTGCCCATGTGAGTTATGCCATTAGTGCCTATGCGCTGGGGGTTGTGGTCGGTTCGCCAATTATCATGGTGCTAGCCGTTAGGGTCAGACGGCGAACACTCTTGATTGCCTTAGCCGCGTTAATGGCGGTGGCCAATGGCTTAAGTGCGTTAGCGCCATCGTTGAATTGGTTAATCTTTTTTCGTTTTCTCAGCGGCTTGCCCCACGGCGCTTATTTCGGCGTGGCTATGTTGCTCGCCGCCTCTTTAGTGCCGCCAGAAATGAAGGCCCGCGCCGTATCGCGGGTGATTATTGGCCTTACGCTGGCGACGATTATCGGTGTGCCGTTTGCGACTTGGATGGGGCAAACTGTGGGCTGGCGCTCGGGCATTGGCATAGTGGCTATTCTGGCGACCATTACCGCGATAATGGTGTATTTTTTAGCACCTAATCAAGCCGTGCCCGCTGATGCGAGTCCCAAAAAAGAGCTACAAACCCTTAAAAATCGTGAAGTCTGGCTGACGCTCGGCATCGCGGCCATTGGCTTTGGCGGTATCTTCTGCGTGTATACCTATCTGGCCGAAACCTTAATCCAAGTGACACAAGTCGAGCCGTTTAAGATCCCAATCATGATGGCGGTATTTGGTATTGGCGCAACACTTGGGACCTTAGTGTGTGGCTGGGCGGCGGATAAGTCGGCCTTAGCGGCGGCGTTTTGGTCGTTAGTGTTAAGCACTGTGGTGTTGGCGATTTACCCGAGTTTGACTGGACATTACTGGGCGCTGATGCCCGTGGTATTTTTTGTCGGTTGTGGGTTAGGGCTTGCCACTATTGTGCAAGCCAGATTGATGGATGTGGCACCCGATGGGCAAGCCATGACAGGCGCTTTAGTGCAATGCGCCTTTAATCTTGCCAATGCAATTGGGCCTTGGGTGGGCAGTTTAGTGATACTGTCTGGACAAGGCATTGCCGCGACAGGTTATGCGGCATCTTTGTTGTCATTGGGGGGACTGCTGATGTGGTGGCTGACCCACAGAGAAAGCCGTCGCGTCGTTACCCTAAACACAGCGAACTGCGCCGACTAGCGAGTGCTAAGGAAGAGACGCAGTGGTCATATTCTGCGTCTCGAATCCGCACATTTAGCCCCTTTGTATGGTGATATCGGCGATATAACCATGCTCTGTGGCAACTAAGGCTTGTTTGAGCATGCCAGCCGCTTCATCGGCGGACATAAAGCTTGAGGTATCTAAAGCCTTACCGCTACTGGGCCAAAAGCCTGTGTCCATGCCGCCGGGATACACGGCAATCAACTTCATTGGGCTTTGTTTAAGCTCTAATCGCACCGACTCGATAAATCCCCGCACCGCCCATTTTGCCGCGCAGTAAGTGGATTCGCCCGCCTTGGCGGCCAGTGCTGCGGTAGACATGACCACAACCGCAGTGACCGCTTGATCTTTATAGCGTTTCACTAATTCCCGCACTAACAAAATCGTCGAGGTGACATTGTTATTGAGCAGGCTTTGGATATCGCTCGCCCTTTGGGTTTCAATCGCACCAAAGTAGCCGCTGCCCGCACAGTGGATCACGGTTTTAGGGGCTTGCGTTAGGCCATCGAACAGGGCTTCGAGACTCGATTCACTGGCGAGATCGGCGGTGATAGCAGTGATAGTTTTGTTGGAGAAGGGCGTTAATGCATTGGCGACGGTTTGCAGGCGCTCGGCATGGCGGCCTGTGAGTGTCAGTGCTTCATTCTCTTTGGCGTAGAGCGATGCGAGTGCCGCGCCTAAACCACTGCTGGCGCCGGTAATTAATATCATAGTGACCTCGGTTAATGCTGTCTTGGCTTGAAAACCGCATTTTAAATTTAAGTGCGCTTCAATTCATGGGAAGGCGAGCGGTCAGATTAAGGTAAATAGCGGTTGATCGAATGCCACTTCATCGCCGTCTTTGGCCCAAATAGCGCTGAACACGCCATCGCGCTCGGCTTGGATGGGATTCATCATTCTCATCGCTTCGATAATGCAGATCACTTCACCTTGGCTCACTCGTTGACCGACTTTAACCAGCGGCACCTCATCGAGTTCTGCCGCCGCGTAAAAAGTGCCGACCATAGGTGAGACTTGTACAAAACCTTCTGTACTCGGCGAAATGCCTGTTTGCTTTGCCTGTTCACTCAAAGACTCGACTCGTGCTCTGGGGATAGCTTGCTGTGATTGCATATTGGCTGGCATAGGGCTGTAGCGGGTGATGCGAATTGATTCTTCACCTTCTGTGATCGCCAGTTCTGCTATGTCAGATTCTTGTACTAACTCAATGAGTTTTTTAATTTTACGAAGATCCATTGCCATTTATCTGCCCTTGCAAAGCACGCTATTGAATAGAATTTACTGTGGCTGGTTGAGCCGCTTAATGGCCGCCGCCAGCGCAAACTCATAACCCTGTGAACCGAAACCGCAAATCACGCCTATCGCCTTATCGGAAAAATAGGAATGGTGGCGAAAAGCTTCACGGGCGTGCACATTGGATAAATGTACTTCAAAAAAAGGAATTGCCACGCCAAGCAAGGCATCACGCAGGGCGACGCTGGTGTGAGTAAAGGCGGCGGGATTGATAATAATCATCTGGGCATCAGTCGCATGAATCGCATTGATTAGCTCAAATTCGGCGTTGGACTGAATATGTTCGAGCTCAACTCCCGCCAACTTTGCCTGCTGGTTTAACTCCGCCACTATGTCGGCTAAGGTTTGATGACCGTAAACGCTGGGCTCGCGGCGGCCTAAGAGGTTGAGATTGGGGCCATTGACGAGCAAAATTTTGTGACTCATTGCGCTTTCCTTTACGACATGCCTTGGGATTAATGCAGGGATTAAAGTTGGAATAAATTTAATTCAGTTTTCTACATAGGCCACTAACTTAACCTGTTCAAATCGATTTTGCATTATCGGTTAGTCAATTGTGTGCGAGCTGATCATGTGTGAGCCGATTATACCTTTGACATCTTGTGCCATTGTTGGCTGGGTTCAATTGCGGTTATTTCTCTGGTACCGAGTTAGCAATTGCCTAAGTTGGCTGTCAGTTGAGTTAATTGTCATCTAAGTTAACTGTCACCTAAGTTAATAGTCACTCTTCTGTTGACGCATGGCCTTAGTGGCACCTTTTTGTTTCTTGGTTTCTAATCGCCGAGTTTGGCTGCCTTTAGTGGCGCGGGTGGGGATGCGTTTTTTCTGCACTTCACCGATACTGGCAACCAAGGCGATAAATTGCTCCAACGCCGTTTGGCGGTTAGCATCTTGGCTGCGGCTCGCTTGACATTTGATGATGATTTTGCCGCTTTTAGTGATGCGGTGATCCGCCTTGTTGAGCAGGCGTTCTTGGTAAAACTCGGGTAATGATGAGCTTTTAATATCGAAAATCAGCTGCGCAGCGGTGGACACTTTATTTAAGTGCTGGCCGCCTGCACCACTCGAACGGATAAATTGCCACTCGATTTCATTTTCCTGAAGTTCCACACGGTTTGAGATTTTTATCATGGCAAACTTAGGCATTTTTCAGCATGGATTGAGAAGCCATCAATAATGACTTATGGCTTTCCAATAGATTTGTTATCATCGGGCGCATTCTTTGCCGCTGCATTGGCTAAAGCCATTGCCTGCAAAAGTGTTCTCGATTCGGAGTGCCTCTATGTTATGCCAAATCCCCGATATTGCTAAGGGTGTTATCAGTCTTTTTGCCAGTGGCCGACTATCCTCCACCGATTATCGGACCCGTTTACAGCCTGCGATTAAAAGTTATCGTAAGGATTGGGGCCAAGTTTGCCTGTATATTGAGGCAGATGTGTTACTCGAAGGCTGGGAATTTGAGTCGCTGACCGGTAGTGGTGAAGTCCAGTTACCGAATTTTGAAGCCTTAGTGTTTGTGGGCGGCCCTGATTGGGTAGGAAATGCGGTACGCTTACTCGGGCCTTTTATGCAGGGCGAAGTGGCTTGGTTTCCACTCGAACAGAAAGCCAAAGCGATTGCTTGGATCACTAAGCGTTCGAATATTTAATGGTCTAATTTAGGCCATATTTACAAGGAATTAAGTATGTCATTATTGAAATCGGGCTCTGTTTCTTCGCTGACAGTTTCTAAGGTCAGTGCGATTGCGTTAGTGTTGGCATTTACCGCTGGACTGAGTGCCTGCGCGCCAGAAGTGGGCAGTGATGCTTGGTGTAAACAGATGAAAAATAAGCCGTCTGGCGATTGGACTGCTAACGAAGCCGCTGATTATGCTAAGCACTGTGTATTTAAATAAGCACTGAGTGTTTAAGTCAGCGTTAGCCTTTAGAGATCACAGCTTGAAAGACTTTGCTTGCGAGCTGTGAACTTATGTTTATCATACGGGTCAGATGTTCCGTTATCTGTTATCCGTTGTTTGCTATAGGTGATATTTGAATTCTACCGCTAAGCCATTTTTTACTCGAATGGTGACCCTACTGATAGCCATTATCGTGCTGCAATTTGCCGGCGCGAATTTGGGTGCGCATCAGTTACATGCGGGCAATGGCGCGGAAGAAGCTGAGAATCATCCCCATCTGCAATTTAGTGCTCAAGTGACCACTTTGGCCCAATGTGTCGATTGCGTTTGTCCAAGCGAGCAAGCCTTAGGTTTTGCGGACTCCACGGGTGTCACTAGTAATCACGCGGGTGAAAACCAAAGCAGCGGATTTCATTCCCACTTAGTTAAAACCACTGAAATACAAGATTTTGACCTATGCCTCGACTGCCAATGCCATGGCGGTCATGTGGCACTGTTATCTCAGGCAGTGAGTCAGCCTGTACAGGCGTTAGAAAGTGTCTATCTGCCTACCGATGTATCCTATTTCCCGCCTGAAAATTTACCTAAATACCGCCCTCCTATCGCTTAATTCTCCAATATTCGGCTTATTTCTCGGCCTAGGACGATTGATTCATCTGATTGGATCTCATTCTATTTTGCCGTGTGATAAGCCCGTTATGTTCATCCCCCAAAAGATACGCTTGAACTGATGCTCGCAGCGTTAACTGTTGGAGCCGTCATTGGCTTTTTAGCCGTTACTGTATTGCTTGGCGGGATGATTCGATCGGCGCTTATTTGCCATGTCCAGAACGATATGATTGCTTTGCATTGAGCTATTTAAATGAAGCTCACATCTAGCCGTTTCGCTTTGGGCGCAAAAGTCAGCCGATCCACATTCGATATTGTTAGGATTTGCGATGAAAAAAACGATTCTCGCCCGTACTTTAGTTTGTCTGTTTAGATCGGGCTTGTTTAGCTGCGGATTAGTATTGGCCGCCGGATTGCTAGCCTTTGCCCTCGCGGCAGAAAATGACTCTCTTGAAGTCAATGTCCTTGAAGTCAAGGTCCTTGAAACCAAAGCCTCTGAAGTTGAGGCATTTAAGGCGCAATCACTGGGCTTACCCGCCAAAGAAACCGACACGGCACATGTCAACTTTGGCCAATGGTTGCCTGAGTTACTCACACAGTTCAATCAGTTACCTGAGGTTCAGGCGCAACTTGTAAGGCAGCAACAGGCCAAACTGGCCATTCAGGCGGCAGATCGCGCTGTGTATAACCCAGAACTTGGGCTTAATTATCAAAATGCCGATACAGATGCCTACAGCTTAGGGCTGAGCCAAACCCTCGATTGGGGCGACAAACGCGGCGTGGCGACAAAGCGTGCCGAGCTTGAAGCGCAAATCCTGTTAGCAGATATAGGGTTAGAGCGTAGCCAAATGTTGGCCGAACGCTTACTGGCGTTGGCAGAACAGGCGCAAAGCCGTAAGGCGCTGACCTTTGCTGAGCAGCAATTAAGGTTCACCAAGGCGCAGCTCAATATTGCTGAGCAGCGATTGGCGGCGGGGGATTTATCCAACGTCGAGCTGCAATTGATACAACTCGAAGTCGCCTCTAATACTGCCGACTACGCCTTAGCCGAGCAGGTGGCCTTAGTGGCCGATGGCAAAGTAATTGAATTACTTGGGGATAATAATTTTGCTTTTAGTGAGTTTATCAAAGAGATCCATTTCTTTGTGACTCAGGCTAAGCAAGCGCCAGCGGCCGAGTTGGGCACCTCTACATCAGCCTTGCCAGCCCTGGCGAGTGCTTATCAGCAAGTGCTGCTCGCCAGAGTTAATGTTATGCAAGTCAAAGCGGAAGCTTCAGCTGACCCAACTATTAGCCTAGGCGCTGAAAAGGAGGGCACGGACAATAAGCTCGGTGTCGGCGTGTCGATTCCTCTACAAGTTCGCAATAACTACAGTGAGTTGCAAGCCGTAGCCGATAAGGGCATCGCTATCGCGGAGCAAGGCTATCTTGCCCGTGAGCGAGTGCTTACCGCTAAGCAGAAACAATTCCTCTATGCGTTACCGCGTTTACTCGAACGTTACCAAGACTGGCGTGAGTTAGTGCAAGTGTCAGGTGCTAAAGCCGCTAAATCCTTAAGCCAACAATGGCAGGCGGGGGATGTGAGTACTAGCGAGTACTTACAGAGCCGTCGTCAGTTAGCCGCCAGTTATTTGGTGGGCTTAAACCTAGAAACGGCTATCTATCAAAGTTGGTTAACTTGGATGGGCGAAAGCGGCCAGCTTATGCCTTTTATCGAAAAGCTCATTATCGAAAAGCTCATTATCGAAAAGCTAAATGCAGTCCCTTCGATAACATCTAATGCCGCCGCACGCACAGTAAACCCATGAGGTCACAATAATGAATTCAAATACTCACCACGAAAATGTCCTTCAACTGGATGCTGTAATGACGCCTAAAAAGCGTCGGTTTAACCTATCAAAAATTGCGCTCGCATTATTCGTGCTGAGCACGCTGGCATTTCTCGCTCAGCCTGTATTGGCTGGCGGTGATCACGCTCCCGTCGCTAAGGCAAGCGGCGATTCGGTAACGCAAACGGCGCCGACGGATGAACACGGCGAACAGGCGTTGAAATTGACCGAAGCGCAGCAAGCCTTGGCGGGGATTAGCTTGTTACCTTTGTCGAGCGATAGCTTGAACCTCGCCAATTTGAATCTCGATATTAGGGCGACGGCGACCTTAGTGGTGGATCGCGATCGAACAGCGACCCTTGCGCCGCAGCTCGATGTGCGTGTGTTGGCGCGCCATGTGGTGCCGGGACAAGAAGTGAAAAAAGGTGAGCCTTTACTTACCTTGGGTGGCGCAGCCGTTGCGCAGGCACAGGCGGACTACATTAATGCCGCTGCCGAATGGAGCCGAGTCAAACGCATGAGTGAAGGTGCGGTTAGCGTCAGTCGGCGGATGCAGGCGCAGGTGGATGCCGAACTTAAACGGGCGATTTTAGAGGCAATTAAGATGACGCCCGCGCAAATTCGTGCACTGGAATCGACGCCCGAAGCCATAGGCAGTTATCAACTCTTAGCACCAATTGACGGCAGAGTGCAGCAGGATATCGCCATGCTAGGTCAAGTTTTTAGCGCGGGCACACCCTTAATGCAACTGACCGATGAATCCTATTTATGGGTTGAGGCGCAGTTAACCCCAACTCAAACTACGTATATCCAGGTTGGCAGTTCAGCTTTAGTGCAAGTAGGGGATAAGACGTTGGCAGGTAAGATCATCGGTCGCTCCCATGAACTCGACAGCGTAACGCGCACCGAGCAAGTGCTGGTGAGTATGCCCAATCCTGATCATGTGTTGCATGCGGGGCAATTTGCTGAACTCTACTTTGCTGGCTCTACTACCGATCCAAACGGCAGTGGCATAGTGCTGCCCGATACGGCGTTGACCCGTGGCGGCGATGGCGATTGGCAGATTTTTATTCAAGATGAGGATGGCTTCGAGTCCATTGAGGTAGAAGTGGTGCAGCGTCAACGTGGTCTGAGTCTAGTGCGTGGACCTGAGCTTGAAAAAGCCCAACAGGCACAGCTCAAGGTTGTGGTGGCTGGCGCGTTCTTCTTGGCATCCGAGCAGGCGAAAGCGGGCTTTGATATTCACGCCCACTAATATGAGCGCCCTTATTTTGGAGATTTTCTATGTTGCAAAAGTTAATCGAAGCCGCGATTAAAAATCGGCTGTTAGTGGTATTGGCTCTGCTCGCCGTGATTGTGGGCTGTGTGGCCATGTTACCTAAGTTGAATCTCGATGCCTTTCCTGATGTGACTAACGTGCAAGTGACCATCAATACAGCGGCCGAAGGCTTAGCTGCAGAAGAGGTGGAAAAACTTATCAGTTATCCGGTGGAATCGGCCATGTACGCCTTGCCAGCCGTGACTGAGGTGCGCTCGTTATCGCGCACTGGCTTGTCGATTGTGACTGTGGTATTTGCCGAGGGGACGGATATTTACTTCGCCCGTCAGCAAGTGTTTGAACAGTTGCAGGCGGCGCGGGAGATGATCCCAAGCGGCGTCGGAGTGCCTGAAATCGGCCCGAATACCTCGGGATTAGGGCAGATTTATCAGTATATTCTGCGCGCAGAACCTAACTCTGGCATTAATGCCGCCGAGCTGCGTAGCTTAAATGATTATCTGGTGAAGTTGATATTGATGCCCGTGGGCGGCGTGACTGAAGTCTTGTCTTTTGGTGGCGATGTGCGCCAATACCAAGTGCAGGTCGACCCGAATAAACTGCGTGCCTATGGCTTGTCTATGGCGCAGGTGACCGAAGCGCTAGAGAGCAATAACCGCAACGCTGGCGGTTGGTTTATGGACCAAGGCCAAGAGCAACTTGTGGTGCGCGGTTATGGTATGTTGCCCGCAGGAGACGCTGGATTGGCGGCGATCGCGCAGATCCCTCTGACCGAAGCCAGCGGTACGCCAGTGCGTATTGGCGATATCGCTCAGGTGGATTTTGGCAGCGAGATCCGTGTCGGGGCTGTGACTATGACGCGCCGCGATGAATCTGGCCAAGTGCAAAATCTCGGTGAAGTGGTGGCTGGTGTTGTGCTCAAACGCATGGGGGCAAACACTAAGGCGACGATTGACGATATTGGTGCGCGGGTGAGCCTTATCGAGCAGGCCTTGCCCGATGGCGTGTCCTTTGAGGTGTTTTACGACCAAGCGGATCTGGTCGATAAGGCTGTGACCACAGTGCGCGATGCGCTGCTAATGGCCTTTGTGTTTATCGTGGTGATCTTGGCGTTGTTCCTCGTCAATATCCGCGCGACCTTGCTGGTGCTGCTGTCGATTCCTGTGTCTATCGGGCTCGCACTTATGGTGATGTCCTATTATGGCTTGTCGGCAAACCTGATGTCGCTCGGCGGTTTAGCTGTGGCGATTGGTATGTTAGTCGATGGCTCTGTGGTGATGGTGGAGAATATTTTCAAACACTTAACCCAACCGGATCGCCGCCATTTACCCGAGGCGAGGGCGCGTGCCGATGGTGAGGACGATCCCTATCACAGCGAGGAGGATGGCGCTAAAGCCAGTGGTGATGTCAGCGAATCGAATATGGTTATTCGGATAATGCTCGCGGCAAAAGAGGTGTGTAGTCCAATCTTCTTCGCCACCGCCATTATTATCGTCGTATTTGCACCGTTATTTGCCCTCGAAGGCGTTGAAGGCAAGCTGTTCCAGCCGATGGCGGTCAGTATCATTTTGGCTATGATGTCGGCGCTGCTGGTGGCGCTGATTGCCGTGCCAGCCCTTGCCGTGTATCTGTTTAAGCGCGGTGTACTGCTTAAACAAAGTGTGATTTTAGCGCCGCTGGATGCCGCTTATCGCAAGTTACTGACGGCAACGCTTGCTAGGCCAAAGGTGGTGATGCTCAGCGCCTTGGTGATGTTCGGCTTGAGTCTATTATTGCTACCAAGGCTGGGTACCGAATTTGTGCCTGAACTGGAGGAAGGCACGATTAACTTGAGGGTGACGCTGGCACCAACGGCGAGTTTAGGCACTTCGCTCCAAGTCGCACCTAAGCTTGAGGCTATTTTGCTAGCATTTCCCGAGGTGGAATATGCCCTGAGCCGCATTGGTGCGCCTGAACTGGGCGGCGATCCCGAGCCAGTGAGTAATATTGAAGTCTATATTGGCTTGAAACCGATAGCAGAGTGGCAGTCGGCAAGCTCGCGCTTGGAACTGCAACGCTTGATGGAGGAAAAGCTCAGCGTATTCCCTGGACTCTTGTTGACCTTTTCGCAGCCGATTGCGACTCGGGTAGATGAATTACTTTCGGGGGTAAAAGCCCAGCTAGCGATTAAAATCTTCGGCCCTGATTTAGCGGTATTATCACAGAAAGGCCAAGCGCTTACCGATCTCGTCGCGAAAATCCCCGGCGCCGTGGATGTGTCGCTTGAGCAAGTGAGCGGCGAGGCGCAATTAGTCGTGCGCCCCAAACGCGAGCTATTGGCGCGTTACGGCATCAGTGTCGATCAAGTGATGAGCCTCGTCAGCCAAGGTATTGGCGGCGCGAGTGCAGGACAAGTGATCGATGGCAATGCCAGATACGACATCAATGTGCGACTCGCGGCCGAGTTTCGCCAAAGCCCGGATGCGATTAAAGACTTGTTACTCAGCGGTACAAATGGCGCCACAGTGCGCTTAGGGGAAGTCGCCAGCGTCGAAGTGGAAATGGCGCCGCCGAATATTCGCCGTGACGATGTGCAGCGCCGTGTTGTGGTGCAGGCCAACGTGGCGGGACGCGATATGGGCTCGGTTGTAAAAGATATTTATGCCCTAGTGCCAAAGGCGGATTTGCCAGCGGGATATACAGTGATCATTGGCGGCCAGTATGAAAATCAGCAGCGAGCGCAGCAAAGGTTGATGCTAGTGGTACCGATTTCTATCGCTTTGATTGCCTTGTTGTTGTACTTCTCCTTTGGTTCATTCAAGCAAGTGTTGCTCATCATGGCGAACGTGCCCTTAGCTTTGATTGGCGGCATAGTGGCCCTGTATGTCAGTGGTACTTATTTATCTGTGCCTAGCTCTATTGGCTTTATCACTCTATTTGGGGTAGCGGTGCTCAACGGTGTGGTGCTGGTGGATTCGATTAATCAGCGCAGGCAAAGCGGCGAAGCACTCTATGATTGTGTTTATGAGGGCACGGTTGGGCGTTTGCGCCCGGTATTGATGACGGCACTGACCTCGGCCTTAGGTTTGATCCCGATTTTATTGTCATCGGGTGTTGGCAGTGAGATCCAAAAGCCCTTGGCAGTGGTGATTATCGGTGGCTTGTTTAGCTCGACGGCGCTGACCTTACTCGTCTTGCCGACCTTGTATCGCTGGTTATATCGCGGCGATAAGCGCATTGATGAGCTCGGTTAATCACAAGTAAGCCGTCATCGTGGGCAATAACTTGTTATGTTTCGGGTTATTGCCTTCGTTGTAGACAGGGTTATCACATTGACTAAAACTCTAAAAATCAGTGAGCTAAAGAGTGATAGATGGGCTAGTCTTAGAGTCGACATTAAGGACATTCATTTCTGGAGAACATTATGATTGCGGTAATTTTTGAAGTCATCCCGACAAAGGAAGGAAAGGAAGAGTATCTGCACGTGGCGGCTGAAATGCGCCAATATTTAGAAGGTCGTACGGGGCTGATCTCGATCGAACGTTTTCAGAGCTTAACCGACGATGGCAAAGTACTGAGCCTGTCGTTCTGGGAGGACCAAGCCTCTATTACCCAATGGCGCAATCAGATGGCCCACAGCATTGCCGAGCAAACGGGTATAGTGCCCTGTTTGTTTAACTCTTATCGCATTCGGGTGGCAGAAGTAGTGCAAGATTACAGTGAAACTGTGCATGTTGAAGCTGAGTAATCACTTATCTCGCTGATGTAAAAACAAAACCCATCTCTAGAGATGGGTTTTTTATGCGTGACACTTAAGTTTGAGATTATTTTTCTTGTTGAGCTTTCAATAGATCGCGGATTTCAGACAGCAACTCTTCTTCTTTGGTCGGTGCTGGTGGCGCTTTAGGCGCATCTTCTTCCTTGCGTTTTAGGGTGTTAATGGCTTTTAAACCCATAAAAATGGCGAAGGCGATAATCGTAAAGTCGATAATAGTTTGAATGAATTTGCCATAGGCAATGACCACAGAAGGCGCATCGCCTTGAGCTGCCTGTAGCACTATGCTCAAATCACTAAAATTCACACCACCTAGGATGATGCCAATTGGTGGCATGATGACATCGGCCACGAAGGACGAGACGATTTTGCCGAATGCGGCACCTATGATGATACCAACGGCCATGTCGATCACATTGCCACGGGACGCAAAAGCCTTGAACTCTTTAATTAAGCTCATTAGGTTTCCTCCAAAATTGAGATTAAATGTTAAATTTTATTGTGCAAACTGTATCAGGAAAACCTAAGGTCTTTTGCAGCCTGTTACCTTGCCAAGCTTATAGGGGCTTATGGATTAAGGCAATTCTGACATAGAGGATTTATCCTCAAGGCAATGATTTTCACTTTACAAAGTAACAATTGTTACTTTTTTGGGCATTCGATTTATTCATCTAGATCGGCATGGCCGATAAAATCAGGGACTTCTAAGACTTGCGATCCCCAACGTTTAAATAGGGAGCTATAGATGAATTCGATAAAGACGCGGTATTTTCGCGGTAGATACGCCCGCTGTGGATAGCTAAGCACTACCTTAGTTTGCACCATTGGATAGTCATCTAGTAGCGGGATTAAATCGCCTTTTTCTAATGCGACTTGGGCTATGATGGACGGCACCGCAGTGATCCCAAGCCCCGCAATGGCGGCCTCGCGAGCGAGGGTGACATTGTTTACCGTCAGTTGAGTCTTGGGCTCGGCGACAATCCAAGTTTTACCATCGAATAATTTCCAAGCACCTTCAATATGCGCCGACTGCAAGCGAATCGCTTTATGTTTGGCTAAGTCCTGTGGCACCTTGGGTGTTCCATGGGCAGCTAAATAAGCTGGGCTTGCCATGAGTGATTTATGGGCGTTGACTAAGGCATAGCTTTGCAGACGAGTGTCGCCAGAATCGGCAATTTGAAATAACAGATCTATGCCTTCTTCTATCACATCAACCTTTCGATTGGTGAGTTCAGCCTCTATGGTGATTTCGGGATAAAGCGTTAAAAACTGCGCGAAAATCGGCCCTAAAAACAATTGGCCTAATTCAATTGGGCAGACAATTTTTAGATTGCCTTTAATCAATTGTTGTTGGGCGCTGAGCTGATTTTCGGCGCTCTGCAGATCGCTGAGGATCTTATTGATCCTGTTGTAATAACTTGATCCTGCTTCGGTGAGTTTTAGGGCTCTTGTGGTGCGAAACAGCAGTTGTGTGCCGGTATCGGCTTCGAGCTCGGCTATCTTGCGACTGACGGTTGCCTTAGTGAGCCCAAGGGCTTTAGCTGCGCCAGTAAAGCTACCTTGCTCGACCACTTGAGCGAAAATTTGCACGCGATTGAGATCCATCATTGTTACACCTGTGAAACAGTGGGTTGATTTTTTGCTGACTAATAAACTTAGTGAGACAGTAGTACACTAGATATCACTAATCAAGGAGTCATTCATGTCCAAAAGTAAACTCATTATCGCCGTTCCACTGTTACTCGCTGCAGTTGCGGGAGGCGGTTATTACTGGTGGACACAGGTACGTTTTATCGAAACCACGGATAACGCTTATGTTGAGGCCGATATTTCCCATATCAGCGTTAAAGTGCCTGGCTACGTTGTGTTAAGCGATGTAACCGATAACCAGCATGTGCAAAAGGGTGAGTTATTAGCTCAGCTGGAAGATAACCAGTTTAGTGCCAAAGTGAGTCAAGCTGAAGCCTCATTGGCAAGTTCGAAGGCGGACTTGCAAACTTTAGCCGCAAAGGTGGAGTTGCAACGGGCGTTAATCACTCAAGCCAGCGCAGGCGTGGTGGCGGCAAAGGCCGATAAAATACGTGCACAGCAACAATTGAGCCGCTCGAAAAAGCTTAAAGTCAGTAATTACAGTTCCCAAGATGATGTCGACCAACTACAAGCGGGATTCGATTCTGCCGCCGCCCGTCTCGATGAAGCTCAAGCCGTGTTAGTGGCAAAGCAACGGGAGTTAGCAGTTTTTAATGCCCAATTAGATCAGGCGGGCTCAGTAGTAGAGCAGGCCGATGCGACTTTAGAACTGGCGAAAATTCAATTAAATGATACCCGTGTGACCGCACCTTTTTCTGGGGTGATTGGTAAACGTGGTGCTATGGTGGGGCAGTACGTGCAACCCGGCCAAGCACTCTACAGTTTGGTTCCGGATGGGGCAGTGTGGATCACGGCGAACTTTAAAGAGACCCAGATCCAACATATGCAACCAGGACAGTCAGTGCAGGTCAGTCTCGATGCGTTTCCCGACAAAACCTTTATAGGTGTTATCGATAGTCTGTCACCGGCGTCCGGAGCCAAATTCAGTCTACTGCCGGCGGAAAACGCCACAGGTAACTTCACTAAAATCGTCCAACGTATTCCCGTGCGTATTCGCTTAGATTTATCTGAGGAAGAAGCACACATGCTACCGGGCTTAAGTGCGGTCGTGAAAGTGGATACGGCATCTGAGCCATCAACATCGGCAATCGCTGCAAATACAGGTCGTTAGTATGAGCGCAACTGGCTCTATCACTGCGTCTGCCGATATGGAGGCGCAGGGCATCAGTGTACCTAAAAAGCCTACCGATTATGAGCGTGGCAGTCGCCGTTCATGGATTGCGGTATTTGGTGGTTTGATTGGCGCCTTTATGGCGATTCTCGATATTCAAATCACTAATGCATCGATGAAGGAGATTCAAGGCAGCCTTGGGGCAACGCTCGAAGAAGGCAGCTGGATTTCAACCGCGTATCTGGTGGCTGAGATGATCGCGATCCCGCTCTCTGGCTGGCTCAGCACAGGATTGTCGGTAAGGCGTTATCTGTTATGGACCACGGCTGCTTTTATCTTTGCTTCTGTGCTTTGCTCAATCGCGTGGAACTTAGAGGCCATGATCGCCTTTCGGGCGCTACAGGGCTTTTTTGGTGGTGCGCTTATTCCGTTAGCCTTTAGGCTTATTCTTGAGTTTTTACCCGATAACAAACGTGCCGTCGGCATGGCGTTATTTGGCGTGACGGCGACTTTTGCACCTTCAATCGGCCCGACCTTAGGCGGTTGGTTGACCGAGCAATTTAGCTGGCATTATCTGTTTTATATCAATGTGCCACCGGGTTTGTTAGTCATGGCCATGTTGGCCTACGGTTTAGAGAAGCAGTCGGTCGTTTGGGATAAGCTGAAGAATGTCGATCTGGCGGGCATAATCACTATGGCGCTGGGGATGGGTTGCCTTGAAGTGGTGCTCGAAGAAGGTAACCGCAAGGACTGGTTTGGTTCAGAACTCATTCGTAATCTGGCCATTATTGCCGTCGTGAATCTGGTGTTGTTTGTTTGGATCCAGCTAAGGCGCAAAGAACCGTTAGTGAATTTGCGCTTGCTCGGTAAGCGTGATTTTGTGCTATCTACTGTGGCGTACTTTTTACTGGGCATGGCATTATTCGGCGCTATTTATTTGATCCCACTTTATCTATCACAAGTCCATGATTACACACCGTTAGAAATTGGTGGTGTGATTATGTGGATGGGATTTCCGCAGCTATTGGTCTTGCCCTTAGTGCCGAAATTGATGGAGCGCTTCGATAGTCGTTATCTCGCTGCTTTTGGCTTTTTAATGTTCGCCATTAGCTATTACATGAATAGCCAGATGACCGCAGATTATGCCGGACCGCAGATGATCGCCTCGCAAGTGGTGCGGGCATTAGGTCAGCCTTTTATTCTGGTGCCAATTGGAATGCTTGCGACCATGCATTTAAAACCTCATGAAAATGCCTCGGCATCGACGGTATTAAACGTGATGCGTAATTTAGGTGGTGCTTTTGGTATCGCGCTGGTGGCGACCCTGACTGATACTTTGTCGCGCGGGCATTTGGCTCATATTAAGGAATCTTTACCCGCAGTGAGCACGCAAGCACAGGATTATTTAACCCAAAGCACAAGTCTGTTGCAGGCAGGAGGTTCAGATCCCTATACCGCGGCCGCGCAGGCGAAAGTTTTACTTGGCAAAACCATGAGTCAGCAAGCTTATATTCAGGCCTATAACGATGTGTTTTACATCATGGGCGCTCTGCTACTCATCGCCGTATTCGCTGTGCTGCTGATCCGTAAACCGACAGGGCCTGTGGCCCACGATGCCATGGTTGAGTCATAACGTTTTTCGTTATCCTGTTGTTGCCATAGATTTCCCCAGATCTATTGGTTTGCGCCTTAGTCCTCACGGATTAAGGCGCTTTTTTATGGTCTTTATGCTGTGGTAGACTCAAAGCTCTTTTTCGATGATTTGCAGAGGAATATCGTTTGCAGTGGCAAAATCTTACATTTAATCAATTAAATGCCAATAGGCTATACGACATATTGAAGCTAAGAGTCGATGTGTTTGTGGTAGAGCAGGCCTGTGCGTATCCAGAGCTTGACGATAAGGATAGGCACCCAGAAACCCAGCATTTATTCGGCTTATCGTCAGACGGGGAACTGCTTGCCTACGCGCGTATTTTGCCGCCGGGATTGAGTTATCCAGAGGCGAGTATCGGCCGTGTGGTGGTATCGCCAGCGGGACGAGGCAAAGGACTGGCCATGCCTTTAATGCAGCACGCCATTGAATCTGCACTGACAACATGGCCCGAAGCGGGGATCCAAATTGGCGCCCAAGATTACCTCAAAGCTTTCTATCAAAAACTCGGCTTTGTCGCCTGCTCTGAGATGTACTTAGAAGATGGTATTCCCCATTTAGATATGCGCTACCAATCAGCATAAGCGGCTATCAATATGAGTTATCTACATCAATTATCAACATAAGCGATCAACAAAAGCTAGGCACATAAGTATTCAACATTAAGCCAATAAGGAACTGAGATGTCGACTTCAACGGACTATAGAATCAATCAACAGCAAATTGCCTGCGTGGCGAGTTTTCTGGCTAAAGAGGGCAAAACCGAAGCACTAATAGCTGCGCTCGCGAGCCTTATTCCTGATACGCGCCGCGAAGCGGGTTGTATTCGTTACGAACTCAATGTGAGCCGTGATGAACCACGCCGCGTGACGTTTGTAGAGAAGTTTGTCGATATTGCCGCCTTTGATGAGCACTGCGCTAAGGATGCGATTCAACACTATTTCCACCAAGTTATGCCCGAATTAGTCGAGTCATACCATGTGGAAACCTATCACCAAATCATTGTTTAACCATGAGATAAACGATTAGGAGCTTGCAGTGTTGATTAACGCTATCGAGCCAGTATTTAGATCTCTATCCGAATGGAGCTCATTGATACTGCAAGTGACTAATGGCCGCAGCTGGAACTATTGCACTTTAACTCTTTAGTGCTAAAGGGTGTATTAGTAAGGACAAGGTGAAGTTGCTGGCTTAAGTTGCATTTGCCATCAATGTACCGAGTAGTTATCTACGGCAAGAATGACAACCTAGACTTTGATTGTATAACTTCACTGGGATTAATAAAGCTGCCTTGCTACTTTGCTTAATTGAACCCATTCGAATTTCATCGCAGAGTGAGTTTTATATCCATTCCAATCTAAAAAGCCGAGTGGTTTATCACTCGGCTTTTAATATATCTTAGATATCGCTTTATTTAGTGAAAAACACTAATGTCCAAGGGACTACGTATGCTTGGAGTACTGTGATCACGCCAATGAAAGTACAGAAAAATAGACTGTGCTTTAGCGTAAAGCGGAAAAGATCTGATTCTTTACCCGCCAATCCCGTTGCAGCGCAAGCAACGGCAATAGATTGTGGCGAAATCATTTTGCCCGTTACTCCTCCCGTAGTGTTTGCGGCGACTAATAACTCCGGTGTTACACCGATTTGGTTTGCTGTATTGGCTTGCAGCGCGCCAAATAGGGCATTTGACGAGGTGTCTGAACCTGTTAAAAACACACCTAACCAACCTAAGAATGGTGAGAAGAAGGGGAATGCCACGCCAGTGCCTGCGAGCACGAGTGCTAAGGTTGAAGATAGACCTGAATAGTTTGCAACAAAGGCAAATGCTAATACTAATCCAATTGACAATATCGGGAATTTTAATTCAATTAAAGTGTCTTTAAAGGATGTCAGTGCATTACTTACTGACATTTTAAGGACCACAATTGAGATCATTGCTGCGATTAAAATGGCTGTTCCAACAGCGCCTAATAAATTAAGTTTATATATTGCTGCATAAGGGGTTTCCTTAGCGACAATAGGTGCACTTTTGATAACGAGATTATGCAAGTAAGGTACTTCAATACTGATAGTGGCAAAACTTAATGCCAGTTGTACATCTTTAAGACTCCACAGGGTTACAATTGCCGTGAGAATAATAAAGGGAGACCATGCTTTAAATATCTGGCTATTAGAAAAAGTAGATTTATGGGTAGTAATTCTTTTTTTCATGCCTGAGAAAGTGAATATTTCTTTTGGTTGCCAGACTTTTAAAAATAACGTTAAACAAATTAGACTGACTAACGCCGAAGTAATATCGGGTAATTCGGGGCCGATAAAGTTTGAGGTCAAAAATTGGGTGATCGCAAATGAAACGCCTGCTACTAATGTTGCGGGCCAAGTTTGACGTATTCCCCTGATGCCATCCATCATTGCGATGAGCCAGAAGGGGACAATAATCGATAATATTGGCAACTGACGGCCAGCGAGTTGTCCAATATGGAATGGGTCTAGTGATGAAACCTGGCCCGCTACGATAATTGGGATACCCATAGCTCCAAAGGCGACGGGTGCCGTATTTGCGATTAAGCAAAGTCCTGCTGCATACAATGGATTGAATCCAAGCCCGACAAGTAACGCAGCTGTAATAGCAACAGGTGCCCCAAAACCCGCAGCACCTTCGAGGAAGGCTCCAAATGAAAAGCCAACCAATAGCATTTGTAATCGTTGATCTTCCGTGACTGAGATGACTGACGAGCGAATAACCTCAAATTGACCTGTTTTAACGGTGATTTTATATAAAAATACTGCGGTAATAATAATCCAAGCAATTGGCCATAGCCCATAACTAAAACCATATATAGCAGAAGCAAGCGCGATACTAATAGGCATTTTGTAGGCGAGTATCGCGACTGCTAAGGCAATTAATAAGGTTAATGCCCCAGCGATATAGCCTTTAAGTTTTAACACAGTTAAGGCTAGGAAGAAAAACACAATAGGCAGTAAAGCAACCATTGCGGTTAGCCACAAGCTACCGAGTGGCGTGTATGTTTGGGTCCAGGTCATAGGGAGGTTTCCGTAATTGTTATAATATGTTGATAAATCGTGTCGCATCCGCAACATGGCAGATACTAGTGTTTAGTGATGTAGGATCAATCTTAAATGTTGTAATAAGTGATATGGGTCACTAGATGTATGGATAAATGATGACGGGTAAATACCTAAATAATAATCAAGTAAAATATTGCCTGTTTTAGCTATATTCACCAAGCATCTAATTTAGGTTGTATTAATATTTATTGTGTTATCAAGATTATTTTTTGTGAGTCGTGAAATTAACTAGAGTATTGTGATTTTATGAAAAACTAGGCTGTACTTTTTTAGTTTTTTTGTAGTGTTTGTAACAGAGTTTTTATAAATATTTGTTTATCTTTAGAGATGGAAATTAATAGCAATCAATGCAATGCAACTAATAATGCAGTTATTTTATTGTGGCATGAATTGAGCTATAGATGTTGCCATACTCTTGTCTATGAGTTTGCTTGGCTGGAAATTTACCTTGCTATATGTGGCTGCGAGTATGACAGTAGGTTGAAATTTTTAATTTTGCAGCACAGTTCGTTAAGGAAGTAACATGAAACAAGTCAAAGTATTAGGCAGTGGTTGCGCTAAATGTAGCAAAACCGCTGAGATGATTGCGGACATATCAGAAGAAATGGGTGTGGATGTGATTGTAAAAAAGGACACAGATCCTCAAAGCCTATTGAAATTTAAAGTGATGAAAACTCCAGCGGTAGTGATCGATGGTGAGCTCATACATAGCGGCTCAGTACCGACGCGCGATGAAGTTGAGGGGTGGTTAAGGGACTAGAGCTCGCTGACTCGCTGAATAGTTGCACGGATTATGCTCGTTAGAAAGCGCTTAAGCTAAAAATGCACACCATTGTCATCCTGAATCCTTGGCAATGGTGGTGTAATATCATCAGTATACGATTAATGATATTAAATATAATGTGTTTAAAAACAATGTATTGATTCTTTGTGTAGTCATTTTATTATGGGGTTTTATTGGCTACGGTTTAGTCGGCATTGCATTATCTGGGCGAGTTTATTAAGTCTATGTCGTAGGAGATTGTTTGCAGATTTCGACTTCTTTTATCAGTATCACTGCTATGATTTTGATTCAGTGACCTCGTCAAGTTGCGGGATGAGTGCAATGCAAAAGTGGCTTAGGGTATTAACACGTTTCTACAGTTGGTTATTTTTTACTGCACGTTTGTTTCGTTTAGGGCTTTTTCTAACGCTAAGTTTATTCGCTTTGCCTTTGTTTGCTGCTCAAACATCTCCCAGATTAACCCAAGTATTAACGCCCGCTACGGATTGGAAAAACTCCGCTTATATCACCCAAGCATTTAGTGAAGTCGCCCTACAAAATGAGTATGACCTTGCTAAACATAGCGTGCGTAAGTGGCGCATACCGGTACGAGTGTTTATTGAGCATCAAGTGGGTGATAAGGCGCTGCACACTCAATTAGTGTTGATGCACTTAACACACTTAGGCCAGATCACCGGCCTCGATATTCAACGGATAGATACGCTCTCTGAGGCGAATCTGCACTTAGTTTTTACCCGTCAATCCCTATGGGCAAGTGAGGTGATGCGCTTAATGGGACCGAGCTCGGCGAAAAATGTCCATGGCTCTGTGTGTATGGCAAAGTTTGCTCTCAATTCACGGCAAGAGATTGAACGTGCTTGGATTATTATTCCTGTAGATCAAGCCAAAATGCACGGTAAGTTAGTGGCTTGCGTAGTGGAAGAGATTACTCAAGTGCTTGGTTTACCCAATGATTCAGAGAAAGTATTTCCCTCCATCTTTAACGACAAAACCCCGCAGGACTTACTTACCGGACTCGATTTCATTTTGCTTAAATTACTCTATAGCCCAAGTATTAGCGCTGGAATGACGGCCGCAGAGGTCAAGCAGCCTTTGCAGATCTTGCTCGAACAATGGCTGCGCGATGGCACTATTGCTAACGCTGGCAAAACGGTACGTCAAGGTCAGTTGTACCCATTGTTAGGTTATTGATGACTAAGCATTACAGCTAAAGTTGACATTGCTCGCACGTGACTAATTAATCCTTTTTGTTTTAGGAATAAGGGCATAGTCTATCTTTATATGAGATAAACACCTTGGAGGGACACCATGCGAATGACATTGCAGTTTTTAGGGGCGACAGAGGAAGTGACGGGTTCGTGTCATTTACTCTCGGTTGATCATGAACACTTATTGCTCGACTGTGGTTTGATCCAAGGCGGTAAATCTGATGAGTTGCGTAATCATGATCTCTTCGCATTTGATCCTGAGTCTATTTCTGCTGTCGTGCTTAGCCATGCCCATATTGATCATTCTGGGCGTTTACCACTCTTAGTCAAAGCGGGTTTTGATGGGCCTATCTACACCCATAAAGCCACGGCAGAGCTGTGCGCCATCATGCTCAAAGATGCGGCTATGCTGCAGACCCGCGATACCGAAAGAGTCAATAAAAAGCGTGCTAAACATGATCTTGAACCCCTAGAACCGCTATTCACCGTTGAAGATGCTGAACTCGCGATAACCCAATTTGTACCATTGGAATATGGTCAAGTGACTCGGGTTATTCCCCATGTGGATATTTGCCTCTCAGATGCAGGGCATATTTTAGGCTCCGCCTTAGTCGAGTTGTGGTTAGGTGAGGGTAAATCACAGAAGAAAATCGTCTTCAGTGGCGATCTTGGCCGTGCAGGTATGCCGATTTTACGTAATCCTACCTTAGTGGATACGGCAGATTTAGTCTTAATGGAAAGCACCTATGGCAATCGTTTTCACCGTAGCTGGACGGATACCTTAGCCGAATTGAAAGCCATTTTTGCTAAGACCGTCAACGAGAGCCAAGGCAATATATTGCTGCCCGCTTTTTCGGTTGGACGAGCACAGGAGTTATTATATCTATTTCATTTATATGCTAAAGAATGGGATCTCGGCCGTTGGAAAATCTGCCTAGACAGCCCGATGGCAATTGAGGCGACCCGCGTTTACGTTAATAATTATCCGCTGATGGATGAGGACTTTAAACGCTTTACCCGCCAACATCCTGGGCAGCATCCGCTGTTGTCGAATGTCGAATTTATCCAAACGACCGAAGAGTCGATAGCGCTGAACGATGTGCATAAGGGATTGATCATTATCGCAGGGAGCGGCATGTGTAACGGTGGACGTATTCGTAGCCACTTAGAGCATAATTTATGGCGCCCAGAATGTGATGTGATTATTTGTGGTTATCAAGCGCTTGGAACACCGGGGCGTGCCCTCGTCGATGGCGCTGAGGAACTGTCTATTCATGGTAACAGCATTAAAGTCGCGGCTAAGTTACACACAGTGGGTGGACTTTCAGCCCATGCGGATCAAGCAGAGTTATTACGTTGGTATCACCATTTTGAAGGCCAGCCGCCGTTAATTTTAGTCCATGGAGAACCCGAGGCGCAGCATGGATTAGTCGATGTGATTAACCAAGATCCTCAGACTAAACCAAAGGCTATAGCAATTGCGACCCAGGGTGATCGATTGGATTTAAATGCACTGCCGCAGTTAGTGTGGAAGCCTTAAAAGATTTGAAAGTACAAGTTCAAAAGTTGGGTGGAAATGCCATTATCTTCTACACGTGTGGCAAAGTGAGTTATCCTGCCTGTGAGTTGTATTTTGAATGTAATGGTGAAGGTTTTTCTATCGAAGATTAGCGTTTAGTTTTATAAAAAAGCTCACATAGTTGTGAGCTTTTTTTATTTTAAATCAAACTAGTTACTGTATTAGTCCGAGTTGTTGTCAAATTCAGTATCATCGAGTAACTCAAAGGTCGGGACGACATTCGGTACGTCTTTAAATAAGCGAGTGAAATGGCGCTGTACACCTTTCAAATCGATTCCTGCTAAACCTGATGCAAAACCAAACCAAGCATAAAGGCCACTAAAGTTATCAAACATGGGCGGTAGATATTTAGGCGTAGTTAGAATGCCCTCTTGGCAAGCTTGGTATAACACGGGGATATCTTCGATCGCCAATTTACCGAGGAATAGCATAGGAATGAGTTCAGGAAGGCCTGAGGTGATGGCGCTGCGGATAAAGTTAATGTTTTCCACATAGCCACGCACATAGGAAATATCCTTAGTGAAGAAACTGCCGCCTTCCACCATACCACCACGGAAAACCCTTTGGGTGACACGGTAACTGTCTGTCGCACTTAGATTCAATCCTCTGAAATAATTGAATACCTCTATAAAGTCAGCACCATTTTCAGCCATATCGACCGCGGCAACACGGTCACTAATTCGCCGAGCCCGTCCTGGATTTGAGCTTAGCGTCAGCATTTCCAGTAAAACGGCTAGACCTTCTTGGGTTGCTGCTACGCGCGGAGAACCGACACTGAGCCAAGTGGCGTGGGGTTGTGCTCGGCCGTTTAGCGTCGTGCCAACATGCACCCAACCTTCGTGAACTTCATATACATTAAGATCCGATTCGCTGAACATTGCTTTGCTATTGAGCTTAACAGTGTCGCCACCGACTGCAGCGTCAGAGACGATACCGTCACTTAGGCGTACACGCATATCATCGCTATGGAAGTACTTTTCTAAACGTTGGCTGAGCACGTTAACTGCTTCTGGCGCGCTAATAATTTTAGGGTGATGTTTATTCATGTGCCTCGCCGCGGGCAGCGAGAAAATGTAGCTGAGTTTATCACCTAACTGGCGCAAGGTATGGCGATCGCCATGCAGTTTATGGCTAGCACTGCCGTACAATTCTTGGCTGAGCTTACCAAAGGTTGGCGTGCCTCTGTTCCCCAACATATCGATGACAAGGCGATACTGATCGACGTTTGCCACTAATATTTTGCCGAGTTTGTCTCGTTTACCCAAACGTCTATGGATGTCCTGCTTTAGGGAGGCTAGCTCAGCTTGGGTTTTAACAGGATCAAAAGGTAAAGCAATGTTTTGATAGAACTCTTGCTTGATAGCCGGAAGTACCGTGCCCTTATTGGATAGAAAACGCTCTTCCATTTCCCGCGGCCATTTAATGGCATCTAAGATTTTTATTGGCGTTTGAATGCGAATTAATTCATCGGAAAAACGGCGTAGATCTTGTTGATATTGGGCTAACGACTCAGACATTCCCGTATATCCTGCAGGTAATTTCAGCGAGAGAGATGTGGCTAATCATAGCCTTAAACCTCATTTATTCATATTGATTCGCAGGCTAGCTGAGAAAATATACCGATTAAATAAATTAGCTGTTATCGATTTTGTGAATCATTTTGGTGCACTTGTTACAATTCTAGCGCTATGTCTATGGGACATAAATAAGTAACCATCTGTTTAATAATATTTTATTGATATGACATTAAAGCTGCTTTGTTCTTGATATAGAAATAGATTTATTGGAGCAAAACATGACAGCGATGAGTTATTTGAGTGTGTTAAGGCTGAATGCTTGTTAATCAAAACTCAAGCTGACAAGAGTGGTAAAAATGACCGTGATGACGCGATATTAAATCTGGAGGTTAGTGAGCTAGAGCAGAGTCACACCCAGCACTGTTGGCAGGGTGAGATATTCGATTTTAGTGGGCCAAAACTCAGTGAGTTCGAAACAAATGATCACCGACTGAGATCATCATCCCATCATTTTGACCACTAGATAGCGAGATAGAATTGGCTAGAAAAAATCGTCATCTCCTAATGCACGTTTTAACTCCGCCCGCTCGAGGTAGTCTTCTAAACGCTTTTTGACTTCGCGTCTATGCTGCATTGCCTCGGCGGCTTTGCTGTTTCTTGGTGTGGTCATTGCCTCAAGTTCAGTATCGTTGGGCACGACTTCAGTAATATGAGCCATAACGAATTCCTCTTGTTGTTCCTAACGACTTTCTAACTAAAAAGAGTATGGTAGAAAAGCAAATAATTTTGTGAGTCAGGGTGAAAAATTCTTCCCGTGTGCCGGATAATTGTGCCCGCTGCGGTTTAGCGTCAAGCCAAGACTGGGATTGCCTATTGGATTAATTTAGTTCTTGCTTATTTTGTGATTGAGAGCACAACAGTGTCATCGATATATTCGGGTTAATTCCGAGTTAAATAGTAGGATAAACTTGAATTTAGGCATAATTGCAACAACACTTGTAGCTGTGTTTATTGCTAATCTTTTGCTAGGGAATTGGCTCATATGGACAAGGATGAGTTTTCTAAATCGCATAGCCCATCAAATAGTATCTACTTTAGCGTGCTGAGTTCTAGCTGGCTGATGATTGTCGCTGCTTTACTTTTTATGGGCATCTCTTGGTATGTGCTGGAGCAATATCTTAGAGATCGTGGTGAAGAGCGTTTCGAGAACAGTGTTCAAGAGTTAACCGAAGCGGTGAATCGCAGAATGCTTGCCTACGAGCAGGTCTTACGCGGTGGTGTCGGCTTGTTATTGTCCTCCAATAGTGTAACCCGCAAGGAATGGCAAACCTATGTTGTCAATGCACATTTATCCGAGTATTACCCGGGTTTCCAAGGCTTTGGCTATGCTCAGTTACTTAAGCCTGACACATTAGATGCCCACGTCCAACAAGTTCAGGCCGAAGGCTTTAAAGACTATAAAGTGTACCCAGAAGGAGTTCGTGATCAGTATTGTGTGATCTTGTATTTAGAACCTTTTGATTGGCGCAATCAAAGAGCTTTTGGTTATGACATGTGCTCCGAGGCTAATCGGCGCAAAGCCATAGAGCACGCCATTAGCACTGGTCAGCCAACTATTTCTGGCAAGGTCGCCTTAGTGCAAGATACGCCCGAAGATGCTAAAGCGGGTTTTTTGATGTATTTGCCAATTTATCAATGGATTGTGGCAACGGAGGCAGAGCGGAAACAGCAGGCGATTGGACTCGTGTATGCGGCGTTTAGGATGGACGACCTCATGCAAGGAATTATGGGGGATCGATTCTCAGGTTTGAAGCTCGCCATTTATGAAAGCCCGCAGGCAAATGCCGACAGTTTAATGTTTACTAGTAGTAAAGTTCTGCCAAATCAAAAAGATGTGTTTTATCAGTCACAGACCGACTTGATTGGCGGTAGGCAGTGGCGCTTGGACATTTCATCACAATCGCGTTTTATCTCAAGATCGGAAGAGACCCAAGGTATCTGGCTGCAATTTATCGGTTGTGCATTCATTTTGGCGCTGTTTTATTCTGTGCTAATCATGGCGCGTAATCGATATAAAGAGTCATTGCTTACCTCTGAGCTAATCGCGAATGAAAAACGCTTTAGACTCGTCATTGAAGCCTCACCAAGCGCACTGTTTATGGTCGATAAGGCTGGGATTATTACGTTAGTGAACACCCATGCGGAACGTTTATTTGGTTATGCCAGAGACGAGTTACTCGGCCGCTCTATCAATATGTTATTGCCAGACGCGCTGAGGGATGTGCACCAGCAGCACATGAATAATTACTTAGTGCAGCCGATCGCGAAAAATATGTCGATGCGGGATGACTTATTTGGCTGTTGTAAAGATGGCAGTCGACTCGCGATAGAGGTGGGGCTGACGCCTATTCATTTCAGTAATGGCATTTTCATTCTCGCGACGATTAACAATGTGTCTGAACGTAAGCGCATTGAAGTTCAGCGTGCAGAACACATGCAAGAGCTTGAGCGGATTAATCAAGAACTCGACCGCTTTGCCTATATCGCCTCCCATGATTTGAAATCCCCACTACGGGGTATCGAGCAGTTAACTTCTTGGTTAGCAGAGGATTTATCCGATAACGCCAATGAAAACGTGCAGAAATATCTCGGGCTTATCCAAAGTCGTATTCATCGCATGGTGTTACTGCTCGATGGGCTATTGATGTTTTCCCGTATTGGCCGTGTCGATACTGAAACCACAGAGGTCAACAGTCGGCAACTGGCTGAAGACATGTTTGCGCTCGTCGCGCCGCCACAGGGATTTGAATTAGTACTAAAAGGTGAATTTCCGAATTTTTATACCGTAAGACCATTGTTGGAATTAGTTATACGAAATTTGATCAGTAACGCCATAAAGCATCATGACTTAGGTACAGGTGTGATTACGGTTTCATGTGAGGCGGTTGATCAGCAGTATCGATTCAGTGTGATAGATGATGGTCCGGGGATATCAAGCTCATATCATGAAAAAGTCTTCGAGATGTTTCAAACACTTAAACCAAGGGATGAAGTTGAAGGCAGTGGTTTAGGCTTATCACTTGTGAGGAAAACGGTTGAAAGTTTAGGTGGAGAGATTCAGCTTAAATCGCAGGGCCGAGGTTGTTGTTTTTGCTTTAGTTGGCCTAAGAAAATAGTGAAAAAGGAGCTTCTATGAGCGCAGCAAATCACTATCAACAGGTCACCATTTTATTGGTTGATGATGATGACGTGGATTACATGGCCGTGCAGCGGGCGATGAGACAATTGAGGTTACTCAATCCCTTAGTGCGTGCTCGGGATGGGATCGAAGCATTAACTATTCTAACGAGTTTAGACACGATCAAAGGCCCGTATCTTATTTTGCTCGATCTTAATATGCCAAGAATGAATGGGTTTGAGTTCCTTGAGCGAATACGTTCAGATCCTTCTCTTTCTTCGTCTGTCGTTTTTATGCTCACCACGTCGAGTACCGATGAAGATAGGATGAAAGCCTATAGCCATCATGTGGCTGGTTACATGGTTAAAACTGATATGAAAGACGGTTTTAACAATATTTTTAATATGCTTGAAGGTTACTGGCGAATAGTGGAGCTCCCATCCGCATAAGGTGAGTATATGGATTTACTACTGATCGATGATGATGAAGTGGATAGAACTGCGATCATCCGAGCACTCAGACAGTCAAAGTTGACTTTTAATGTGGTCGAAGCAAATTGTGCATTTGATGGTTTAAATCTCGCATTAGAACGTCATTTTGACGGTATTCTATTGGATTATTTATTACCCGATGCTAATGGTTTAGAAGTGTTGATCAAGCTCAATGCCATGACGCAAGATCAGACCGTAGTCGTTATGCTGAGTCGCTATGAAGATGAGAAACTGGCTCAGCGCTGTATTGAACTAGGGGCACAGGACTTCTTGCTTAAAGATGAGGTCAACTCGCGGATACTAACCCGTGCAATTCGTTATGCGAAACAAAGATCTTCAATGGCGTTGGCGTTACGTAATAGTCACCAAAAACTAAAAGAGCTAGCTGAACACGATTCGTTGACTAAGCTGGTTAATCGCTATGGTTTTGAACTTTGTCTTAATCGAGCGATAGCAAGGGCCAAACGTTGTCACGACTATTTAGCCGTTATCTTACTCGATTTAGATGATTTTAAAGCGATCAATGACACTCTAGGCCATCAGACGGGGGATATTCTTTTAGTTAAAGTAGCCGCTCGATTAAGTGAAGTACTAAGAGATGGTGACATTATTGCACGTTTAGGTGGGGACGAATTTGTCGTGCTAGTCACTGATAATGATTATAAATATTTCCCTATGATTGTGGCTAATCGATTGCTCAAAGTGTTTGAGGACGTATTTTGTCTCGGTGATAACGATGTGCTTATTGGTGCCAGTATCGGTGTGGCTTTTTATAATGAAGCGGCTTCGAATAGTTCTGAACTGATGAAATGTGCCGATATTGCTATGTATCGCGCTAAAAAAATGGGCCGAAACCAGATTCAGTTTTACTCAGAAGCTTTAGATAAAGAGGTGCGTTACCGTAATCATATCGAGTCGAGTTTGCGTATTGCCTTAAAAAGAAATGAATTTAAGGTTCATTATCAAGCGCAAGTGAATGCGAAAACCCATCAGTTGGTGGGGATGGAAGCCCTTATCCGATGGCAGCATCCTGTAGATGGCATTATCGCCCCAGATCAATTTTTACCCATAGCCGAAGAAATTGGATTAATGGAGGACATTGATGATTGGGTGCTTGAACAAGCTTGTACTCAGGCACAGGTGTGGCTAACCCAATTACAGCCGACAGGGAGAGAATTCACCATTGCCGTTAACCTGTCTGCATCGCAAATTGGAAATGAGAACCTGTTTGATAAAATCGCGAGTACGCTGACTAAGACAGGACTTCCTGCTGTAGCATTAGAGCTTGAAATTACTGAAAATTGCCTTATTGAAGATCCCCATGAACATGCCAAAATGCTTGATAGAATCGCCGAGTTAGGGGGGCGTTTTGCCCTCGATGATTTTGGGACGGGTTTTTCGTCCTTAGAACATATCAAATTATTTCCCATTAGCGTGCTGAAAATCGATAAAAGCTTTGTCGCTTCCTATGATAAGGATGATAAAGACACTCGTTTGCTCGCTGCATTACTTAACTTCGCCCATGGGTTTAATGTCATATCAGTAGCTGAGGGCGTTGAAACAATTGAGCAGGCTGAGTTTTGCACTTCTCGCCATTGTACTGTATTACAAGGTTATTTGTTTTCTCGTCCCTTAGATGCAACGGAGTTTGAGGCTAAGTATATTCTGCCGCTGTTAACTTAAACCGAGTTCCGAGTGTGATAGGTCTTGAAGTATTTCATTAGCATAATGATTTCGTCTGGTGAGGATTATTTTCTTGCTTTACACTGAGCAATAGACAAATATCAGCCCCTTTTTCTGTCGCTGTGCTTTTGGTGCCGCAGAACGGTTTATTCACTCATGCTTAAGTTGGTCACTCAGCAATGAAAATAGGTATTTTATCCCAATTCCCCCAGTTGTATTCAACACAACGCTTAGTCGCGGCTTGCCAAAGTCGTGGACATGAAGCGGTCGTGATCAATACGCTGAATTGCTACATGAATATTAATTCTATTAAACCTAGCATTCATTATGAAGGTACTGAATTAGTTGGGTTTGATGCCATCATTCCGCGTATTCATGCTAGCGTGACTTTTTATGGTTGTGCCGTTGTACGTCAGTTTGAAATGATGGGCGTATATGCCGCGAATGATTCAATCTCCATTGCGCGTTCGCGGGACAAATTGCGGGCACTGCAACTACTTTCCCGCAAAGGGATTGGCATGCCAGTGACGGGTTTTGCCAATAAGCCAAATGATATCCCAGATCTCATCAATATGGTGGGCGGCGCTCCGTTAGTCATTAAATTACTCGAAGGCACTCAAGGGATTGGCGTCGTACTCGCTGAAACTAAAACTGCTGCTGAGAGCGTGATTGAAGCATTTTTGGGGCTCAAAGCGAATATCTTAGTACAGGAATACATTAAAGAATCCAATGGTAGTGATATTCGTTGTTTTGTTGTCGGTGACAAGATTGTTGCTTCGATGAAGCGTCAAGGTCCCGAGGGAGATTTCCGCTCAAATCTGCATTTAGGTGGTTGTGGTGAGGTGGTAAAAATCACCTCTGTTGAGCGTAAAATGGCTATTGCCGCAGTGAAGGCGATGGGATTGGTTGTCGCGGGAGTAGATATTTTACGTTCTAACCGTGGTCCACTGATCCTTGAGGTTAATTCGGCGCCAGGTATTGAAGGGATTGAGCAAACAACAGGGATTTCAGTGACTGAGCCCATTGTTGAATATATCGAGAAAATGGTTGCGGCCCGTAAAACAAACCGGTCAATTATTGCCTAATAGGTGATGGTGATAAAACGACGCCACTTTTTAAGGTGGCGTTTTGTTATGCTTAGAATTTATAGATCAAAACTGTAGGAATATCCGAGTACTAGTTTGGCATCATCATCGGTGAGATCGGTATCAGAGACCATAAATGACACTGTGCCTATACTGGTATCTGCGCTGAGAGTCACGTTATAGTCGGCATAATTATCTTCGCCAAACCAAGATTGGACGACATCACCGTTTGAGTAACCATAGTGCACTGATAAATTCAGCTTTTCAGTGAGAGGAACGGATACCGTCGCGGCAAGATAACTGAGATCTTTATTATCTAAAGGATCGGCGGCCAGATCGTCACCGGCATTGATGACTTGGGAGTAAGCCAGTTCGAGCCATTTCCACGTGACAGCAGCATGGAGCTCACCAAAATCAATACTGCCCGGTGCGTCTGGATAGGCGTAGTAGAGATAGCCAAAGTCGTAGCTGATGTCTTCGGTAATACTGCCGCCATAACCCGCATATAGATCAAGCTCGTAGCTAGTATCATCACCAAAATCCACATTCGATGCCCAAGTTCCCGCATAAAATCCAGAATCGTGGCTGTAGTCAAGGCCACCTTGGATTGCGACCGCATCTTTAGTTTGGGTCGCACCGCGCCATAGGTAATTAGAGGTACCGCCAATGTTGCCTGATACGGCTGCAAAGGCGTTGCCTGCCAGTAACATTCCCGTCGATAAGGCCAAAACGCTGTACAGTGATTTCTTCATGCTCATCCCCTCGATTGACTTATTTATCGATTCACCATTGGCACACTCAAAGTCAGCTGTGTTCATTAGTGCATCTTGGTTTTTTCTAAGGAAGGATTTGCTAATCACATGCCACTATTACAATGCCATGTAAAACAAGGTATTAGAATTCACAATGTTAATGAAATGTTTTTATTTGCCAGTTTGTGGGGCAGAGGCGCACTTTTGTTGTGCAAAAAATATTCAGTGCTTCACTGGAATTGGGCAAAAAAAACGCCTCACAATGGAGGCGTTGTATTGAATTTTATAACTTAGTTTACGCTGTCACGTAGGGTTTTACCCGCTTTAAACTTAGGCACTGTCGCTTCAGCAATTTGAATTTCTTTACCCGTTTGTGGGTTACGGCCAGTGCGAGCGGCACGAGTCGCTGTTTCAAAAGAACCGAAACCTACGATGGAGATTTTGTCACCATTTTTCATTGATTCGGTAATAGCTGCTTCAAAAGACTTCAATGCGCGTGCTGCTTCTACTTTCGTTAGATCGGCATTTTCTGCAATTTTGGCGATTAGTTCAGTTTTGTTCATTTTTATTGTCTCTTCTTTCCGTAGATTTATTTGAAATAAGCGTGCCTAACATGCCATAAGGTTTAGCACTTGGAAAGCCTTTTGCGTCTAGCGTGCAGCAGGATGTTCAGTAAAGCGCAGAATATTTACTCAGTTCGTGACTTAAGTTTTATTCTGGTTTTATTCTTCTAACAGTTGATAGAGTAATTTTTTAACAAGTTTGGGTTCAAAGGGTTTGTCACATAAGGCATTTACACCCGCTTGGGACACATTGCTGAGGTGGGTATCGTTGGCTTCGGAAGACACCATCAAGATGGGAATGTGCGATTGTTGGCTTTCATTGCGGATAAATTGTGTCAAAGCTAGCCCATCTACACTCGGCATATTGTAATCAGTGATCACTAAGTCGAACATATTGTGTTTCATTAACGCTATGGCTTGCGCGCCATCCTCGGCCTCGGTAATCAGCTTCATCCCTAAGTTACCAATCGTACGTTTAATGACGTTTCTTGCCATACGGCTATCATCGACCACTAATACACGCACATCTTGTACATCGAAATTACTGAGGTCGAGTTCATCGTGGCTGAGTAAATCAATCGTGGCATTCAATGCTGTACCTAAATGGTCGGCACTGAAGGGTTTAGGTAGAATCGCTACTACACCCGATTGGCGGAATATTTCAAGTTGCTCACGGCGGCACTCACTCGAGACCAGCATAAATTGGATATCTTTGCAGTCAGCGTTGGCCCTTAAGTAGCCCAAGAGATCGATGGCAGTGCCATCATCGAAATGCATGGCGCTCGCAATAAGGTCAGGTTTATAGCGAGCAATAATATCTTTAGCCGCTTCTATGTTTTCTGCGGTTTGAATGCTGAGAATGCCTTCTTGTTGTAAGCGCTGAATAATAATTCGACGCTGTGTCTCTGAAGGTTCTACCAAAAGAATGGAAAGTTCGCTGGGCGATAAATGGCTCATAGTTTACTTCAAGTTAAGAGTCGTAAGTATTTTACTGGGTCGCTAAGCTACGCTATTGATAACAGCTTAGCAACAAAGTCCATTACTGAGTTTGGCGGGTCAAATAGTGTCTCGTGACCTTAGAAAATGCGATCCAATACTGCACGAGTAAAATAACAATAATGCTCACTGTGAGTGGCAACATAGGAATATTGTGACCAGAAACAATCACTTTTACATCTTCAGGGGTAATGCGATAGGCAATAATTGCTGTAATCCCCAGAGCCGAGAATCCTAAGGTTTGCATGCCAATATAAATCTTCAACACTAAGCTAGACCACGGCGCTCGTATGAGTATGCCAACGAGCACGGGGAGGACACCTAGGGTGAATACATCAAGGGATTGAGTCATCACAGTACGCCAAAGTGCAGCAATGCTGAAGAGGCAATATAACGTGATCAGTAGTATAAGACGTTTAGGCATAGATTGAAGTGCACACCAGTAGCAAAGAAGATGAGCAAGTGTAGGAAATGCCCTAATCCGAGTCCAGTATAACCGTAATATCGTGTAGAATATGCCTTTTTGTTAGAGGCTCTAATAGGTGACGTTTATGACAGAAGTTGAGTTTTGGGGGTTAGTCACGCGAACGGAAGCGGCGCAATCACAGGAGTCTTTGACTCAAGCACTGAAGCAGAAACTTGCCGAATTGAGTAATGAAGAGTTAAAAGCTTTCGATAAAATCTTTGGTCAGCAGATGCGCCGTAGTTATTTGTGGTCTGTTTGGGGGGCGGCTTACATTATTACGGGCTGTGATTCTGAATATGCTTTTGCCGAGTTTAGGTGTTTTTTGATTTCACTTGGTAAAGAAATTTTCGAAGGTGTGGTTAATCAGCCTGACACCCTAGCACGTTTAGTCGCTTGGCCAGAGCGAGATGCCTATGCTTACCCTTTTGTAGATGAATACGACCTTATCGCAGGGCAATTATACGAAGATAGAACTGGTGAGGAACTGCCCTTTATGCCATCGGGCAAGGCGACGCCCGTGGGGAAAAAATTTAGCACTAAGCCCAAGGATTTAAAGCGGCAATATCCTGAACTGAGTGCCCGTTTTCCATTTTAATCTTGGCAATACCTTATGAGCGTAAGCAAGCGTTGGTAGTGACATCGAAGGTCATGCCGTATTTAGGGCAGATGTCGCTCATAAACTCATGTTCTTGCGCGGTTAATTGTTGACTAAAATCTTGCTTAAGCTGCTCTGTCATTTGATGTTCAACCGCATTTTGCGCCTGGGCCAATTTGTTCAAATGAACAGTAACAGCTTGTTGCTGGCTGATGGTCAATGGTGCGGCATGGCTTGAAAGGCTGATACTTGTTCCGATTGTCAGCAGTGCCAATAAAGCGAGTTTTCGTGAATATGGGTTGAATAGATAAGCCGTTTTTAGGTTCATAGGTAAGCTCCAAGTTAAAAATTACGTTTAACACGTTAGTTCTAAATCGTGCATCCTTAGACGGTAAAGAAAACGAGTTTTACTGTGAGGAGCTGAGTTTATTGTATAAATATTGAACCTATGCTGAATGGTTAGTTAGTGCTCATTCTTCATTTCTTCGCATTGAAATCCTTGCTTACGAGTATCGAACTGGCACATAGATCCACATTCCCAAGGCACATTGTCGTAGAAGGCAGATTGTTCGCGTGCAAAATCGCGGCAAGTATTATAGCTGTCAAAGTTATCGGTTTTTTTATACTTTCCTGAATCATAGCCATGGTTGTAGATAAAGGCTGACCAAGTTTTAGGGCCAGTATTTTTGTCACTCGGGGAGATAAACCAAATCGCACTTACGACGCAGGTAAACAGGATAAGAATGAACACAGGTACAACAGGGAATTTCATTTTTTATTAAGTGGGCAATGTAAACAATAGCGGAAGGATAACGCTTTTTTTGTCGTTATGCGCGTGAAATGTTCACAAATTGATAACCATGCACTTACTTGGTGCAATTTCGATACAAAAAGATACGTATCGGTTGTGATGGTTAAATAATATTTACTCAATTATACAAAAGCTTACGACACATTTGCTGTACTTATATCAGTTTTGCGTTAAGCTCTAGTTCAGGTTAGATTTTGTACTGTAGTTCTCAAGAAAGTTATCTAGGCCTTGGAGGCAAACATGAAAATTCAGTCCCTTTTACTCGCAGGTGTATTAAGTTGCAGTGCGGCTTGGGCGGCCGATGAAGCGCCTGTGGATCCCGTCACCGAAGATGGTGTGGTTAAAATTGTTTGGCAAAGTCCTAAAGATTATCGCGATATAAAATCATCAGGGGAGCTCCAATCCCGTTATGAGAAGCGCTTATTTGAGACCTTAACTGAAAACATCAATAAAGAAGCCGCGAAGATTTTAAAACCAAATCAAAAGCTTGAAATGACCATTACCGATGTTGATCTTGCGGGTGATATGCGTCCAACATTTGGTGCGACCGCCAATGATTTACGCATTATCAAAGACATTTATCCGCCACGTATGACTTTTTCTTATCAAGTCATGGAAAACGATAAAGTGATTATCGCGGGCGATGAAAAACTGTCGGATATGGGGTTTATGGGTGGGATCCAATCTTTAAATGATAAACCTTTTATGTATGAAACCAAAATGTTAACCGAGTGGTTAAAGAAGACGATTGCACCACAACTTTAATGACTCATATCGGGCGGTAATGCTGAGGATTTAAGCTGTTTAGCTATGCCGTTAGTGCCTGAGTGTCGATAATCAGATGATTTTCTAACAGGTAAAATCCGTTATTTGCGGATTTTGCCTGTTTTTTTGCCCTAGCGCTTAAGGTCGATAGACTGTGTTCATGGGCGTTAAAGGTGAGTGCGGGTGGTAAAATGCCTACACATAGACTGATCAATTGATGGTAACAGGCTTCACCTTTTCTATCGTCGGCGAGCATTTCCTGGGCCAGCCAGTGATCTGCGCTATAAAATAAATGCTTATGGGTTTCAAAATCCGCTAGAATTCGCTGGCAACGGCTGATCATATGCTCACAGGTGCTGATAATGACAAAGTCATCGCCGCCGACATGGCCAACAAAGCAATTGTCGCTTTTATACTTCAGTAACAGATTCGCCACTTCACAAATCACTTCATCGCCACGGCAAAATCCATAAATATCGTTATAGGGCTTAAAGTTACACAGATCAAAATAGGCTAGATAAAAATGTTTCTTTTGGATCTTAAGGCGTTTTAATTCCTCTTGAATGGGCACATTACCCGGCAAGTCTGTAAGAGGATTTGCATGGCGCGCCATCTTAATTCTGTGCTCTGTGATCCTTTGTAGCAGATCCTTGGTATGGCCTATGCCGAGTAGTTTACCACGGCGAAGGATAATGAACTGTTGCGCTACCGTATTAGCACTCTCTGAGGTCAGTAATTGACTTACGATGGATAATGGTTCGTTGGCCTCAATCTGGATGACTTGCGGGTCCATCACTTCACTCACAGCATGATTTTCATGTAAGGCGCGACCATAGGGTGTGCTGAAGAGTTCAAGTAAGGTCGCGCGGCTGATAATACCGAGTGGCAACTGGTTATCGACCACTACAACCGCCTGTAATGCAGGTTGCGAGATAAAGGTGTCACTTAAAAATTTGAGTTTAAGTGTAGGCACTACGGTTATGGCGCTCGTGCACAGGCTCTCGGCCGATTCGCTGTATCTAGGTTGAATTTGAGTATTGCTTGGCACTAAGGTCGCTTTCATCGCGCGGCAGGGGAGCACTTCTGGACGACCGAGTAAGTAGCCTTGGCAATAGACGATACCCAGTTGTTTGAGTACGGCTAATTCCTCTTGCGTTTCAATTCCTTCGGCTATCACTTTGCAGGTTAAACTTTGGCATAACTCCACAATCGAGCGGACAAATTCCTGTTTGACGGGAGTCGAATCAATCTGATGGATAAAGTGACGGTCGATTTTGACATAGTCAGGTGACAATTCTGACCAGAGTCTCAGACCCGAATAACCTGCACCTAAGTCATCGATCGCCGTTAAAAAACCTTGGCTACGATAGTGATTCAAGCAGGATTTGAGTAAATCGATATCATCGGCGGGATATTGCTCTGACAGTTCAATCACAACCTGTGATGGCGCTATGCCGAGTTGTTGCAGCAGTTGTAAGGTCATGCCCTTAGGGTGGGCGGGATCTAATAATGCCTTGGGCGAGATATTGATAAACAGCTTGCCTTGAAACTGGCGCAACTTAAATTGCTCGAGTGAAATACGGCGACAAAGGGTTTCTAGCTCGCTTAATTTACCTTGATGTTCGGCGGTCTGAAATAGCGGGACTGGGGAGTATAACGGGCTGTGTTCAGGGCCACGGCTTAACGCCTCAAAACCATGAATTTTATGTTCTAATATATTGAAAATTGGCTGAAATAAGGGACTGATTGCAGCTTTAGAGATTATTTTATCGAGCTCTTTAGCCAGATCTAAACTTGTCATTACGTCAGCCCCTTCGTCTATGTGAGCGGAGTCTATGACTTAGAAATGACAAAATGATGACAGTTTTGGGGAAGCTTAGTGCTATCTATCTGTGTTGGTGGGCTTGATTGGATATGCCATGGAAAGAGCTGAAATCTAAGGTGAGTTCCAGCTCCTAATCTCGGTTTAGCTTTGCTTCTTAAAGGCCTGCAACGTTTGCAGTAATGCGCCTAACTGACGCACATAGGTTTCGAGTTCTTTAGGATCGAGCGTTTGATGTTCTTCCATGCGAGTTAAGTCATCGACCAACTCTTGCACATAGGGCAGAAAGCGATTACTCGAAGCGATAAAACCTTGTTCTGCCGTGAATATGCTGGTGAAGTTTCCATGGCCAGCTTTCTTTAGCTCATCTAACTTAGCGTCGGCGTCTATGGCTTGGCGATAGGCGATTTGAAGATTTTCTTTCAGTTGCTCTATAACCTTGGTATGTGGCATAACAGCGTCTCATTGCAAAATTTGCAGGAATTATAAGGGGCAAAGGATATGGCAACAAGCCAATGGCGACTAATTGCATCAATCTGTTTTATGGCGTTAGCGGGTTTGAGCGCAAAAGTGGTGGGTGCAGAAACCGATAAACCACCATTTTATCAAGTGCAATGGCAAGGCAAGAGCGCGTATTTGCTGGGTTCGATTCATATTGGACGTGCCGACTTTTATCCTTTACCCACCCAAATTGAAACCGCGTTGGGTAAAGCTAAGGGCTTAGTCGTAGAAGTCGATATCAATAAAGTCGATAGCACCGCTTTACTGCAACAATACGGCCGCGCCGATAAAACTAAGGGTTTAGATTGGCAGAGCCGAGATAAGCAAACGGTCGAGAGCATGACGCCCTATTGCGCGGCCACGGCAAATGTTTGCCAGTCGATTCAATCTTTCGCACCTTGGCTGCAGGCTACTCAAGTTAACTTATTGCGTTATAACGACTTAGGTTACAGCACGGATTATGGCGTTGATATGCAGTTGATGGCTCGATATGCGACTTTGCCTGTGTATCCGTTGGAAACCGCCGAGTCACAATTTCAATTGTTAGCGTCTTTTAATAGTCAAGAGCAGTGGTCTATGGTGCGTGAGGCGATTAGCGCATCGGATGCGGAGCTTTTATCGTTAATAACGGCTTGGCGTTCAGGTAATGAAACTGAGCTTGATTCCATAATGCAGGAGCAAATGGGCGGCGAGGGCGACACTAAAATGCTAGAGAAAATCCTCTGGCAGCGAAACCATGTGATGGCCGATGGCATTATAAAATTAATGGGCTCGACTGACGTGACTTCACCTTTGTTTGTGGTGGTTGGCGCTGGCCATGTGGTGGGGGATAAAAGCGTGGTGCAATTGCTAGAACAAGCAGGCGCCAAAGTTAGCGCCTGCTGGAAACAGACTTGTCAGTAATCGTTTAGGCAGCGCGTTTGTAACGACGCGCGCTCACACTGCAGAGCTTTGCCCTAAAAAGTGCACATATCGGCCGAGGGAAATATAGGGTTCGCGTTGCGAGTACTCCAGCTCCATTTGTAGCAGCTTGTGATAGTCGAAATCCGCGGGCTGACTCTTTTTCAAATAGTCGTGGATTACACGCACGCCAGACTGGCTGATGAGCGACATTCGCCACTCGCTAAACCAATCTTTAACTTCTTGAATATAAAGCGGATGAGTGGGAGTTAGTCGCACTTTCTTCTTCACTTTTAAATCAGCGGCGACGTAATCGAAATTGCCCGACACTAAAGCATGAAAGCGCATGGCTTCTTTGTTGTAAAACATCAAAGAGAATAATCCGCCGGGTTTTAGCATAGTAAGTAAACCCGCTACAGTGGGCTTAGCATCCGTTAACCATTCAACGACCGCATGACACAGTATGATATCGAAATAGCCATGGTTATTGACCGATAATGCTTGGATAGGCGCATGGATAAGCTGGATAGCTAATGGTTCTGGTGAGGCATCAATTTGTTCTTTGGCTTGAGCCAGCATCTCAGCAGAGATATCGCAGAGTACAACTTCGTGGCCGAGGCGCGCTAATCTTTGGCTAAAATAACCAAAACCACCGCCCGCATCTAATACTCTGAGTTTTTTATCCCCCAGTTTTGCCAGCGCGGGGACGAGGTCGCGCCATAGCACTGCAGCACGTATTTCGCCCTTGGGCGTACCATAGATGTTTTTCGCAAATTTTTGCGCGAGCTTGTCAAAATTCTTATCTTGCACGTGATAACTAGGTTAAAGAGAGTGGAACGATAGTGTGGCACAGTCGTAAATTTTTCGCACTCTGGAGATGTTATTGCCGAGTTGAGATGGATAAATTTGCATCGTTAATTTTTAATGCATTGATTTTATTAGTGGTAATTATTCCTACTAAACTTAGGGATACACAGAACTCTGTGCTCTGGGTTATAATCACGCCGTTTTCGCCAAACCTGACTCTATAGTTGTCCATTCGGAGAGTCAGCATCAGCCCTTATTAAGACGCAGCACTGCCTGTTTTACACTCGTTATCAGCTTGATTGATCAGACGTTACTCGTCTGTGCGGGGTAATTTATGGCAATGTATTTTTGTGCCAAGGGATAGTTAATTAAAAGGTACTCAGACTTGAATAATGCATATTGTGTTGAATTGAACGCGATGCCGTCGCTGTTTTCTCTTTATCGCAAGATCTTCTTTGGCCGTAAGCCTGGTTGGGATCAACAGCCGTTGCCCCACATCAAGGTGACCGCGCCGCATGTGACTGTGTCTGAAGCTAAAGTAAGCCAATATGCGCAGGTGTGTGGTTTTCAATTTGACGGTAAAGTTCTACCGCCAACCTATCTCTACGTGATGGCATTTCGCCTGCATGCGGTGATCTTTACCCACGATGGGATCACTTTCCCACTGCTTGGCATGATCCACCTTAAGAATCGTATTCAAGTGTATCGGCCTGTGACGGTTGACGAGACTTTCTCCCTTGAGTGCGCTTTGACCACGAGCCGCGAGACGGATTCTGGCTTAGAGTTTGAATTTGTGTCTAAGGCGTTTGTCGGTGAAGAACTCGTCTGGGAATCACTATCCACCTATTTATATCGTATCGATGTTGCTGGACGTCGCGTTCGTCCACCTAAAGCCATTGATATGGCATGGGAAACACCACAAAGCTGGAGTTTGAGTGAAGATTTAGGTCGTCGTTATGCTAAGGCATCTGGCGACTATAACTTGATCCATCTGCATCCAGTGCTTTCAAAGCGTTTTGGCTTTGATCGAGTGCTCGCCCATGGCATGTGGTCTAAGGCCCGTTGTTTAGCAGAGTTGATGCCAAGTATTGGCGATCGTCCATTCACTGTGGATGTGACCTTTAAACTGCCACTTTTGATGCCTGCCGATGTTGGATTTGGTTATGAGCAGAATGCTAATAATATGGTATTTGAATTACGTGACAGCAAAGGCCGTCGACCTCATTTAAGTGGCGATGTGCAGTTTTAAGCCGCACTCAATAATACATACAACCACGGCGCCTTCTGGCGCCGTTGTTGTTTATGGCTGTTGCTTTTGAGAAACAAAAATCAAGGTACGCTGTGACCCATAGATGCCTACCAGATACTGAACCATTGCTGGCGTCGAGCTTGATCTCATTTGAGGCAACGGCACTCTTTATCCGCTCGGATGCAGGGCCGATTATTTGATGCAGATTAAGGAATTGCTCATTAACCCTTTCGATGGCTATATAACTTTAAGCCAATCGCCTAATATCCGCCCTATTCAATGAGTGTTGTTAGTTGAACTCTCATACTAAACCAGAGCGTATCTGAAAGGGAGAAACCGACGCATGCTGACAGATATGGATATTTCGAATTGCGCTAGCCTAAAAGACATTAATGAACTGGGCGCCGACTTAGGTCTATTACCCGAAGAGATGATGCAATTTGGTCACACTAAAGCCAAGGTCGAGCTCAGTGTATTGCAGCGTTTGGCTGGGCAGCGCAAAGGCAAATTGATTATCGTCACCGCAGTCACGCCTACGCCCCACGGTGAAGGTAAAACGGTGACTAGCATTGGCTTAACGCAATCGTTAAATGCCATAGGCAAAAAAGCCTGTGCCTGTATTCGCCAGCCTAGCATGGGGCCTGTATTTGGGGTGAAAGGTGGCGCTGCGGGTGGCGGTTATGCGCAAGTGGTACCCATGCAGGAGATGAATTTGCATCTCACGGGTGATATTCATGCCGTCAGCAGTGCCCACAATTTAGGGGCTGCGGCGATTGCGGCGCGGCTATTTCATGAAGCGCGCTTAGGTAAGGCGGAATTTGAGGCGCAATCTGGGCAAGCGTTTTTGGATATCGATCCCAGTGAGATCCGTTGGCACCGAGTAGTCGATCATAATGATCGCTGCCTTAGACAAATTCATGTGGGCTTAGGTGATAATAACGGCCCAGAGTACGAATCCAGTTTTGATATTACCGCCGCCTCTGAGTTGATGGCGATTTTAGCCTTAAGCCATGATTTGGCGGATATGCGGGCGCGGATCGGTCGTTTAGTGCTGGCCTTAAATACCCAAGGGCAAGTGATCACAGCCGAAGACTTAGGTGTCGCTGGTGCGATGACGGCCATCATGGTGGATGCGATAAAGCCGACGTTAATGCAGACCTTAAATGGTTCACCTTGCCTGATCCATGCGGGACCCTTTGCCAATATTGCCCACGGTAATTCATCCATTATTGCTGATGATATCGCCCTCCGATTGGCGGATTTTGTGGTGACTGAAGCTGGTTTTGGCTCAGATATGGGCTTTGAAAAGTTCTGTAATATCAAGGTACGTCAATCGGGTCAGGTGCCCGCTGCCGCTGTGCTGGTCACTACCTTAAAAGCACTGAAGGCCAATAGTGGTTTAGTGTCTGAGTCAGATATCAATCTACCAGATCAGGCTCGACTTGAAGCGGGCTTTGCAAATTTAAACTGGCATATCAATAATGTGGCTCGCTATGGTATTCCTGTGGTGGTTGCCATTAACCGTTTCGCCACTGATACTGATGCCGAGTTGCAATGGCTAACTGAAGCCGTCAACGCGAGCAGCGCCTTTGGCTGTGAGGTCAGCGATGCTTTTAGCCAAGGGGAGGCGGGCGCTATCGCCTTAGCGCAGACTGTGGTTCGCGCCGCTGAAACCGAGAGTCAGTTCAAGCTGTTATATTCAGATGAAGCCTCATTGGAGGCTAAGTTATCGACCTTAGCCGAGGTGGGGTATGGCGCAGCTGGTGTTAGCCTTTCTATCGAGGCCAAACAACAGGCGCAGCAGCTGACCGTATTAGGTTATGGACATTTGCCCCTGTGTATGGCCAAAACGCCGTTATCAATTAGTCACGATCCTAGCTTAAAGGGCGTTCCTCAGAACTTTGAGATCCCAGTGCGGGGTTTAGTCTTGCATGCTGGTGCGGGGTTTATCACCGCCTTGGTGGGGAATGTGATGACTATGCCAGGACTTGGGCTGAAACCGGGTTACTTAAAAATTGATATTGATGCGCAAGGTGAGATAGTCGGCTTAGGCTAACACTTGATGCAGAGATTGATAGGGAAGAGATAAAAATAAGGGCGAGCTCATTGCAACGCCCTTATTCTCTCGTTTAACGCTGGTTTAAAGCGGTGATTTCGTGGTTTGATAGATATGTACATCACGCTGTGGGAAGGGAATACTGATCCCTTCGGCGTCAAAGCGCATTTTCACTTCGCGGGTAATGTCCCAATACACTTCCCAGTAATCTTCCGGTTTTGCCCAAGGGCGAACGATAAAGTCGACCGAAGATTCGCTCAATAGATGTAGTTTAATCGTCGGTTCTGGCAATGGTTGTACCTTAGGATGCGCTTTGACGATGGACTTGAGAATCGCTTCAGCCTGTTCGATGCTGTCGCTATAACTGATCCCAAAGGTCATATCGACTCGACGTTGATGCTCAGCTGTGATGTTGTTAATTGTGTCACCCCAAATCTTATTATTAGGAATAATAAGACGTTGGTTATCCATGGTTTTAATCGTGGTGGAGACAAGGCTCATGTGACTGACGCGTCCGGTGACGCCAGCGGCGTTGATCAAATCGCCCACATCATAGGGACGATAAATTAAGATCATCATGCCTGAGGCAAAATTCGACAGGGTATCTTGCAGGGCAAAACCAATAATAACACCCGCGATACCAAAGCCTGCGAGCAAGGGACCAAGTTCGATCCCAAGCTGTGAAAGGGCGATTAACAGCCCGATAGTAAAGACGACTTTACCTGATAGCGAGGTGAAGAAGTCTTGTAATAACTTACTTAAATTCAACTTAGAATTGCTAACAGTATTTTTCACTATCTGTTTGGCTAACTTGCCGGCGAGACCCGCAATAAACAAGATCAAACAGAAAACAAATAACTTAAACACGACGGTTGGGCCGTGATTAATCGCTTGTTCTTGTGCCGTATTTAGCCACTGCTCAACGAGACTTGATGCCACATCAAAGTTCAACACATCTTGAGTTATATCACCTGAAACACTAAAGAGTGTCTTTTTCAGCGCGGAGGTATCATGGCCTAAGGCGTCGAGTAGGCTGATGTCGATATTTAAGCTCTGACTATTTTGTGCTAAGCGTTCCTTTAGCATCATTACGTGGCTGGTTTGCGCCGAAGTGACATCTTTACCTGCATTGGTTGCGGTATCGATTGCTGCTTGTAGTTGCTGCTGGGTATAAGTCACTAAACTTTCTAGCGTATCGGCACGAGCTACTAAAATTTGCATCAGTGATTTTTGTGCTTCGCTAATATCTTGGCCAACTTGTTCGAGCCAAGTGAGCGTCTCGAGTTGTTGCTTGTAATAGGTGTCTTTTTCTAATTCGCGCTTTGATATTTCCAGCAGAGTCGCATCATCTGTGCTTGAACCTAATTGCTGTTCCAATTTACTAATGTTGTCATCGATATAAGCATCAATTTGTTGGATGTAGTTAAGTTGTCCTTGGATTAATGGCTGCAGAAAAGTTTTGTCGATTGGCGTTGCTTCGAGCAGATCTTTAATCTTATTACGTAACTGTAAGGTTTTGTTTTGAATTCGATATTCAACAATTGTCTTCAATTCGCCTTTGGCATTTTTTAGTTTACGTATATCCGTATCGATAGCCTGTTGCAGCATTACCAGTTCTGTCTTGAGCGTTACAGGAGTGCTGGATGGGCTTTCGGTTGCAGCGACAGGTTCAGTTTGCGCTTGGGATGAAAGGCTGAGTAGTGGTATTAGCAGGGCAAACACGAGAGCGAGGTAGCGGTGCATAGGAGTGATCTTAAGTAGAAATATGTCTGAGTATGATAGATGTTGCCGGATCTACTGTAAAATATCTGCGAGTAAAATAGCCCTTGGAATTAAACTTTTTGGGAAGGGTTGATTTGAGCTTAACCTTGAGTGCGGTGCTTTATCTGCTTTTTCCGACATTTTGGGTATTTACAGGCCGAACTCTAGTCGGTATCTGGTAAACTTGCGCATCGTTATTTAGGAATCGTGTTTTCATGTTGTGTTCCCATTGTAATCAGTACATCAAGGTCAGTGACATTAGCCAGCAAAGAGGCAAAGGTTTCGACGCTCAAGTGCGTTGCCCCCATTGTGCGGCTTGGTTAGGCCGCAGTCCAACATTGGCTAAACTCAAGTTATTAGGATTTTATTTGAGTGTGTTTACGGCGGGATACAGTTACTTTGATGCCTCTGTGCGGTATTTTGCGATCCCTGTAATGATTTTTTCGTTGATGTTGTTGTTTGTGAGCCATTTTATGGATCAAGTCATCACCATTGAAGCGCCCGAGCAAGTCGATGATAGCGATCAAAGACAGAAGTATCGTTAGGCTAATAAGTGGATTCGTCATGGATCGGAAAATCAGCGGTACAATTTTCCAGAGACGAACATAATTTGAGCGCCTTTAGTAGACGCTCAAAATGCAACTAAGAAGGTTTAAGGGGCGAACTGCAGCCGCGGTTAATGAGTCTTTGTTTACTGCACGACCTGTTCTTGACTCGTTAAGGAGTGCTCAACGTAATAAATACCACCAAATATCACCGCGCTGAAGATGACTATCCCTAAGATAAGCCCTAAGTTTTCACGAAAAAATGCTAGCATAATAGTTGCCTTTAGGTGGATAAAACGGAGCCATATCGAGCTTGATTTCGTCATTGTGCTCGCAGACATAAAAACTAAATACACTATAGTTACACTCACTTAAGCTAATCTTAAATGCGTTTTTTTACCTGTGTCCTGGCAAGATCCTACCGCTATTGAAACAAGAAGTTATTGGTAAGACTGGGTACCTCAAATATCTTGTAACCTTTTGCAAAGCGATTACCTTATTGCAACTTGCTATGGCACTGACATAGACTTATGCAACTTTTTAACTATGGGGACGACTGAGTGAGACTTAAAAGTCACATTAGACGCACAATTTCGATATGGCTTGCTGCCGTACTGATATTGCTGTCTCTTGCTGCCTCAGCCCATAGTGTGACCCATCTTGATGATGGCGCTAAGACTCACTGTACTCTGTGCTTCCATCAGCACCAACTCAACAAGATTTTATTGACCCATCCGCTGACGCTGAATTTAGCTATACAGCATTTCGATGTGGTCGAATTTATTTTACCTTCCTCTATTTTTGAACATGTCAGTGTTTATCGCAGTCGTGCGCCTCCCTTCGCTCTCTAAATCAACTTAAAATTTTAACTTATTGTATTTCTTGATGACTTTATATCAGTCGTCGAGTGCTAGTTGTATTTTGGAGATATCATGACTGTTTTAAATACCCGAATTTCTTTGGTGGCTTTGGCGTGTGCGCTCGTTTCGCCTAGCTTATTTGCAGAAGACTCGAGCTTGACCAACCCTAATATCAGTGGTGTGCTAAATGGATATTATCAGACGGGAGAGCGCCCATTAGCCGAGAGTCCAGATGGCTTTGGTTTAGGTGAAACTGAACTGGCGATGAGTGCCAATATCGATGATATGTTTTACGGTAAAATCACCGCAGTAGTTGAAATGCATGACGGTGAGACTGAACTGAATCTGGAAGAAGCCTTTATTCAAACCATGGCGATGCCAGCGGGGTTTTCTATCCGTGGTGGCCGTTTCTTATCGGACATTGGTTACCTCAATAACCAACATTTACATACTGATTCCTTCACCGACCGTCCTGTGGTTTACCGTGCATTCTTAGGGGGACATTATTTTGATGACGGTATACGTTTTAACTACGTAGCGCCGACGGACTTGTATTGGACCATGGGTGTTGAAGCCTTTAAAGGCGATAGTTTACGTGCTGCCGATGAGCATGGTGAGCGTGAGTTTAAGAAGGTCGGCGTTTATACCTTGTACTCAAAAATTGGTGGCGACATAGGCGATAACAGCTCATGGCAAGCGGGGTTGAGTTACTTGCGCAACGAAAATGGCCAAGTGATTGCCCATGAAGAAGGGGAACATGAAGATGAGCATGCCCATGGTGATGAGCACGAAGGTCATAGCCATGCCGCATCTTACACAGGTAAAAATACCTATGGTGCTGATTTTGTTTATAAGTGGGCGCCTAACGGTAACTACAAATATCAAAATCTCACTGTGAGCGGTGAGTACTATCGCGTGAGCGATTTTACACCTATCGATTTACATCCTGAGGATGCACCGAGCCAAGATTACCACCAAGGTTGGTATCTGAGCAGTGTGTACCAATTCACGCCGAGCTGGTCAGCGGGGGTGCGTTATGGTGAAGCTGATACCCAAGAGCTCCATGGCGATCATTTTCATGGGCAAAAGTTGAAGGAATCTGAGGTGAGTTTGGCTTGGCATTCTAGCCACTTCTCGACGGTTCGTTTCCAGTATACCAATCAAAAGGGTACTAACTTCGACGGAATAGAAGACGATAACATCTTCACTATTCAATATATTATGTCTCTGGGGGCTCACGGTGCGCATCAATTCTAATTTAGCTAAATTGGCCGCTGTGGCCTTATCTGTCACTTATACTGGTTTGGCCCATGCCGAGCTGAATGTGTTTGCCTGTGAACCTGAATACGCGGCATTGACCAAGGAGCTTGCTCCAACGGCTAGCATCTATTCGGCAACGACGGCATTACAAGACCCTCACCAAGTGCAGGCGCGTCCGAGTTTGATCGCTAAAATGCGTCAGGCGGATCTTGTGGTGTGCGCAGGTGCCGATCTTGAAGTGGGTTGGTTGCCTATGCTTCAGATGAAGTCGGCAAACGCAAAAGTGCGCTCGACCGAGCAAGGCTTATTTTTCGCTGCCGATCAAATCGAGACCTTAGATAAACTGGCCAGTGTCGATCGCAGCATGGGGGATGTGCATGCTCAAGGTAATCCACATATTCATTTTGACCCGACGCGACTGTTAAAAGTCGCCACGGCATTGAGTGCTAAGCTGACTCAGTTAGATCCTGCTGGTGCGGCAGATTATCAACAGTCACTGGCAGATTTTACCACTCGCTGGCAAGCCGCAGTCCCGCGTTGGGAAGCGCAAGCTAAGGGATTACAAGGTAAAAAAGTGATCGCTTACCACTCAAGCTTCAGATACTTATTCAACTGGATTGGTATCGAGCAAGTGGCAGATTTAGAGCCAAAACCGGGTTTAGCTCCCACTAGCGGCCACTTAGCGAGTCTGCTGACGCGCGCCGAGCAGGGGGATATTCTGGCCGTAGTTGTGGCATCTTATCAGGATGAACGCGGTGCAAAATGGCTGGGTGAAAAAGCGAACTTGCCCGTGGTAATGCTGCCTATGTCTGTGGGTGGTAATGATAAGAGCCAAGATTTATTTAGCCTGTATGACAGCGTGATTTCCCTCTTAAATGGAGTGAAATAAACCTATGTTTGATCTTGAGCTGATGTCGATTCTGTTACCTGCATTGGCAGCGGGGATCTTAGTGTTGTCGACGCATATTGTACTTGGGAGACAAGTGCTTAAGCGTGGCATCATTTTTATTGATTTAGCGATAGCGCAAGTTGCCGCTTTAGGCGCGATTGTCGCTCACATGGACCACAGATTAGAAGATATGCCGTTTGCTAATGTGTGGATGCCAGCGCTGTTTGCCCTTGCGGGTGCAGGGTTTATCGCTTGGTTAGCTAAGCGTATGGCGGGTGAGTTGGAGGCTATGATTGGCTGCTTTTACGTCTTGTCTGCGGTGGCCGCAATGCTGTTGCTGGCAAACGACCCACATGGCGCCGAGTTGTTAAAGCAATTGATGTCAGGTCAGATCCTGTGGGTAAGTTGGTCACAACTGATTTTGCCGGCCGTAGTGTATTCACTGGTGTTATTAGCGATATTCCTGCGCCCCCAGATGTTGGACGGGGCAGGATTTTATCTGCTATTTGCGCTAGTGATTACCTTATCGGTTGAATTAGTAGGCGTTTATCTGGTGTTCAGTACCTTGATATTGCCAGCTTTAGCGTTGAACAAGTACCGTGGTAAAGGTCGGCTATTTTACGCTTACCTCGTCGGTTTACTGGGCTATGTTTTGGGCTTAGTTCTGTCGGCGACCTTAGACCTCCCTAGTGGTGCGGCAATTGTCGCGACTTTGGCCGTGAGTGCCTTAGTGATCCGCTTTGTGTTAAGTAAAGTCTCACCTCAGGCAACTGAGTCTGAAAACCTACCCAAGCACCACGCTTAGTTCGATATTAATCTTAAAGCCCATCGATACACTGGAGGTTCAGTATATCAATGGGCTTTTTTTGCTTGTTTGTTAGCAAGTCAGCTTACAGATGTAAACAATATATTGAGTCCCAAAGCCATGGTGGCTATACTGTCGCCACTTTTACAGTCGGAGTAAATCGTGCTTTTAATCGTCAGATCAATGTTGTTGGCGGTATCCTTGTTGCTTGCCTTTATTTTTGGTGGCTTAGTGTGTTTATTAAGGCCTCGCCATCGCGACAATGTACATATGTTCGCCAAGATCTTCTCATCGGTTGCGCCAATCCTTGGGATTAAAGTGATTGTTCGCCGGCACGAAGATGTGCAGGACGGCCCGTATATTTTCTTAGCAAATCATCAGAATAACTTTGATCTCTTTACTCACACGACAGCAGTTCCTAAAGGTACAGTGAGTTTAGGCAAGAAGAGTTTGGCGTGGATGCCGCTATTCGGTCAAATCTATTGGTTGTCAGGTAATATTCTTATCGACCGTAAAAACCGTCACAGTGCCTTTGATACTATGGCTAAAACGGTTGAAAAAATTAAGCAGAAGAATCTATCCGTATGGATTTTTCCTGAAGGTACACGTTCGCGTGGTCGTGGTCTGTTACCTTTTAAAGCGGGAGCTTTCCATACTGCAATCGCGGCGGGAGTGCCAGTGGTGCCAGTGGTTGCTTCGTGTCAGAGCCATATTAAGTTAAATCGCTGGAATAATGGTGTCGTCATCATCGATATGATGGCACCTGTGCCGACCGCAGGTTTAGATAAAGCCGATGTGAAAAACTTCTCTGCGCAAATTCATGCCAGCATGTCGGCGAGATTTGCTGAGATAAATCAAGAAGCGGCAGCACTTATGGGTAAAACTCTCGCGAGTGATGACGTATAATATACCCAAGCTACCTGAAGATACGAGTTTCAGAGCGCCTAGGGTGCTTCAATTCAAGGCGCATCAATGAAAGAATGTCGGTCACCTTTTGAATTGATGCAACACGGAAATGGAGTGCCCTAGGCGCTCCGTCCCGGCGGGTTTTAAAGCACTTTATGCTGAGTTGGTTATTTTTAACTTAGCCCGCTAGGTCTGCAAATAACCGCCTTGCCTAAAGTGCGTTAAATTCCCGCTGAATCCTGCATCTTCAGGTTGTTTGGGTATAATGCCAATTTGAGCCAGATTTACCTTAACGGAGACAAATCCATGTCTATTGAAAGTCAGTTAAAAGCCCAACTTGCAGAGAATCGTGACATAGTGCAAGCCCTGCTTGACGATGGCTCAGAGCCTGATGCGGAATATGTTATTGAGCATCACTTTTCATCGACCAATTTCGATCGTCTTGAAAAAGCGGCTGTGGATGCCTTCAAATTAGGTTTTGAGGTGAATGATGCCGAAGAAATGGAACTGGAGGATGGTTCAATAATCTTCTGTTTCGATGCTGTCGCACACCACAAACTGGATGTTGAATTACTGGACAAAGCGGCCGAGCAATTGCTGCAATTAGCGGTAAAGCAAAAAGTGGAATATGACGGTTGGGGTACCTATTTCGTCGGCGATGAAATGGATGACGAAGAAGATGAAGACGAAGAAGATGATGGTTTTCCTCATTAATTCGTTGGCGGATCTCGAGTTTAATCTTCACTTGTTTTAAATAAAAATGCCCATCATTGATGGGCATTTTTATTGGGTATACTTAGGATTTACTTGTTTTACTCGTATGTAAAACACTGCAGTTACGGCCTTTTTGTTTCGCTTCGTACAGGGCTTTATCGGAGCAGGAGATCCAGCTAGAGCTGCTGGTGATATGGGAGCCAATTTCGCACACACCTAAACTCACAGTCACAGTAATCTTAAGGCTTTCATACACTATGACGGATGCAGCAATTTTCTCCCTGAGTCGCTCGGTAAAGTTCATCGCATCTGCGCCGCTGGTTTTAGGCAATACAACCGCAAATTCTTCGCCGCCATAACGCCCTGCACAGTCGGTATCACGTAAGGATTGGCTGAGTAAGTGGGCGATATGCTGAATGACTTTATCACCCGCTACATGACCATAGTTGTCGTTGATATGTTTAAAGTTATCGATATCTATCATGACTAAACTTGCCATACCTGAGTAGCGGGCATACAAGTCGTACTCGTGGTCTAAACATTCTTGCCAATGGCGACGGTTATGCAGCTGAGTTAGACCATCGGTTTGGCTAAGGCGTTCGAGTTGCTCGTTGGCAGCTTTAAGTTGCAATTTGTTGATGGCGATATCTGTCACGTCATAAATAATCACACTGATATGGGTCACTTGTCCCGTGAGCGATGCCAGCGGCAGCAGGGTCACGTTCTGGTACATATAGTCTGCACGGCCTGTAATCGGGCGATAGTTTTTAAATTGGAAAACGTACGGACGTTGTTCCCAGCTGATAAAAGCACGGTTTTTAAGCATGAAAACCGATTCCATTTTCTGCTTTAACCAAGTGGCAGGCAGATCGGGGAAGCGGGTAAACAGGTTTTGACCTTTGATCGAATTAGGGGAAACACCGCTGTGATTCTCCATAAAACCGTTCCACAGCTGGATATTGTAATGGCGATCTAATACCACTAATCCCACCTCTATGGTTTGTACCATATCGATGAGCCAGTGTAGTTCGTTCATTGCGCTTTGGTCATTTGACATAGGATAAAATCCAACTGGTTAATCGAGTAAATAGCCGAGTTTATAGCTAAGTGTGGGGATAGAATCCTCGGTGAAGAGCAGTAGCAAATCGCATTGAATATTATGATCTTCAATCCGATAGTTGATCTCCATTGCCAAAGTTCGGTGCCATTTCTCTGAATTATCATGGATCAGATCGTTAACCGTGCAGTGCCGTCCCAGCACGACAGGGTGAGCCTGACTAAATTTCATGTCGAGCTGTTCAGAAATGCCGTTAAGGAAAGCGCCTATCAGTACGTTTCCAGTATCAATTAGGACTTCTATCTCAGTATTTTTGTCTTCTGGATTAGCTAATCCCATCAGCTTGGCCATGTCTTTAAAGCTGGAATCATGGAACAAAAGCAGGGCCTCTCCCGCAATACCTGCACCGATAAAACCTTGGCAGAGCGCGGATACCGTTGAGCTTTCTTCCGTGGCTTTGAGCGCCATGGTTAACTCACTGACTTCAAGCACGTTCACATTAGGGATAGGTAGTAACACGAATACATCGAGTAATTTAGCTAACAGATCGGCGGCGCGTCCCATGGCAACGTTGGCTATTTCTTGGCAAGCGTCGCGCATGTCGACTTTGATCATCGGGACTTCGTCGGTGAGATCTTTCTGCGTCAGCGTTAAGATGCCGTAATCTTGCAAAATGTTGCTGATGGCATCGGCGCTCACCGGTTTTTGAATAAAATCTAACGCACCCAAGGCTTTAACCCGCTCGTGAGCTTTGATTTGAATATCGCCGGATACCACAATAATCAGCGCGGGTAAGTCCTGTTGCTGCACGGTTTGCAGTACTTCATAACCGTCCATTACAGGCATGTTGAGATCGAGAAACACCACTTCGCCTTTTCCAGCGCGGATGGCATCAAGGCCTTCGGCACCATTGGTCGCATAAGTTATTTCCACATCCCACTCTTTGGGGAGTGTGCGGGCCATTTGCTTACGTGCCATGGCGGAATCGTCACAGATGAGTACAGATATTGACATGCTGACTAGTGATCCTTATTTGCCCATTTATTGAAGATAACACTTATTTTTTAGGTCTGACTGACGAATTGCGTTCTTCGGGCAAGTCTGATTAATATCTTTTATATGTAACTTATAGATATCATTGATAAATTTATATTTTCTGATGGCATTAAAATTTGAATCATTGTTGAATCAAATCATGCAGAATCTTAAATCGAACTAGCTAATGTTGAGTAAATAACAAGGATATAGTGACTAAAAAAGGACTATAGAATCCATATATTGCTGCCCAATCATCCTTCGCAGTAGGTAGCATTGCGATACTGGTGTCGATTATTAGCAGTTAAATAGCTAGCGGTTAAATACGCTTAATTATTGAGCTTGCTAAGGCTATCTAATCGAAAAATACATTAGGATTACTGCACGTAGTGATGACAGCCTAACATAAGTTGCCTTCAATCCATGATGGAATTGGCAATATTTTGACTCAAGTCAAAAAACAGGCTCATGTTATATCTTTTAGTGAATTATGCCAAACGTGTTAACATTTATTCTGGACTGACCAGTAACGGAATATTTCATGAGTGGCCAAAGTGTACAAGTTAAAATCGATGATGGCATCGCCTATGTGTTGCTTAATCGTCCTGAAAAAATGAATGCTATTAACTATTTAATGTTTAGTGAGCTTGACTGCGCGATTAAAAGTATTAAATCCAATCGTGCGGTGCGAGCCGTGATCCTCTCGGGAGCGGGTGGGCATTTTAGCTCTGGGCTTGATGTCAAAAGCGTGATGTCGGCACCGATGCAGGCAGTTAAGTTACTGTTTAAGGGTTTACCGGGGAATGCGAATTTAGCACAGCGGGTGTCACTAGGTTGGCAAACCTTGCCTGTGCCAGTGATTGCGGTGCTTGAGGGCTGTTGCTATGGCGGCGGTATGCAGATCGCTTTAGGCGCAGATGTGCGTATTGCTAGCCACGACAGTAAGTTATCTATCATGGAAGCGAAATGGGGACTCGTGCCAGATATGGCGGGTTTAGTCGCATTAAGGCAAATTATGCCTAAGGATCAAGCCATGTTACTTAGCCTGACGGCAAAAGTGCTTGAGAGTAATGAAGCGCTGGCCTTAGGACTCGTGACACAAGTGAGTGAGACGCCCATGGAAGCCGCAGAGCAATTGGCGCGGCAACTGATGCAAACCTCACCGGATGCGGCAGCGGCCATCAAACTTAGCATTAATCGCAGTTGGACTGCTTCTATCCGTAGTCTGCTGTGCCGCGAGTCTATTAGTCAGATTCGGTTATTGTTAGGCAAAAATAGCAAGATAGCGGCGACGCGTCAGCTGACAGATCCGCAGAAACCCTATCGGGATCGCCAATCGGGTTGGTAATGCTATTTTGTCTGAATTAGCTTGAATCGCCGTTTTTACTGCGCGCCGCTCATTCGGGCAGAAAAGCCTTTAATCGCATTTAAGCAATTCTGCCATGCGCTCTCGTTATCTAAATTGAGCGCTAGGGTAGTTTGGCGATAGTTAGGGCTTTCTAAGGTCACCGCGAGTTTTTTGCGATTGTCGGCTGTTTCTAATGAGGCTGGGTGACCGTCTGGTGATTGAATATCTAAAATGGGCAGCGTAAGTTTTGCCAGTTGCTCCGCGAGTGCTTGATTACGCTGTTCGTCCTCACGATAGGGATTGATGACAATCAGCACATCAGGATCGGCAATCTTGTTCTGGCTTAATAGGCTAATCAATAATCCTGCACTTTGGTCTGCGGTGATCAAAATACGTTTTCCCGCATAATCAGCACCGATGGCATCTAACTGCGACATGCTTTTGACGAGAAAATCTTCCTGCTCTTGCTGGTGCTTGCTGTTATCTTCGGGCTTGATTTTAGGGCTTGGTTTGTTGGACGGTGAGCTTAATTGCGCGGCGCCAGGCGAGGTCACTTCAGTGGCGGCGGTGGCAAAGTTAGCTGCGGGCATTTCAGTTGGCGGAGTTAAACTTAAGCTGGCCCAACCGGCAGGATTGATATTGCGGCGTACAAACGCCATCAATCCTGGCGCGTCTGCGGTACCATTGGTGGCGGGCAGGATTATCGCCGCACCAAGTTTCTTTTTACCTTCCCATGGTCGCACTAACAAATCGTAGGGCTGATTATCAATCGTGATTTGTTTAATTTCATTTGTGGGTAGATAGCTGTGATTCGACTTTTTGGCACTGATTTCGGCTGGCGTAGATGTTGGTGGAGTTGTTGTCGTGTCTGCCGCGTGGGTAGCGATGGTTGTGATGCCGAGAATGAGGCAAAAGAGGAGTGAAAGAATGCGCGGCATAGAATTGATAACCACCTGTGTAGTCTCATAAATTCATCAGTGTTTGAGTATAACCTGAACAATTACCAAAAAGTGAATTTTCCTCGCCAAAGAATTGCACCTGTCATTTAGTATAAAAAGCCACTTGTAATAAGAGGCCACTTGGAATCGAAAGCCACAGGGCACAAAAAAGCCCAACGCTGAGGCTGGGCTAATTGATGGAAACCTGCTGTTCCGCTTAGGTTTATACGTGGCTGACGAGCACCATACGGATCGCATCGAGTTGTAACTGGCTGGCATCTAGATAAGTGTTTAACTCTTGCATCTGATTGCGCAGGTATTCCAATTCTTCCTCACGGATATTGGGGTTCACCGCCTTGAGTGACTCTAAACGATCAAGCTCTGCACTCAGTTGCTGAGTCATTTTATCTCTGGCTTGGGCTACCATTTCATCGACAACCACTTGAGCATATTCTTCACCCTTAGCAAATAACGGATGCAAAATAGGCTGAGATGCCGTGACTAACTTGCCGCCAATGTGACGATTCACTGCGCTTAATTGCTTATCGAAACTGGCGTAATCCACTTTAGCCGACAGGTCGTTACCGTTTTTATCCAACAACACGCGAATGGGGGTAGGCGGTAAATAACGGTACAACTGGCTCGACTTAGGTGCTGAGGCATCGGCCATGTAGATGAGTTCTAAGAATAAGGTACCTGCTGGCAGGGCTTTATTCTTTAGAATTGCGACGCTGGTGGTGCCAGTTTCAGAACCTGTGATCAGATCGAGCCCCGTTTGCACCAGCGGATGCTCTTGGGTGATCAGCGCAATATCATCGCGTGATAACGCTGTGTCACGATCAAAGGTCACTGTTACGCCATCTTCTGGCAAGCCAGGGTAAGTTGGGAACATCATGTGTTCACTCGGGCGCAGAATAATCGAGTTTTCACCCTTATCTTCTTGATCAACACCGATAATATCCCACAGACGGATCACTGAGCCGATTAAATGAGTATCACCGTCACTTTGGGCAAGGCGGTTGACGATTGCCAGTGCCTTCTCGCCGCCGTGTGAGTTGATTTCCAGCAGCTTATCGCGGCCTTGCTCCATGGCGTGCTTGAGTTCTTTATAACGGCTCTGGGTGTGATTGAGCAGGTTTGTCAGCTCATCGCTGTCATCACCCACAAGCACGTTTAATAGATCCTCGGCAAATTCACTGTAAAGCACATGACCACTCGGACAAGTGAGTTCAAAGGCGTTCAGCCCTTGGTGATACCACTGCATCAAACGTTCTTGGGCAGTATCTTCAAGGTATGGCAAGTGAATTTGGATATCATTTTTCTGGCCGATACGGTCTAAACGACCGATTCGCTGTTCCAATAGATCGGGGTTTAGCGGCAGATCGAACAGCACTAAGTGACTGGCAAACTGGAAGTTACGGCCTTCAGAGCCAATTTCAGAACAGATCAGCGCCTGTGCGCCGCCTTCCTCTTGAGCAAAGTAAGCGCCGGCTTTATCGCGCTCGATAATCGACATGCCTTCGTGGAATACCGTCGCTTGAATCCCTTCGCGAGTGCGCAGGGCTTCTTCTAAGCTCAGGGCCGTTTCCGCTTGGCTGGCGATGATCAGTACTTTTTTGCTACGGTGGGATTTTAAGAACTCGATTAACCAATCCACACGGGGATCGAACTTCCACCAACTGGCGCTGTTATCTTCAAATTCTTGATACAGTTTTTCAGGACTCAGGGCTTGCGCCGCTTTCGCCTCTAATGACTTGTGTCCGCCCATCATGCCGCTGACGCGTGCGGCTGTTTGATATTGATCTGGCATGGCGTGGGGATAAGCGTTAAAGAAACGCTTTGGAAAGCCTTTTACCGAGGCGCGGCTGTTTCGGTATAACACGCGGCCAGTACCGTGACGGTCAAGTAATTCTTGCAGTAATTCGCTACGGGCGGCCTGTTGTATTCCTGCATCAATACCGTCGGCTTGGATTAAACGAATACTTGGGCTGATGTCTTTCTCGCCCAGCAATTCGGTCAAGCTGTTGATGGCGGCATCGGGTAATTTAGCGTTACCAGCCAAGGCTTCGGCGGCAATGGCGACGTCTTTATAGCTGTCTTCTTCGGCTAGGAAGGCATCGTAATCGTAGAAACGATCCGGATCGAGCAGACGCAAACGGGCGAAGTGACTCTCATGGCCGAGTTGATCCGGCGTTGCGGTTAACAGTAAAACGCCTGGGATGACTTCGCTTAATGCTTCAACCACTTGATAGGCGCGGCTTGGCGCTTCTTCGGTCCATTCTAAGTGGTGCGCTTCGTCAACCACTAACAGATCCCAATCGGCATCTAGGGCTTGATCAAGACGTTTTTTCTTACGCAGTAATTCGAGTGAACAAATCACTAACTGTTCTGTGTAGAAAGGATTGTCGTGATCGGCATAGGCTTCTACACAACGGTCTTCATCGAATACCGAAAAGCGCAGATTAAAGCGGCGCAGCATTTCCACTAACCACTGATGGCGCAGAGTATCGGGCACGATAATCAGAATGCGTTCGGCGCGGCCGGTCAGCAGTTGTTGGTGAATAATCAGACCTGCTTCAATGGTTTTACCTAAACCCACTTCATCGGCTAACAGTACACGCGGTGCATAGCGACGGCCGACTTCATGGGCAATCCACATTTGATGCGGAATAAGTCCAACGCGTGGACCTTGCAGACCCAGCAAATCCGATGAGGCCAGTTTGTGGCGCAACATTTGGCATTGATAACGCACACCAAAACGGTCGAGGCGATCGATTTGGCCAGCAAATAAACGGTCTTGGGGTTTGTTGAAACGAATATTGTGGTTCAGCAGGGTTTCACGCAGTGTAGCTTGCTCGCCTGTCTCACTGTGAATGCCGTGATAAATCACTATCCCGTCTTTCTCGGTCAATTCACTGACCGCAAGGCTCCAGCCTTCATGGCTTTCAACCGAATCGCCGGGATTGTATATAACGCGTGTCAGAGGGGCTTCTGCTCGGGAGAACATACGGTTCTCACCCGTGGCAGGGAATAATACAGTGACCATACGGCCTTCTACTTGAACCACAGTTCCTAAACCAAGCTCTGACTCGGTATCACTTATCCAACGTTGACCTAAGGCGAACGGCATCTTAAATTCTCATTTCTAGGCGGACTCTAACAAAGGGCGCGTATGTTATACCAATACTCGTGATATTTAAATCGCCCTCTCACCCGTTAGAGCCTAATTCCCAGAGTGCTAGATTACAAATTGTACAAGCGACAAAATTGTCATGCCAGTACATGAAACTGTCACGCTAATGTCACATCCGCGGTTATACACTGCTTCGAGTCTGTAAGGTAAACAATGGTTGCTGTATTGTTATCTTGTGAGTTTGGTGCCAATATCAACTTAAGGTTTAAGTGCGAGTAAAGTGCTATCAACTTGAACCTTATGATCATTCTTTGCCATATGCTTAGCCAGTAATAGGAGCCGTGTAACTTTTATTGAGACTCAAAAGTGTGTTTAAACTTTAATGAAGCACTCTGGAGGCGCCATGGAACAAGACGACAGAAAGTTGTTTGTACTGGATACCAATGTGTTACTACATGAACCTTTGGCGATCTATTCGTTTAAAGAGCATGATGTGGTCATTCCGATGACAGTGCTAGAAGAGTTGGACCAGATTAAAGATCGAAAGAGTGATGTGAGTCGTGATGCTAGGGTTGCTATCAGGGCATTGGAAGATACCCTAGGCGGTGAAACTACTCCTGAGCAGATTATCAATGGCGTCCCTTTACCCAGCCGAGAGGGTCATGCCGATGCCGTCGGTTCGCTCTCAATTTTCCCTGATCACCTTGTCGATTTTACCTTAGGCGCACTGCCAGGAGATGGAAACGACAATCGCATTATCAATACCGCGCTACATCTACAAAACCTACATCATCCCCGTACCGTTGTCTTAGTCACCAAAGATATCAATATGCGCCTTAAAGCCAAAGGTGCAGGTATTCAATTGGTTGAGGATTATCGAACTGACCAGTTGATCGATGATATCCGCTTCCTCAGTAAAGGCTTTTACCAGTTCGAAGGTAATTTTTGGGAGCACTTGAACAAGGTCTCCACCGAGCGCCACGGTAGACATACAGTGCATGAAGTACCGCTCAAAGACCTCGAAAATGATAATTTTTATATTAACCAATATCTTATCGACACAGAGTCTGATTTTTGCGGTCGTGTTATCGAGCGAACAGACACCCATTTACATATTTTAGATTTAGGCCGTGAGCGGGTGAAAAACCTCGAGGCATGGGGTGTTAAACCTAAAAACGTCTATCAAGGCATGGCATTGCAGGCGCTGCTCGATCCCGATATCGATCTGGTGATCTTAACCGGTCCAGCGGGTTGCGGTAAAACCTTGCTCGCCATGGCTGCGGCGTTGGAACTGGTGGTCGAGCGTAATCGCTACGACAAAGTGATTGTCACCCGTAACACCCCAGAAATCGCCGAATCTATCGGCTTCTTGCCCGGCACGGAAGAGGAGAAGATGATGCCGTGGCTGGCCGCGATTACCGACACGCTCGAAGTGCTGCATAAGAATGATGTGAATCCTACGGGCAGCATGAATTACATCATGGAGAAGGCTAACATTCAGTTTAAGTCGATAAACTTTATGCGCGGGCGTTCGATCCAAAACTCCATAGTGTTATTAGATGAATGCCAAAACCTCACTGCTTCGCAGATCAAAACCATGATCACCCGTATGGGCGAAGGCACAAAATTGATTTGTTGCGGTAACTTAGCCCAAATCGACTCTAACTACTTAACTGCTGTTACCTCAGGTTTAACCTATATTGTCGAACGTTTTAAAGACTTTGAAGGCAGTGCCAACGTGTATCTGAATGGCGTGGTGCGTTCACGCTTAGCGGAATACGCCGAAGAGCATCTGTAAAGCAGGTCGGTTTAATTTAGGGTAATGACTAAGGCCTCAGATATGGAGGCCTTAATTTTATGGAGTAGTAGATTTTTAATCGACTTATCAGTGGTATGAGTAGGCTTTATCTGACAATTATTTTATGTGATTGGCAGTTCCTTCCTGCTACTATATGGAGCTCATAGTTTTTGCCGCCGTAGGCTGAAATTAAGCGCTGCAATCAAGGGTAGTGGATGAAATCGAGTGAGCCGGATCTCCAACTAAAATCGCCGATCCAGAAGAACTACAACCGTGCCGTTTTTTATACGTACATCGGCGTTATCGTCATGTCTTTGTTGACCGCATGGATGTTTTTCGACCGCCAAAAAGCACAGCAGATGGAGCAGCGTGAAGAGCAGGTTCAACGCCATGTATTGCAAATCGATTTGCTACTTGAGTCGAGCATTAGAGCGGTAAAAAGCTTACGCAACGTTGCTGTGGATCATTTACGTTTGGGCGAACTCGTGCGTAAAGAACGCTTACCGCAATACGGTAAATTCAACGAAAGCGGCCAGTATTTTACCTTAGAACCTAGCTACGCCCAGAGCGGTGAGCCCTTTACCAACATGGGTAGGATTACTGGTGCGGGTTCCCTCGACGGCCGCGACGACAAGTTCTATCAAGAGCTTGAGATGTTGTTTGAGCTGTCACTGTCATTCCCCGTCGCCAAAGAAGCTGCCCCGAAAGCCTCGGCGATTTATTACCTGTCGAAACGTAGGATCATGTCCTATTTCCCTTGGTCGAATGACGATCAACGTTTTAGGGACGAATTACTCAACAAGAAACAGTTCCAATACGCCACCCCAGCAATGAATCCGCAGCGCAGTGTATTTTGGAGTGAAGCCTATGTTGACTCCACGGGCAAAGGCTTATTGACCACTTTAGGTGTGCCCATTTATTTGGATGATGAGTTCATTGGCTCAATCAACTTAGACATGACGCTTGCCTCGTTAGCGCGGCAAATTCGGGTTTACTTTAAGATGCCGGGTACAGTGATTTTGCTCGACCAACAGAACAATATTTTATCCCACAGCGATTTTGATAGCTCAGATATCAATCGGGTCTATCACATCAGCCAACGTATTCCCTCTGAGCTGCATTCTTTACCTGAGTCGGAATTGTTCGATGCCCACGATGGCATCATCCGCAACGGCTATTACATTCACTCGGTTGCACTGCATAACGCGCCTTGGCGTTTACTGTATTTGCAGGATGAAGACGACCTATTCCAAGACTCGTGGGAAAAACTGCAGCTGACGTTTATTTTAGTGGTTATCGCCCTGTCAGTGTTGGTGACCATAGTGCATTGGCAGACGCGTCGATCTTTTGTGAGTCCAGCCTCGCGACTACTGTCGCACCTTGAGGGCTGCTCCCAAGAGCCACGTAAACCACCGGAGAAAATCACCCGTGGCTGGGAACCTTGGTTCTTGCTGGTCAGTCGGATCTTTGAGGAAAACAAACAATATACCCACCATCTGGCTGAGCAGAATAAGCGGCTCGATAAGCTAGTGGCGCGGCGTACTGAACGCTTAAAAGACACCACAGAGCGGCGTGAGCGCGAATATGCGCTACTGCGATCCCTGCTTGACTCGATTCCTGAAGCGATTGTCTTTAAAGATAAAGAAGGCAACTATTTAGGTTGTAACAAGGCGGCTGAACGCATGCTGGGTTACACAGAGAGCGAGATGATAGGTTTATCATCTGAGGATCTGACCTCGCCTGAAATGGGCATACGTATCCGCGCCGAAGACGAACAAGTCTTAAAAGATCGCACGCCGCTGCGCTACCAAGAAAAGGTCGAGCTTGCGGGCAAACCTGTGTTGCTCGATACCCTTAAGCTGCCTTTCTACAATCGCCGCGGCGAACTGCAGGGATTGATTGCCGTGTGGCGTGATGTGACGCGGGAATACGAATCCGCCGAACAATTACGCCTGTCCGAAGAGCGTTATCACTTAGCCATGGATGCGGTGGAAGATGGCCTGTGGGACTGGTATTTAGACTCTGAACAGATCATTTGTAACCCAGCCTATTATTCTATGCTGGGTTATAAAACCAATGAATTCCCAGCTTTAGTATCGACAATTGATGAATTATCCCACCCCGACGATCGTATTCGCGTCGAGGAATACCGTGCTCAGTATCTTGCTGATCCCGTCGGTGCTTTCGAAATTGAATTCCGTATGTTAGGTAAAAATGGCGGCTATCACTGGGTGTTATCCCGTGGTCGTGTGGTGGAGTTCACCGCCGAAGGTCAGCCCAAACGTATGCTTGGTACCCATAAGGATATTACCCGCCATAAGAGTAACGAAGTGGCGCTGCTCGAAGCCAAGCAAGACGCCGAACTCGCTAACCTCTACAAGAGTGAATTTTTGGCCAACATGAGCCATGAGATCCGCACACCGATGAATGCCATTATCGGTATGTTGCAGTTGGCACAGCGCACCTCGTTAACGGCGCAGCAGAAAGATTACCTCGAAAAAGCCGGTTTCTCGGCGCAATCGCTGCTGAGGATCATCAACGATATTCTCGATTTCTCTAAAATTGAGGCGGGTAAGTTGGAGCTTGAGCGGGTGCCGTTCCCGCTGGATAAAGTGCTCGATCACGCTCTGGATCTCAATGCGCTTAAGGCACAAGAACAAGGCGTCGAGTTACTCTTATATGCCCCTGTGACGGCGGGACTCATTCTTAAGGGCGATCCGCTACGTTTAGGCCAAGTGCTGATTAACCTGTTATCGAATGCGGTGAAATTTACCCAATCTGGCGAGATTGAGCTCGGCTGTGAAGATGTCGGCGAGCGGGATCATCGGATTACCTTGAAGTTCTGGGTGCGCGATACGGGGATCGGCATAGGTAAAGATCAACAGGATAAGTTGTTTGATGCCTTCGCCCAAGCCGACGGTTCGACCACCCGTAAATACGGTGGCACGGGCTTAGGTTTGTCGATCAGTAAGCATCTGGTGTCTATGATGGGCGGCAAGATGCAAGTGCAGAGTGAGCTTGGGGTCGGTAGTACCTTTAGCTTCACCATCAGTTTTGAAATTGCCGAAGCCGCTAAGATTGAACCTTTGGTCGTGCCGGAAAAACTCAATAGTCTACGTACCTTAGTCGTTGACGATAACCCGACGGCACTGCAAATTTATTCGACCTTGATGCGAGATTTCCACTTCGACGTTGATACTGCCGCCAGCGGCGCCGAAGCGCTTTACAAACTGTCGCGGGCACCAATCGATCTGTTATTGCTCGACTGGATGATGCCAGAAATGGACGGTAGCGATGTGGTCAGTGCCATAGATACTATGGTCGCCGAAGGCCGCTTAGCGAAACGGCCGGTGATTATTATGATGACGGCCTATGCGGCAGAGCCCTTGCAGCATGAAGTCGATAGCGCCAATGTGTTTGCCGTACTGCAAAAACCCTTCAAGGCATCGAGTCTGTTCGATGAGATCATTGCCGCCTTTGCCGATGAACCGAGATTGAATGTGGTTCAGCCTATGGTTGAAGTTCAAGTTGAGGAAGGAGAGCACACAGGTTTAGTGCTGCTGGTGGAGGATAACTTTATTAACCAGCAAGTGGCCACCGAACTCCTTAAGAGCGCTGGCTACGAAGTGGTGCTGGCCGACAACGGTCAAGTAGCGCTGGATACTATCGACTCGCGGCCGTTTGATGCTGTGTTGATGGATATTCAAATGCCAGTGATGGACGGGTTAACGGCCGCAAGGGCATTGCGTGAGCGTTTTAGTGCCGATGAACTGCCTATCATTGCCATGACAGCCCATGCAATGTCGGGCGACAGGGAAAAGAGTTTAGCGGCGGGGATGAATGCCCACATCACTAAACCCATAGTGCTCAACGAATTATTTGAAACATTAAATCACTGGATCAAACACAAGAACCAGCATCAGAATCGTTAATTTATTTGCTCGGGGCCAGTGATGGCCTCGCATTATTTACTTTAAATCAATCGCTTGAGATAAGCAGTCATCAAAGATACCAATGACTTATAAGGTAAATAACGCAGCCAGCCGAATCAGGAGGAAAGATGAAACCCCAAAGTGTAGCCTTAGCCTTATTTATAGCGCTGTTAGGATTTCCCACCGTTACGGTCGCGGCAGCCGCGCCTAGCGCCAAGATCATTAAGCAGGGCCAAGAGGCGAAAGGGTTTCTTAATCTCTATTACGAGGAGTCTGAGGGAGAGCTATATCTTGAGGTCAATCGTTTAAATCAACCTTTTATCTTAGTTACTAGCCTGCCACAGGGCGTAGGATCAAACGACATTGGTCTCGATCGCGGCCAACTGGGTCAGACCCGTATGGTGCAGTTTGAGCGCCAAGGTCCCTATGTTTTACTCAAGCAACTCAATACTCAATATCGTGCGAATACCTCTGATGCCGCCGAGCAAAGAGCGGTTGAAGAAGCCTTTGCCGATTCTGTGTTATGGCAAGGCAAAGTGATTGAGGGCAAGCCAGATTTGGTAGCGATCAACGATCTGGTGCTCAATGATTTACACGGCGTGTCTTCCGTATTGCAACAAACAGAGCAGGGCAATTATCAGCTCGATTTGAGCCGTTCTGTCATCTTACCCAAAGGGATTAAATCCTTTGAGAAAAACGCCGATGTGGATGTGCAACTGACGTTCAAAGGCGATGTTGCTGGCGCGCAGGTCGCACAGGTAACACCCGATGGCACCTTAATGTCGGTGCGGATGCGTTATTCTTTTGTTGAGCTTCCCGATGAGGATTACCAGCCGCGGGCTTATCATCCTATGAGCGGTTATTTGTCCGATGAGTATCGCGATTATGCCACGCCCTTTGACCAGCCTTTAGTGCAGCGTTTTATCCTACGCCACCGTTTACAGAAAGTGCATCCGGGCCCAGCGCCAAGCGAAGTCGTTAAACCTATTACTTATTATCTTGATCCCGGTGTGCCAGAGCCGATACGTTCGGCCTTGCTCGATGGCGCGCGCTGGTGGGAGACGGCTTTTACTCGCGCCGGATTTATCAACGGCTTTAAAGTTGAGTTATTACCGGCAGATGCCGATCCGCAGGATATTCGCTACAACATGATCCAATGGGTGCACAGGGCAACGCGGGGTTGGTCCTATGGCGCCGCGCTGACCGATCCTCGCACCGGTGAAATCATTAAGGGTCAAGTCACGCTCGGCAGCTTGCGTGTGCGTCAGGATTACTTGATTGCTAAAGGCTTAACCGCAGGCTGGCAGGATAGAGTGGCTGCCGAGAAAGCGGCGACAGCCTTGTCGCTCGCGCGTATTCGCCAACTGGCCGCCCATGAAGTCGGCCATACCTTAGGGCTCGATCATAACTTTGCTGCTTCGACTAATCAGGATGCCTCTGTGATGGATTATCCCCATCCGAAAATCCAGCTAAAGGGCAATGATATTGATATTTCCGCCCCTTACACTACAGGTGTTGGTCCTTGGGATGATTTTGCTATCGCCTATGGCTATAGCGATCAAGGCGATGCTCGCACCCAACAAGCACTGCAAGTCGACTTGCTGGCCGATGTGGCGAAACGTGGCTTACGTTATATCGGTGAGGCTGATTCTCGCCAAAAGGATGCGAGTCAGGCCTATGCCAGTTTGTGGGATCGTGGTGATGATCCGATCGACCAGCTGGGTAAGTTAGATACAATTCGCACTAAGGCGATTGCGGGATTCTCCAGTGCGGCCTTGTTACCCAATGAGCCACTGGGCGAGCTAGCCGATGCCTTTGCGCCAATTTATTTGCTGACGCGTTATCAAATCGATGCGGTCGCGAAGTTTATTGGTGGCACTGACTATAACTATCAATCTATTGGTGAAGGCAGCCGCTGGAGCTATATTGCGCCGCAGTTGCAGTTAACGGGCTTAGACGCGCTACTTAACACGCTCGATGCGGCGAGTTTAACTGTGCCGCAAACCTTGCTCGACAGTTTAGTGCCAAAGGCGGGGAATTATCATGTCACGCGGGAATCCTTCGACTCAGGTTTAGGTGCAATTAACGATCCTCTCGGTATGGCTGAAGTGTTTAGCCGTCATACCGTGAGCTTGCTATTGATGCCTAAACGCTTGAATCGTGTCAGCCAAGCATCCATGGCCGATAGCGAGCAGTTATCGGTGACGACATTACTGGATAAGTTATTTGCGGCGACCTTGTATCAAGAGGATAAGCTCGCGCTGGTCGAAGGCGTATGGATGCGAGTGAGCGCTGTGGTGATTGATGAAGTGCTGGCAACGCTGCACGATCCTCAAACCTCACCAGAAGTGAGGGCAGCGATCAACGATCGCGCTCAGTTTGTGATTAAGCAATTAAAAGCGAAGTCGAATCGAGCGAATGTGAGTCTTGCGGCACACTATACTTGGTTGCAACAGGGTCTTGCTGCGGGTTTGACCGATGCTAAGGTTAAGCTTATTCCTAAGCCGTTAACCTTACCGCCGGGATCACCGATTTAATCCGATGAACATAGGCGCCATTAGGCGCCTATTTCTTTTGGATTTTTCGGATAAAAGTGATCGGCTTTACGCTCTAGATGAGTAAAGCGGCGGGTGTTTTTGTAGGGCAGTTTCATAAAGCCCGATACGCCGTGACCTTGGATTTTTCCGACATGATGCAAGATGCGATCGAGACTTGCGCGAAACGCCGCTTGTTTACGCGGATTGAGCAGCTTCAAGTAACTGTGAATTTTTAAGTGATTCGGCAGCGCCTCAAAAATGATGCAGCCTGTGTGGTGAATTTGGTTGATGCGGGCTAATTCCTCCATGATCTCCACCGGCAATTCGAGGTTCTCATCGGGATCTTTACCGTCTTCAAAATAAGAATGTAACCGCGACTTATCTTCTAAGGTGGGTACGTCACCGACTTCGAAGGGCAACTGCAGTGCGGCACTGGCGACAAAAGGCTCGCTGGTGTCAGCTCGTTCGATATGCAGTGTGTCTTTGGCGTTAAAGAAGCAGGCCTTAAACACCCCTATACGTTTAATTCCCCGTGCAAGATCCACCATATTGTTGACTGCAATGATTAACGCACTTTTTTGCTTTGCATCGTAAATCGCAAGATTGGAGTCGATAAACACGCCGGTTTCCTGCCAATGAATAGCCAGACCACCCACGATCGGATATTGCGCTAAACGACCCACTGCGGCGATAAAGCCTTTTTCGGTATCGCCCATGCCAGCGAGGAAGTTGCGGTAATATTTTTCGAGCTGAATATCATCCATCTTAGCGATGGGATCTTGGGCGTTGTGTTCCTTTAAAAAGGATTTACGCGAACTGTAGCTGACGGTTTCAACATCTTTGTCGCGGGATTGTACCCATACAGGAATTTCACCCTGTAAATCAGCTTTGGGCAGTTCAGGTAAATGCAGTCTGTGGCTGTGGCGCATACTTTTTAAAAAGTAATCGCCGGCAATGTTGCGCTGCTGCGGATCAGTGCTGAGCATGCCTTCTAAGGTACGGGCTAATTCTATCGGTAAGCCAATGCTGGTGGGTGAAATCACCTGTGCACCGAAGCGGCTTGCTTGCCCAGAGGCGAGGGCATACAGAGTCGCGGCAACTCCTTGCTCGTCAAAGCGCGGGCTGGAGAGTGCTCCATTGAGTTGCTCTTCGCCGATAAAGTACACATCACCCATGCGGGCGTTGGTATGTTGTTGATCGCTCGACATTAACGCCATCACATTGTCTTCGACGGGTTTGTTATGTTCATCCCGCTGCGCAAATACCGCAGAGCCCCAATCGATTAACGATAAGTGTTGTTGTTCAATATCGTAAACCAGATTAGAAGGTTTGATATCGCCGTGCACTAAAGGCTTGCCTGTGCGCAGGTAATACAAGATATCGGCGAGTTGGCGGGCGATGCTCATGACCATAGCGGTCGGTAGGGCGCCCATGCGGCGGCAAAGTTGGTCGAGATCTTCCCCTTTTGCCCGTTCCATCACGAGTATTCCCTGCTTACCTACTCGCTCAAATTTGATCGCCCCTGGCACATTAGGGTGCTTGAGTAAGGAGAGCATAAAGGCTTCTTCTTCGAGCCGATCTTGAATGTGTTGCGGCAAATTAATCCGTGAAAACTTAAACACATGGGCATCGCCCGCTTGATTGATACCCGCAAACACGAAACCGTAGGCGCCTTTGCCGACCAATTCGATATCGGTATAACCTAATTTGCTCAGCTGTTGTTTACAGAGGCGGATCCACGCCTTATGTTTACGGGCATCATTGGCTTTGAGCAAGTAAATGGATTGCTCTTCAGAAATATAAAAATGCTGCAGCTGCGGTGTTTGCAAATTGTGCTCCTTGTTTTGTTCATTTAACCAGTAAGCGGGGGAGATAATCAAATAGCGGGTGGCTTTATTTTAGTATTTTGAATGGCATTGATGATCAGCGTCAGGCGCGGCTTACCTATACGATCATTTCGTCACTGACTTTGACTTACATCAAATTAAATCCTCGCGACTATAGGTAATCTTTGGGGCATTAGATGGAATCAATTTTTGTTAATTAACCCACAGACAAAGTGCAGCTAAGGAGGGCGTATGCCCACCCAATATAAGGCCTTGTTGATCGAACTTTTGGAATATCCGCGTAAGCGTATTTTACAGTCAATGGAAGTGACCCATTGCCCGCATGCGGTATTTTTTAATGATAGAGACGAGCAATGTTTAACGTGTCATCAGGGCATGGAATGTATCTGGATGAACCAGAATGACGAGCTGGTGGCCGTGAACGAAAAATCGATTGCCGAGTTAAAACAGCAGTTGTTGATCGCCGTGGACTTTATCGACTCATCTTTAAGCCCACATCATTTATCACGCCGTCAATGCCAATGCGATAACTGTGTTTGGCTGCGTAAAGTGCAAGCCACGTTAGATCAGTAAGTTAGTCTTTACATTGCTGAGTTTGCCGAATGGCAGGAGGCTTTGCATCCACTTTAAAATGTCATTAGAGTAAGGACAACATTAGCGAATAGAGATAAACCCATGGAACCCGGTTTTTGGCATGAAAAGTGGCAGCAGCAACAGATAGGTTTTCATCAGCAAGACATCAATCCTTTCCTCGTTAAGTATTGGCAGCAGCTTGCATTACCCGCAGATACTAAGGTTTTTGTGCCCTTATGTGGTAAGTCGCTAGACATGTGTTTCCTTGCAGAACAGGGGCATCAGGTCATAGGTTGTGAGTTGAATGAATTGGCAGTACAGCAATTTTTTAGCGATAACCAACTCGAGATGACGCAAACGACTGTGGGTGAGCACCAGCATTATCAAACCGAACAGATCAGCTTGTATCAAGGTGATATTTTCACCCTACCTAAGACTATTACCCAAGCGGTGATGGCTTTTTACGATCGCGCGGCTTTGATCGCATGGCCAGAAAGTATGCGTGCACAATATGCCAAGCAGTTAGCGAGCTTATTACCTAGCGGCAGTGTCGGTTTATTAGTGACTTTAGATTATCCGCAAGAATCCCTTATCGGCCCGCCTTTTGCGGTATCCCCTACTTGGGTAGAGCAGCATCTAAGTGAGGATTTTGATATTGAAGTATTAGCGTCGCAAGATGTGTTGGCCGACAATCCACGTTTTATTAAGAAAGCCGTGCCTTGGCTTAATGAAGCGGCCTATTTGTTGAGACGTAAGTAGGCTTGACTCGGAAGTTGGATCTGTAACCCCATTGAATTATTCGCGGCTTTCGAGCTTGGAGTTCAGTGGGGCTTGTCATTAAAACATCATATCTAAAGTCTAAACTGGCAAGATTATTTAAGACGAAGTGGCGGATAGAAGGCTTTGTTGTCGCGGGACTTTTTTGGATTGAGTTTGCTTGAGCTGGATTAAGTTTGCTTGAGTCAGCGTGGTTTTAACTTGTCGGAAGTTTGTTGGTGAGTGAGCTACCCTTTACCACGCTATTTGCGATGAACTCTATGCGACTTCGTAATAATTAGGCTCACGCTCTAATTGATTCTGGATGATCTGCACTGCCATTCTGGCGCATTTACCACATTGATCGGCAACACCTAAGCGCTTTTTTACGTCAGCAAGCGAGCTATCGCCCTGGCTTACTGCGTTTTTAATTTGCGTATCAGTGATCGCATGGCAAAGACAAACGTACATATATTAGTCTCCAATCGAATTGCGCTAATTCTAAATGAAAACGCTTATCAAATGCAATCATGTTTTTTGGGTGATTTTCATACTTTAACGCTTTTGTTACATGGCGCACGTTTTATCGTCTATGCTAGGTGTGTTTTAGCACTAAAAAGCTAGGCAGTTTTAGAAGTAGGTTTAGGAATACAGAGTCAGGGTGATGATGCCTCACGGATGGATAGCTCAGGGATGAATAATCAAAGAACTAATCAAAGATCCATAAGGTTTCATGAGAACTAATCTACCAGTTACACAGCGAGAATATGATTATCCAGCGGATTGGATTTTATTGTCGACCACGGATACTCAAAGTCATATCACTTACGCCAATCAATCTTTCTGTACCGTTGCCGGTTACGACCTCGATGCCATGCTAGGCAAGCCCCACAACATGGTGCGTCATCCAGATATGCCTCCGCAAGCGTTTGAAGATCTGTGGCGATGCATCAAAAAAGGCGAGCCTTGGAAAGGGATAGTGAAAAACCGCTGCGCCAATGGCGATCACTATTGGGTCGATGCCTATGTCTCACCGATTTCAGTTAATGGCAAAGTCGTCGAGTTTCAATCTGTACGCACTAAACCCACACGCGATCAGGTTAAGCGTGCAGAAATAGCCTATGCAGAGTTGAACAAAAAGGGCAGCGTCAGTGCGTTAAAACGTACCTTGGATATGCCAGTTAAATTGCTGTTACTAGCACTACTTGCCATGCTGCCTATGCTTTACCTTGCTCTGCAAATTGGCTTAATGGGCTTTATTGCCCTAGCGATAAGTGTCCTAGTATTGCTGGTGGGCGGCAATCTGGTGCTGAGTCGCTATTACGCGATAGTGGCTAAGGCAAAGCATATCTACGATAATCCGCTGATGGCTCATATCTATAGTGGTAACTGTGACGATCTTGGCGCGATTGATTTAGCACTGCAAATGCAGAATTCAGAGCTTAAGTCGATTCTTGGGCGTGCATCGGATTCCTGTTATAACGTGTCAGAACAGGCCAAAATATCTGCCGCCAAGGGCAAACAAATCCAGAGTACCAGTTAGGCTCAACTATCTGAAATAGAACAAGTTGCTACAGCGATGCAGGAAATGACCGCCACATTAGGCGATATGTCCTCCAATTGTGCCGATGCGGCGAGTGCCACGCAAATGGCATCCGCTGAAACCATCAATGGTGATAAAACGGTGTCGAGCACTATTCGCTCGATTCAAGCTATGGCGGAGCAACTGCAACAAACGTCAAAAGTGATTACTGAGTTAGAAGCCCACAGTAAAGATATTGGCACAGTGCTCGATGTGATTCAGAGTATTGCGGGTCAGACGAATTTACTGGCATTGAATGCGGCAATTGAAGCGGCTCGAGCGGGTGAGCAAGGTCGTGGCTTCGCTGTCGTTGCTGACGAAGTGCGGGCACTGGCACAACGTACTCACGATGCCACCAAAGAAATCCACAGTATGATTAATCTGTTGCAGCAGGGGACGAATAAAGCTGTTATCAGTATGCAGCAAGGAGTGGTTGCCGCTTCCGAATGTATTTCAACGGCGGATTTAGCGGGTACGGCATTACGTACGATTCGTGAGGCCATTTCGACCATTACCGATATGACGCACCATATTGCCAGCGCGGTTGAAGAGCAATCGAGTGTGGCAAATGAGATGAATCGCAGCGTGGTGAATGTGTCGCAATTTACCCATTCTAGCCATCAACTCGGCAGTGAAATGGTCGGCTTGAATGACGAAGTGACTCGCGAGATGGATTCTCACTCGGTATTAGTCGAGCAATTCTTAAAGCGCAGCTTTAGGATTTAACTGACTAAAATTTAAGATAAAAAAGGCAATAGTCTGACTATTGCCTTTTCTTTTACTGATTTCTAACTCAATTTCTTATCTTTGATCTAATAACCTTTACTAAAGTCGACTCGATTCTGCAGTGGCTCACCCATGATGTAGCGGCGATAGTTTTGGCTAAAGATATCGACGATTTGTGCAGGATGGCTTGGCGCCGAAATATGCGGCGTGATCACGACATTTTCCCGTTCCCAAATAGGATGGCTATTGGGCAAAGGTTCCTGAGCAAATACATCGAGGATCGCTTGCTGACTAGGATTAGCGATCAGCTGGGTATTTAGCACATCGAGATCGAGTGCATCACCGCGGCCAACATTAAACAGCACTGCATCAGTTTTTAACATAGCTAACATGTCAGCATTGAGAAGATTGTACGTTGCGGGAGTGCTTGGCAGTAGATTTGCAACCACATCGGCCTGTGTTAACACTTGGCCTAAATTGGCCATCGCTTCTATGGCATCAAAACCTTCTACGGTATTACCGCTGCTATTGATACCAGTAACATGCATGCCAAAGTGTTTTGCAGTTTTCGCTAAATGCTGGGCTATTGACCCTGTGCCAAGCAAGAGCAATCGCATGCCCTGTAAACTTGAGTGGCGGTGCTGGGGTTGAATCAGCCACTGTTTTTGTCCTTGTTGCTGGCGATAAAAACGATGGCCGCGGACATGCGCGAGTAAATAGCCGAATAGATACTCGCTCATCAACGGGCCGAAAATGCCTTTAATATTGGTAAGTTGATAGTCTTTTCTGCCCCTTGGACTCATCAGAGCATCTATGCCTGCAAAGCTTGATTGTAACCATTGCAGATTTTTAGCATGGGGTAATAGGGGCGCGGCGAGTTTAGGTTCGGCTAACCAAATATCCGCTTCAATTATGCCCGCTGGATTATCATCGAGTATCTCTAAATCAGGGAGTTTCTGCGCCTCAATCAAGTCGCGATACTGTTGATTTGCCTTTGTTAGCAAGAGTAACTTGTGCCCCATGGCGTCTCCCTTTATGCTTGGTTATTGTTATTTTTCAATACGCTGTCGCGGCCACTCTGATGGATTGCGCTGCATCTTTTTAGGTTAAGTCTATGTTTGATCAATTAGTCGCCATTATTGCCCAGTTAGGTAATATGCTTCGCCCTTGGGCCTTCGATATTGCTACCGCTATGGTGGTATGTCTTATTTTGGTTTTTTCAGCGGATGTAAATCGTATCTTAAGGCGTCATTTGTTGGGGCATTCTTTTGTGCTGCGGACATTTGTTTTTATTATTGTGAATGCCTTTGGCTATGGCCTATTGATCGTGAAAGCCACGCCTTGGGTGGCAAGACACATAGTGGCTATGCCATCCCATTGGATGTTTCTGTTAATTGTGGCCATGTTTATTTTTATCGGTTATTGGGCTCAGCGAAATAGCCAAGCTTAATAGCGTTATTATTTTGGCCGTTACTCAAAGTAGCCAGAGTAATTGGCCATTGCCTTTTGGGTTAAGGCTTGCATGGCGCGATCGGGGTAATTGCTGAACACGCCATCGACACCTATCTGCTTAAGCGCATGAATATCATCAATATGATCGACAGTATAAACATAAACCTTGGCACCTCGGTTATGGGCGTCGTCTACTAGCGCTTGGCTGATAAAACTCACATCTAAATGTAATGAATAGGCATTCAGTTCGCTTACCACGGCAGCCCCTTCGAGTGGAATACTGGCAAGCAGTGGTGCGACTAAAGCATCCGGCAACGCCTGTTTAAGTTCATACAGATAGGGGTGATTAAAAGAAGAGATCAGTAACTGCTCCTTATTAAAACCAAGCTGACTCATAGCCTTTGGGTATAAGTCGATTAACGGCGTGACGGTATTAATGCCTTTTAACTCTATATTGACTATGCAGCGCCCCGCAATCAGCTCAAGTACTTGCCATAGCGTCGGAATGGATTCACCTTTCACATTGATGCTTGCTAGATAGTCCTTGCTCACTAAGTGAATGACGCCTGTGCCCGAGCTTTTATTATCGAGTCGTCTGTCGTGAAACACGACTAACTCACCTTCGACATTATGTACATCGAGTTCGACGGCTTGCGCACCCAATTCTAACGCTTTAGCCATGGCGGCTAAGGTATTTTCGGCCTGATAACCGCTGGCGCCGCGGTGAGCAAAAATAAGCATGGTCTACGATCCTATTAGCTTCTAATAATGCCTTGTTGCTCGCGATTTTGACCATTCTTAATATGGATTTCCATCTGCGGGTAGGCGAGTTCGAGATTGTTTTCTTTGAGTTTTTTAGTCACTCGTTTATGTAAATCATGGCGCAGTGGCCAGCGTGCCGACATATCTTTCGCATAGGCGCGCACTTCATAATCTTGGGTATGTTTACCAAAGCCGGCAAACCAGACTTCAGGTTCTGGGCTGGCAAGTGCATCTTCACACTCTTGCACCGCTTGATACAGGGTCGCTTCAACTTTGGCAGGGTCTGAATCCCGCGCCACCGACACATAAACAATGACCCGAGTAATAGGATCTGACAAGGACCAGTTGATCAGTTGCTCTGTGATAAAGGCCTTGTTCGGGATGATAATTTCCTTTCTATCCCAATCAATAATGGTGGTCGCCCGAATTTGGATTTTACTGACTGTCCCTGTTAAGTCACGAATTGTCACCGTGTCGCCAATCCGCACGGGTTTCTCAAACAAAATGATCAAACCTGAGATAAAGTTGGCGAAAATTTCTTGTAAACCAAAACCTAAACCGAGCGACAGTGCGGCAATCAGCCATTGCAACTTAGACCATTCCATCCCGAGATTAGAGAAGCCGATTAATAGTCCGAGGAAAACCACCAGATAACGACTGACGGTTGTGATCGCAAAACCCGTTCCGGGCGAGAGATCAAGCCTTTGCAGGATCATTAGCTCAAGTAGGCCGGGTAAATTGGTGGCAATCATTAACGAGAAACCCACCACTATCAGCCCAAACATCAGTGATTTCATGGTAATGGGCAATTGTTGCTCTAAGCCATTTACACTGGTATTGGTAGTCCACAGCGTAATGCCATCGAGGAAGGAAAACAGCGCCGTATGGGTTTGAGTCCACAGACCAATCAAACTGGCTAAAAAGGCCAATAACAAGAGTGAACGCACTAGGCCAAGGGATTGGCTCGAAATGGTTTCGAGATCGACCACGGGTTCTTCGTAGGTATCGAGTCCATCGACGGAAGGGTGATGCGTTTCGCCTTTTTCCCTTTGTGCTAAGCGTTCGGCACGTTTTGCCTTAGCGCGATCGAAGGCGATACGGCGGCGTTCGATTAACATCCACCGTTTGATCAATTGGTATAAGAGCAAGAAACCCAGACCCAGCACGATAGATAATTGCAGTTGTAACAGCATTTGGAAAGCGGTGAAGTAGTAACCCCTAAAGGCTAACACTGCGCTTAAAAGCGGCACAGAAATCAGCAAGGTCCAGAGCATTTTCTGAATGAGTTTTTTGTTTTTACCGTCTTTTTTTGCATCTGAGTTTTTACGGCTCAGGATTAAAATATCTTTGTATAACAAGAATAAAACGATACAGAAAATAATGAATGCGCCGCGGCCTATGCTATTACGCACCAGTGATGTGTCGAGCACTTCGGTAAAGCCCATCAGACCCAATAATGGGCTAGCAATCAGCACAAAGTGTCTGAGCCGTGATTGTCCCGCTTGGATGAGTTTTGAGGGGCGTTTGAAATGGCCCACGAGTACGCCTTTGTCGAGTGTCAGAATAAAGATAAAGCGATATAAGAGATACACTAAACCAATCGCCAGTATGCCCATACCCACTGCTTGCACAAAATTGCGATCGGAATGATAGAAAATCAATCCCGCCATGATCACTGGGAAAGGTTTTATCAACGCATAGCTGATACTGCAGGCGAGCGCTTTGAGAGTGTAAATGAATTTATCTTGGGTCACATTGCCCACATAAGTGGTGTAATGATTTAGCAAGCGATTGAATTTAGGCGTGATCAAGTCTTGTACGACTAAACACAGTACCAGCAATATGATCCACCAAGACCAATAATCGTTTTGTTCATCCCAGGCTTTTCCCAGTTCATCCCACTGTGCTTGTTGCACAAGCCAAACCGTGCTGCGCTCAAGATCCGTAAGCCATAACTTACTGATACTTGCAGCGTTAGGCACCCAGAATAAATGTTCGTTAAGGGTATTTTTTAGGGTGAGATTCTGTTGACTCAGTTGTTGGTAATTGACCTTCAGCTTGCCTAATTCACTTAAGTATTGGTCATAGCTTTGCATCAATTGCGAGATCAAACTCTGTTGCGAGTGTAAGAGTTTAATCTGCTGCTCATTGTATAAGCCGGGTTGTTCTAATTCTTGCTCATTGAGGGCTTGTTGCTGCTCTAAATGGTATCTGTCTAAGCGCGCATCGGCGATCAGCGTTTGCAGTTTTTCGTGATTCGGTGGTTTAGGCAGTGATTGCAACATCTGCAAAAAGCGCTCACCAAAGGCGGAGTTCATTTTGACCCAAGTGATCTGCTCTTGGATATTTGCCAGTTGTTTGGCTTGGGATTGATATTGTGTTTCTGCCTGTTCTTGCTGTTCGACCACATTATTGATCTGCAAAGTTAACGTTTGCAGCTTTTGGCCGTAAATCTGGTTAGTGTCGGCAATATTACGGGTGATAGGATCGATGACTTTTTCGGTATTAACTAAGTTTTTGGCTAGGGTGGCATCCGTTTGTTGCTGACGTTGTTTATTGATTGCCTTGTTGATGGTTTCGATCAAGGCTTCTTGCTGCACCAGTTGTTGGCGGACTAGCTGTAATTGTAATTGCGTCAGTTCAATGCGTTTTTGGCTGCTGGCAAGTTCTGCTTCATCGGTGGCAAGGCTTTGTTCAAAGAAGAGTCGTTGAGTTTGCTGTAACTCTCCCGTAGGGGTATCTAGCGGGGCGAGTTCTGCTTTTTTGTTTTGGGCGACAGTTTGCCTCGCGCTGGCGATAACGGTAGGTAAGTCATTGTGACGTAGTAATAAATCGTTAACTTGTCGGCCAAGGGTGGATTCGCTTTCTTTAAGTTCAGACAAGCGAATATAGGCCATGGAAGCCTGCTGGCTGAGGTCAGTACCTTTTTCTAGTGATAAAGGTTTATAGGCGTCTTTCAGCGCTTGGTTAGTGCGCTTCTTATGTTGCTCAAAATCAATCTGCGCTTGTTGGAAACTGGCTGCATTGGCGGCGAGTTTTTCTATGTTAATTTTTAGTTCGTTAATTTGTTCGTCAATGCTGAGATTTTGTTGCTGATCTTGCTTGTTCATGCCAAGACGTTTGTCCAACTGCAAAGGCGAATTGGCAAGTGCGGAAAATGTGAAAAAAGCAATAATGAACAATAAAATACGTGGCATATAGGCTAAAGACATTTAGGGGCGAAAGACGCTCCATATTAGCCAAATTGCGTTGAGATTGGTATGTTTCAGGCGTTCTTTTTTCGCCGCTGTAACTGGTGCGATTGATGGGTTTCGAAGATGGCGGTAGCGACTATGATAGTGCCACCAATTAAGGTGTTGAGATTGAGCTCTTCACCTAAAATGATCAGCGCTAACATGGCGCCATAAAAGGGCTGTAAGCAAGAGACTAGCCCAACCGTTTTGGCGCTGAGTTGCCTCAGTGCGGAAGTAAATAGCGCATGTGGCGCTGCGGTAAAGACGACGCCGAGTAAAATAATTAATCCCCACACTTCTAATGAGATGCTGTTCAGTTCCGTTTGGTGCCACGGCATTAGGAACACGACGGCGACCAAGGTTTGGTAGAACATAGCATGTGGGCCGCTGTACTGGGAAAAGTAGCGTTTGTGCAATAAGTTACGGGCAGTGAACAAGATGGCGGACACTATGCCGATGGCAATGCCCAGCGTAGTGTCGTTACCTAAATTGGCTTCAGGGATCAGTAATATCACCCCTATCAGCACTAACACGCCGCTGATCATATCGTGTAATTTTATCTTATTACCTGTCAGCAACGGCTCGGCAATCACTGTCATCACCGGATAGGTGAAAAACGCAATCATGCCAATGGCGACCGACGATAATTGCATGGCCGCAAAATAAGTCACCCAATGCAGGCTGACGATAACCCCAAGCCCGATTGCGACTAGATAATCTTGTTTGCTTGCCAGCGTTAAACGTTTGCGGCTGAATTTGACTAGCAAACCTAACACAGTGGCTGCGACGATACAGCGTAGAAAGGTGATGTCGAGGGCACTGAGCGGGATTAATTTAGAAAACAAAGCTGTGCCGCCAAATAGCAGCACAGCCAGATGCAATTCAATTAATCCCGAAGGTTTAGCAGAACTCAAGAAAGCTTAATCCGCTTGCTTAACGTCTTTCAGGTTAGCGAAGGCTTGTCCCATACGAGTCACTGCTTCGGCTTCGACACCTTCAGCAAAGGTTGCGATAGCATCTTTAGCAAACAACATCACTACAGTACTGCCTAACTTGAAGCGACCCATTTCCTCACCTTTGTCTAAGGTGATGGCATCTGGGCCTTGGGTTGGATATTCCCAAGTGAAGACTTGCTTACCTGTCGGCGGCGTGACTGTGCCAGCCCATACAGTTTCAATACTGGCAACAATCGTTGCGCCAACCAATACCATGGCCAATGGACCTAATTCGGTTTCAAAAATCGCCACAACGCGTTCGTTACGGGCAAATAGACCGGGTACGTGTCTCGCCGTTAACGGATTCACCGAAAACAGTTCGCCAGGTACATAGGTCATTTTTGATAACGTGCCTTTAATCGGCATGTGGATACGGTGATAGTCTTTAGGCGCCAGATAGATAGTCGCAAAATCACCGCCTTCGAAGCGTTTAGCATCTTCGGCTTGATCGCCAAGCAGGGTTAACGATGAATAGTGATGACCCTTAGCTTGGAAGATGCGACCGTTTTTGATTGGGCCTAATTGGCTTACGGCACCATCGACTGGATGCACCATGATATCGGCGTCCATATCTAACGGACGAATACCGGGTTTAAGGGCGCGGGTAAAAAAGGCATTAAAGCTTTTATAGGCTTCAGGCTCACTCTGCGCCGCTTCGCTCATGTCGATTTTATATTGTTTGATAAACCACTTAATGGCGGCAGTGGTTAAGGCGCCAGCTTCGGCTGCAGCGAGTTTACCCACTAAACGAGATAACAAGTGTTTTGGCAGCATGTACTGCAGCGCTATTTTGACTTTATCCAATTTCAATTCCTTTTCTTACTGCTCAATCTTTGCTGAGACTGTTGTTATTTATCAATAAGTCGTTATTCATCAGTGGCCGCACGGAAATGGCGGGCATGACGTTGTTCATCTAAGCTGGCGATAATTTTATGGTAATTATTAAAACGATCTGCGCTGATCTTACCTTGGCTCAGGGCTTCTTGAAGTGCACAGCCGGGATCGTCACCGTGTTTACAATCGCGGAATTTACATGCGCCAAGATACTCGCGAAACTCGATAAAGCACCAGCCGACACGTTGTGCAGGAAGATGCCATAGGGCGAACTCGCGTACTCCTGGAGAGTCGATTAAATCGCCGCCACTAGGTAAGTGCAACAGCTTAGCAGTGGTAGTAGTGTGTTGACCTAAACCTGAGTTATCGGAAACATCGCCGATAATAAGCTCTGCATCGGGTAGCAAGGCATTGATTATTGATGACTTACCCACACCAGATTGGCCGGCAAACACGCTGACTTTATCTTTGAGTATGCCTTTGATGGTATCGATACCATCGCCAAGCTTGCTGCTGACCTTATAAACCGGATAGCCAATGTCTTTGTAGCGCTGTAGCGCTTCGTCGATTGCCTGCGCTTCATCGGGATTGAGCAAGTCAATTTTATTCAAAATGATGATAGGCGGAATATCGGTATCTTCAGCGGCCACTAAATAACGGTCGATGATCTGGGTGGTAAAGCTGGGTAATACCGAGGAGACAATCAAAATTTGGTCGATATTCGAGGCGATAATTTTCACGCCATCGTATAAATCTGGGCGTGTAAGTGATGAGCGACGTGGATGAACGGCTTCAACAATACCTGCGATGCCGCTATTGGCTTGGCTCTCAATGGCTAATCGTACGATCACTTTATCGCCAGTCACTAAACTGGTGACGGCACGGCGAATATTACAGCGCACAATTTGGCCGCTTTCAGTTTCTATGTCGGCATGTTGGCCAAAACGTGAAATCACAGTACCGGGCTGTTCTTGCCCCAATGAACTATCCTGTAACTCTGGCGTATTTTTATCGCCACTATCACGATTGAGTCGCTTCTCGTGATTAGCGCGCATACGGCGTAATTGACCTTGGCTTAGGGGTTTCTTTTTACTCACTGATTCGTCTTCGTCAATTAGGTGATTTTTTGTGTTGGAAAAAAGCAGTATGATACACACTCTTGAATAAAAAAGCCTGAATTTAGGCTAACTGACACGATAAGGCTGATTTATGACGGCAGATGTAAATAATCTCATTTGGATCGATTTGGAAATGACAGGGTTAGAGCCCGACGTCGACAGGATCATTGAAATTGCCACTTTAGTTACAGATCAAGAACTCAATATTATCGGTCAAGGTCCGGTTATCGCGATTCATCAGTCAGATGATGTGCTGGCCGCTATGGATGATTGGAATCAAAAGCACCATGGTGAGTCTGGGTTGATTGATCGCGTGCGTGCTAGCCAAGAAACCGAAGCGCAAGCCGTGGCCAAGACGATTGCCTTCTTAGAACAGTATGTTCCTAAGGGCGCCTCTCCAATGTGTGGTAACAGTATTGGCCAAGATAGACGCTTTTTAAATCGTTATATGCGCGAGCTGGAAGATTATTTCCACTACCGCAATGTGGATGTCAGTACGATTAAAGAGCTAGTGAAGCGTTGGAGCCCAGAAACTATGGCGGGCTTTAAGAAGCAAAACACTCACCAAGCACTGCAGGATATCCAAGAGTCGATCGCTGAATTGCAGTATTATCGCAGCAAAGTATTTAAAATTTGACCGATCAGTAGATAAATATGCAAGAAGGGGTTGCAGCCGCATGAATTTTTCATATAATGCGGCCTCAACTTTTTGATGCGAACAGAGATGTGCGGTCATTTAGATTGAATGCGACATTAGCTCAGTTGATAAAGGTTGATAGGCGATACCTTTGTTAATGTTGAAGGCAAATGTAGCAGCGATGCAAAAAGCGACATTAGCTCAGTTGATAAAGGTTGATAGACGATACCTTTGTTGATGTTGAAGGCAAATGTAGTAGCGATACAAAAGGCGACATTAGCTCAGTTGGTAGAGCGATACCTTGCCAAGGTATAGGTCATCGGTTCGAACCCGATATGTCGCTCCAAATTAAAATTTAGTGATTTGCCAAATCATTAATACGGATTATGCGACATTAGCTCAGTTGGTAGAGCGATACCTTGCCAAGGTATAGGTCATCGGTTCGAACCCGATATGTCGCTCCAAATTAAAACTTAGTGATTTACCAATCATTAATACAGGTTATGCGACATTAGCTCAGTTGGTAGAGCGATACCTTGCCAAGGTATAGGTCATCGGTTCGAACCCGATATGTCGCTCCAAATTAAAACTTAGTGATTTACCAAATCATTAATACAGATTATGCGACATTAGCTCAGTTGGTAGAGCGATACCTTGCCAAGGTATAGGTCATCGGTTCGAACCCGATATGTCGCTCCAATTTCCTAAATATTCCACTATCACATTACTCAATTGACATTAGCTCAGTTGTGATTTTTGATATGGCGATACCTTTGTGATTGTTAAATTAGTCAAGGTATAGGTCATCGATTCGAACCGCTCTTGATCAAAATCATGTCGCTCCAATTTCAATAAATCCCTCCAAAATTATTTTATCCAACATCATTTCAATCGTGTTGCTCATATTGCTATCACTTATAATGCTTAGCCGTTGACTAAGGCATAGATCATTGCTCGAACCTCTCCCTATCAAAATCATTTCGCTGTACTTCCGTTAAACTCTTCAACAGCTACTTTTTCACATAATTCCCTCAATTAGTTCGTCTATATTTGTCTTGATTCACTGCCATCTACCTCAAGCACTCTATCTCAGATTCACCATGCACAACCAAAGACTTACGAATACCCTTTGGGAAAAGTGCGTTGAGATCTCTTTTGGCTTTTCTCTTTTATACAAAACAGTGTGATAGGATTTAGATGCGTGATCTATAGCGTGTTTCTTCAAGTTTTCCTAAATTAGATAGCTGCGTGAAAGTTAAATTATGACCTTGTTCAAATATTCGTAACGCTTTTACTCACATAATGGAATTAGACAAAATTAATAGCGCCAAGTAGTTGGCCTGACAATGGAGTGCATTATATGCGTATTCAACAATTACGTGATCTACTCGAGTATGTGGCAAATTGCCGCTTAGATATGGCGCAACTCTATGGCCGACTCAATAATCAAGCTGACTCGGCTCGTGTGAAAATGATGTTGGAGTATTTTGAATCACACCAAAAAACCATGGCAGAAAAACTGCGTGATTATATGGATGAAGCACCACATCGTATTCTTGATACTTGGTATAAAGACTTCACTTTTGAAGACTTTACTAAGCGTTGCCAAGATACTATGTTGCCCGCAAACATGAATGAAGATGATGTGCTCAACTTACATTTAGACCTAGAGAATCGTCTGATTGGTTTGTTAGAAAAAACAGTTAACTCAACCACGGCGGAAGATGCGCGCAATGCGTTAGCCAATTTGATCCGAGTAGAGAAAACTCAGCAGCAACGTCTAGTCCATAGTACGATTCGGATGGACGATATCTAAATCGTCATTTCTTCTCGATTCTCAAAGCCAGCCCAGTGCTGGCTTTGGTTTTTATGTCGACTTTGTATCGGCAACTTTTACTCTACTTTGCTCCATTTGGGCGGGTTTCTGCGCCTGAACTGATTTACGTCATAATTTCTCGCTGCTTTTTTTGCTACTTTCTTGATCTATTGGCTGATTTTTATTGGCCTTGCTCAATTCTGCCAAGACTTCTATGGTGAGATTACTCATTGTGAAATGGAGTCATTGGTGTCTAAGGAGATCCTTCATGGCACAAGATCTATCGCAATTTCCCAAAGCTCTATACACCCAAACACAAGTTCGCGAAGCTGAACTGAGTGCAGTGTCTCAGGGAGTATCTAGTCTCTATGAATTGGTCGAGCGTGCTGGCGCGGCGGCTTTTGAGTGTTTAGCGAAACATAGCTCCAAAGTCTTACCTGTGTTAATTCTTGCTGGCAGCGGTAACAATGGTGCCGATGCTTTAGTGTGCGCCCGTCTAGCCCGTGCCAGTGGTATGGACGTTTCTGTGATGATGACGTCAGCGGCAGGCACGCCTGAGTGTCAGCAAGCATTGACCCATTATCTTGCTGAAGGTGGAAAATTACTGCCGTTAGAGGTTGAACCTATTCTCGCAGCGAAAATCATAGTCGATGGTCTGTTAGGTACGGGGGTGCGTGATGCTGTACGCGACGATATGGCTAAATATATCCGTGCCATCAATGACAATTCGGCTTGGGTATTGAGCCTTGATTTACCCTCTGGAGTCATTGCTGATACAGGCGCCGTAGCAGGTGTTGCTGTGATGGCGGATATCACCTTATGTTTTGGTGGTGTAAAGCAAGGTGTGTTAACGGGTAAGGCGCGGCATTACAGTGGCGAGCTTGAATTTGCAGATTTAGGATTAACGCCTTTCTTTGCTGAAGCGAGCGCACAAAGAGTAGGAAGAGAGACTCTTAAGGACTATTTTGCCGCCCGAGCACGGGATAGCCATAAAGGCCAATCGGGCAAAGTCACTGTCATCGGCGGTGATATAGGTATGGCTGGGGCTGTGAGACTGGCAAGTGAGGCTTGCCTACGTGCAGGCGCGGGATTAGTCACTGTGATCAGTCGACCTGAGCATCAACTGACGGTGAATGTCTCCCGTCCTGAACTGATGTTTTGGGGTTGTGATTTAGTCGATATGGAAGTGTATCTGCGCCTTGGTTGGGCGCAGGTTATCGTGCTTGGCCCTGGTTTAGGTAAGCATGACTGGGGGTATAATTTGTTTAAAGCCGTGGGCTTGAGCGATAAGCCTTGTGTTTTAGATGCCGATGCATTGAATCTGCTCAGTAACGAACCAAGGCGCCAAACGAATTGGGTATTAACACCACATCCGGGTGAGGCGGCGCGTTTACTTGGTTGTACCGTGGTCGATATTGAACAGGACAGATTTGCCGCTGTTCACGCGATTCAGCAAAAGTACGGCGGTGTTGTATTGCTAAAGGGCGCAGGAACGGTCATTTTTGATGGTCAGCAAATGGTAGTTGCACCAGTCGGCAACCCTGGGCTTGCCAGTGGTGGGTGTGGCGATGTGTTATCTGGTATTATAGGCGCGCTCATGGCTCAGGGAATGGATAATATGCAGGCAACTGTGCTTGGCGTAGTCGTACATGGTTGCGCCGCTGATCTTGCGGCAATACAGGGAGAACGGGGTATGTTAGCGAGCGATTTAATGCCTTTTATTCGCCAATTAGTGAATAGTGATTTACTCTAGGCGGAATGTGAGACTCAAGCGGGGCTGGACTTTGTTATGTGCCCTGTGCCTTTTTAGGATTGAGTCGCTTCTCCATCAATAACAGCAGTGATATAAGCGGATATGACAGAGTTAACTTTTTTCTTAGACAACGAAGACGACACTATTGCGGTTGGGCAAAAATTAGCCCGCCATGTCCAAGCGCCTTTGACTCTGTATCTTACGGGTGATTTAGGAGCCGGTAAAACGACGCTGAGTCGTGGCTTAATTCAGGGATTGGGCCATAAAGGTGCCGTTAAAAGCCCGACTTACACTTTAGTTGAACCATATGAGCTAGAAGATGTCGAAGTTTATCATTTTGATTTGTATCGTTTAAACGATCCAGAAGAACTCGAGTTTATGGGGATCCGTGATTACTTTACGGATAAGAGTCTGTGCATTGTTGAATGGCCAGATAAGGGAGAGGGTTTACTGCCCGCTGCCGATGTCCATATGCATTTAAGTTATCAAAATAGTGGGCGAGAAATACGTATAGAGGCCTTGTCTGAGCCAGGTGAAAAGTTATTAAAAGCGATAAAATAAAAACTAAAATGATAAAAAATAACCCGTATTTTCAAATTATTATTCTTTCTTTATGTTCTTTTTTCTCTGTGGCGGCCCATGCTGCTAATCAGTTAGAAAGCGTACGTATTTGGGCCGCGCCTGAGTCAACTCGAATCGTGTTTGACTTGAGTGGAGTGCCTGATTACACCTATTTCTCTTTAGATGGCCCTAATCGTTTAGTGGTGGATTTAAAAAAGACCACTGCTAAAGTTGTGCTTAAAAATCTTGAAAACAACAGTAAGTTAGTTAAGGGCGTGCGGATCAGTAAGTCACCGACTAAAGGTGATTTGCGCTTAGTGATCGATCTCGTAAAACCATTGAATGCAAGCTTGTTTTCTTTGCCTGTTACTGCGCCCTATGGCAATCGTCTAGTGGTTGATTTAGAAGATAAAACGTTAACTACGGCAACGGCTATCGTGTCATCTACACCCGTTAAAACTGTCACCCAAGCGGCGCAATCATCCCGCGATATTGTCATTGCTATTGATGCGGGTCATGGTGGCGACGATCCTGGCTCCATTGGTCCTTCTGGTGTTTATGAAAAAAAGGTCGCCCTAGAAATCGCCAGACGTGTTTCCAGCAAAATCAATGACACGCCAGGCATGCGTGCTGTGATGATCCGTACTGGTGATTATTTTGTGAATTTAAATAAACGCTCTGAACTGGCGCGCAACAGTAAGGCAGATCTGCTGATTTCTATCCATGCGGATGCCTTTACCTCGCCCAATCCACGTGGCGCCTCCGTATGGGTGCTATCAATGCGTCGTGCTAATAGTGAAATTGGTCGTTGGTTAGAGCAAAAAGAGAAACACTCTGAGTTGCTGGGCGGCGCGGGTGAGATTATTCAAAACACGGATAATGAACAGTATTTGGCTATGACGCTGCTCGATATGTCAATGAACAGTTCGATGGCAATTGGCCATTCTGTTGCGGGGGATATTTTAAAAGATTTAGGTGGCGTGACTCAATTGCATAAAAGTCGCCCTGAGTCCGCGAGTTTAGCCGTGCTGAAGTCACCGGATATTCCTTCAATATTGGTTGAAACGGGCTTTATTTCAAACCCTAAAGAAGAGCGTTTACTGTCGAGTAGTCGCCATCAAGAGAGCATTGCCAATGCTATTTATAAGGGGGTGAGCCGTTACTATCACAACAATCCGCCAGCGGATACTTTGCTTGCCCAAAGAAGGGGAGGAAGCTCTAGCAGTGCTAAGCCGGCCAAAACCACAGCAAAAGCATCAGCAGAAAGAACGCCAACTGAAAGAACACCTACAGCCTATGTTGGCGATGCGGTATCGACAAAGGTTAAACATAAGGTCCGTCGCGGAGAATCTTTATCTGCAATCGCGCAACGTTACAGTGTGCCAATGTCCAGCATCAAACAAGCGAATGGAATGAAGTCCGATGTGGTGCAGTTAGGGCAAACGCTAGTCATACCCCAGAGTTAAATAGGAAAGCATGATGGGCATTCAGATCCTGCCTCCGCAATTAGCCAACCAAATTGCGGCGGGGGAAGTGGTTGAGAGACCCGCTTCCGTAGTCAAAGAATTGGTCGAGAATAGCCTCGACGCAGGAGCGAGCCGAGTCGATATTGAAATCGACAAAGGCGGTAGCAAGCTGATTAAAATTCGCGATAACGGATCTGGCATACCTAAAGATGAACTCGCGCTAGCCTTATCGCGCCATGCGACCTCAAAGTTACACACCTTAGACGATCTTGAAGCAATCCTTAGTTTTGGTTTCCGTGGTGAAGCGCTAGCCAGTATCAGCTCAGTCTCACGTTTAACTTTAACTTCACGCACGGCTGAGCAAACCGAAGCGTGGCAAGCCCATGCTGAAGGTGCCGACATGGCAGTTAAAGTGATGCCCGCCGCGCATCCAGTAGGTTCGACGATTGAAGTGGTGGATTTATTCTTTAATACACCAGCTCGCAGACGCTTTTTAAAGAGTGACAAAACCGAATTTACCCATATAGATGAATGGTTAAAGCGCATTGCATTAGTGCGCGGCGATATTCATTTCACGCTGACGCATAACGGCAAGACAGTACGTAATTATCGTCCTGCCATGAATGAAGCCCAGTATTTACAGCGTTTGACGCAAGTAAGTGGTCGCCCATTTGCTGAGCAAGCGCTTAAGATTGAATGTCAACACGATGATTTGCGCCTCAGTGGCTATTTACAGTCACCTTGGTCGCCAGTGATTACTGATGCCCATTATTTTTATGTCAATGGACGCCTTATCCGTGACCGCTTAGTCAATCACGCGGTGCGCCAAGCCTTTGCCCAAAAAGCAGAACTTGAGCAACCCGGCTACGTGCTGATGTTGGATATCGATCCCCATCAAGTGGATGTTAACGTGCATCCCGCTAAGCATGAGGTGCGATTCCATCAGAGTCGCTATGTGCATGATTATATTCTGCAAGCATTGCAATCGGCGCTGGAAGAAGCAGGAGAGCTCACCTTCGTTCACTCTAGTTCTTTGGATGAGGTTGAAGATGTGTTTGTGGATGCCCCGATAAGCGCCACTGAAATCTCAGCCCCTTTTGTATTTGGCGCTGATTCAGCTCAAGTTAATACGCAAACTGATACACTTGAGTCTGCTCAAGATTCAGTAGCCCCAGCAGTTCAAGTAAAGTCTGTAGGCGCAGGACGAGAAGGCGCCAGTTTTGGCACTCAAACCAATGCTTTTGGCAGCATGACAATGCCAAGAGACAGCAGCCGTGGCAGTTATTCTGTAGGTGAATCTCGACAACGTACTGAATTACCGTCAAAGGCGGCAATAGCAAGTTATGGTGCTTTACTGCAAACCCCTTCTTACAGTGTAAAAGATCAAGATTATCAGTCTGTGTTACCTATGCCATCGATATTAGATGGGCAATATTGGGTGATGACGTCGGAAGATAAACTCAGTCTATTATCAATAAAATCAGTAGCATTGGCGACGCGATGCCAAGAGATTGAAGCTAAACTAGCGACGGGGTTAATTGGTCAGCCTTTATTGATGCCAGTGTCTGTCGCGGCTGATGCGGATTGGCAGGCTGTGCTCGATGAACACGACACGCTGATCCGCCAATTAGGTTTAGAACTAACAATTCGTTACCAGCAGTTGATTATTAAAAAAGTGCCCCCATATATCAGAGAGAGCCAGTTAGCTAAAGTGATCCCTGAGTGGCTACAATCGCTACGTTTTGAAACACCTGCGCCGAGCGCATTGGCGTTTTGGTTGGCAAAACACAGTTTAACGGGATTCGTTTCGGCACCAGAAGTCTGGGCAGCATTTTCGCAGTTAGCTGAAGAGAAAAAACAGCTTATTGCCAACAAAGCGATATTCTTACCTTGGCAATCGTGGCTAGAAGAGCAAGCAAGTGAATAAAGAATTACAGCCTAAAGTGTTATTTTTGATGGGGCCAACGGCCTCAGGTAAGACAGCTTTAGCATTAGAATTGGCCGAAAAGCATAACTGTGAAATTATTTCGGTCGATTCGGCATTAATTTATCGTGGTATGGACATTGGCAGTGCCAAACCTTCAACAGACGAACTGGCTCGCGGGCCGCACAGATTAATTGATATTCGTGATCCCAGTGAAAGCTATTCGGCAGCCGACTTTAGAGCCGATGCCATAGCCCAGATAGAAGAGATTGTCAGCATGGGGAAAACGCCAGTATTAGTTGGCGGAACCATGATGTATTTCAAAGCGTTACTCGAAGGTTTGTCACCTTTGCCGAGTGCGGATGAGGCCATTAGGGCCGAGATCCAAGCGGAGGCGGATGAAAAGGGATGGGAAGCACTGCATGACCAATTAAGGGAGATAGATCCCGTGTCGGCAGAAAGAATTCATCCTAATGATCCACAAAGACTTTCAAGAGCGCTGGAAGTCTATAGAATAAGCGGCAAGAGCATGACTGAGTTGACTCAGACCAAGTCAGCCCCCTTGCCCTATGACGTAGTGCAGTTTGCTATTGCACCGCGCGAGCGCAAAGTGTTACATGACTTAATAGCGCAACGTTTTGCGCTTATGCTCAAACAGGGCTTTATTGAGGAAGTCACAGAGCTAAAAGCCCGTGGAGACTTGCATTTAGACTTGCCTTCAATGCGTTGTGTCGGTTATCGACAGTGCTGGCAATACCTAGATGGTGAGTTTGACTATGATACTATGGTCGAAAAAGCGGTTGCTGCTACTAGGCAATTGGCTAAGCGTCAATTAACATGGTTGCGGAGTTGGCCAGAGTTGAATTGGCTTGAAAGTGGTGCTGAGGGGAATTTAGTTATACTTATGCGTCAATGCCGCTAGCTTATTAGCCCTTGCTGTATAATACTAAAACTAAACAAAAAACTATCACTGATATCGATTTATTTTATATAAATTAAAAAAGGAAATAATAAAATGGCTAAGGGGCAATCTTTACAAGACCCATTTTTGAACGCATTGCGTCGCGAGCGCGTTCCTGTATCAATTTACTTGGTTAACGGCATTAAACTCCAAGGACAGGTAGAGTCGTTTGATCAATTTGTCATTCTGTTGAAAAATACAGTGAGCCAAATGGTTTATAAACACGCTATTTCTACTGTCGTGCCAGCACGCCCATTCAACGTTACTGGTCACCAAAATGCCCAAGGCGGATATGGTGCTCAAGATGATGCGCCTAGTGGCGAATAAGTATTATCTGAGGAGTTTGCTTCTTGTTTGATCGTTATGAGGCGGGAGAAACTGCGGTTCTTGTCCATATCGACTTTTCCGATGAGGAACGCCGAGAAGATTTAGTCGAGCTGCAGCTATTAGTAGAATCAGCTGGGGCAAGATCAGTCGGGGTGATTACTGGAAGTCGACGTTCACCGGATCGCAAATTTTTTGTGGGTTCTGGTAAAGCCGAAGAGTTAGCTGCATTAGTGGCGGCGACTGAAGCCAATGTGGTGATTTTTAATCATGCATTGAGTCCAGCCCAAGAGCGTAATCTTGAGCAAGTGTGTCAGTGTCGAGTGCTTGACCGTACGACACTTATTCTCGATATTTTTGCCCAAAGAGCGCGAACTCACGAAGGTAAGTTACAGGTGGAGCTAGCGCAATTGCGCCATATGTCGACTCGCCTGATCCGTGGTTGGACGCATCTTGAAAGGCAAAAGGGCGGTATTGGTTTACGTGGTCCAGGGGAAACCCAGCTCGAAACCGATAGACGTTTGCTCAGAGGACGGATTAAAAATATCAACAAACGCTTAGAGCGAGTTGATAAGCAACGTGAACAGAGTCGACGTGCACGTAAGCGTAGTGATTTGTCGACCGTTTCATTAGTCGGCTACACAAACGCGGGTAAATCAACGCTGTTTAATGCCCTAACATCATCTGATGTTTATGCTGCAGATCAGCTATTTGCCACACTCGATCCTACGCTAAGAAAGTTAGATTTACCTGATGGTGCCGTGATATTAGCGGATACTGTCGGGTTTATTCGTCATTTGCCCCATGATCTCGTTGCTGCATTTAAGGCAACCTTACAAGAGACAAGGCAAGCTGAGTTATTACTACACATAGTTGATTGTGCAGATGAAAACATGGCGGATAATTTTGATCAGGTTCAATCTGTACTGAAAGACATCCAAGCCGATGAAGTCATGCAACTTGTGGTCTGTAACAAAATCGATTTACTCGAAGATGTGACGCCAAGAATTGAATATAACGACATAGGCAAACCCGTTCGAGTTTGGGTTTCAGCACAGAAGCGTTTAGGATTTGATTTGCTATTGAAAGCCATCACTGAGCTTATTGGTGAGGTGATTAAAGAGCTAACACTTAGAATTCCGGCAACTGCTGGACATTATCTTGGCCAGTTTTATCGACTGGATGCGATACAGCAGAAAGAGTACGACGATCTGGGGAACTGTATTTTGTCTGTTCGTTTATCGGACGCCGATTGGCGCCGATTAACAAAACAGAGTCAGGGTGAGTTAGAAACCTTCATCTTCGAAGATTCGATAGATGAAGCTGTTTGTTAATAATCTAATTTATTTCATCCACTTATGGAGTGCTAAATGGCTTGGAACGAGCCCGGTAACAAGGGTAATGATCCTTGGGGAAATAAAGGTGGTAACGACAAAGGACCACCGGACCTTGACGAGGTTTTTCGTAATCTTTCAAAGCGCTTTGGCGGCAAAGGAAATGGCTCAGGCCAGTCTTTTAGTTCGTTTAGCCTAATCATCATTCTTGCTGTTGCTGTAGTTGTTTGGGGACTTTCGGGTTTTTATACAATTAAAGAAGCTGAGCGTGGTGTGGCACTGCGATTTGGTAAACACGCTGGCGAAATTGGCCCTGGACTTCATTGGAAAGCCACATTTATCGACCAAATTTATCCCGTCGACATTCAATCGGTTCGCTCTATTCCTGCGTCTGGTAGCATGCTGACATCCGATGAAAACGTCGTGAAAGTTGAGCTTGATGTTCAGTATCGTATTTTAGATGCTTACTCATATCTATTTAGTGCCGTCGATGCGAACGCCAGTTTGCGTGAAGCGACTGACAGTGCACTGCGTTATGTCATTGGGCATAACAAGATGGATGATATTCTGACTACGGGCCGTGATGCTATTCGTCGCGATACGTGGAAAGAGTTAGAGCGCATTCTTGAACCGTACAAATTGGGTCTTGCTGTTGTTGACGTTAACTTCTTACCGGCACGTCCGCCAGAAGAAGTGAAAGACGCCTTCGATGATGCGATTTCTGCCCAAGAAGATGAACAACGTTTTATTCGTGAAGCTGAAGCTTATGCCCGTGAAATTGAACCAAAAGCTCGTGGTGAAGTTGAACGTATGGCACAACAAGCGAATGCTTACAAAGAGCGTGAAGTCTTAGAAGCTCGCGGTAAAGTGGCTCGTTTTGAGTTGTTATTACCAGAGTATCAAGCTGCGCCTGAAGTGACTCGTAAGCGTTTGTATCTTGATACAATGCAGCAAGTGATGACAGATACGAATAAAGTGCTGATTGATGCTAAGAACAACGGCAACTTAATGTACCTACCGCTAGATAAGTTAATTCAGCAGAAGCCTGCGACAAATGAGCTGGAAGCTAAGCCACAGCAAAATGTTAATTCTTCATCTGTATCAACGACTCGCGCGAATGAGCCTTTGAGTGGACGTCCATCCCGCGATGATCGTACTCGCCAAGGGAGGGAGTAATCCATGGGTAGATTAAGCGTTATTCTTATCGCCGTGCTCTTAGGTATTGGTTTGTCATCTTTAATGGTGGTGAATGAAGGCGAGCGCGCTATTGTGGCGCGTTTCGGTGAAATTTTAAAAGACGACGTTGACGGTAAGCAAGTCACCCGCGTCTACGGCCCAGGCCTGCACATGAAAGTGCCTGTGATCGATAAAGTAAAATTACTCGATGCTCGTATTCAAACACTCGATGGTGCAGCTGATCGTTTTGTAACTTCAGAGAAGAAAGACCTTATGGTCGATTCCTATGTGAAGTGGCGCATTATGGATTTCGAAAAATATTACCTGTCTACAAACGGTGGTATTAAGTCGAATGCAGAATCGCTATTACAACGTAAGATCAACAACGATTTACGCACAGAGTTTGGTCGTCGCACTATTAGAGAGATTGTTTCTGGTAAGCGTGATGAACTGCAAAATGATGCGTTATCCAATGCCTCAGAAAGTGCAAAAGACTTAGGTATTGAAGTTGTTGATGTGCGTGTAAAGCAAATCAATCTACCGGCTAACGTCAGTAACAGTATTTACCAGCGTATGCGAGCAGAGCGTCAAGCTGTGGCAAAAGAGCATAGAGCGCAAGGTAAAGAACAGTCTGAAATTATTCGTGCAACAATAGATGCCAATGTGACGGTGAAGATTGCCGAAGCTGAACGTAAAGCCTTAACCATTCGAGGTGAAGGGGATGCGTTAGCAGCGAAGATATATTCTGATGCTTACAACAAAGATGCTGAGTTCTTCGGTTTTGTTCGTAGCTTAGAGGCTTATCGAGCCAGCTTCTCAGGCAAGTCCGATATTATGGTGTTAGAGCCTGATAGCGAGTTCTTCAAGTATATGAAGAGCACTGCACCTAAGAAGTAATACATTAAAAGTATTCATTTAATAGGTCCTGTTACTCAGGGCCTATTTTTTTATCTGGCGATTGTTAACTTAGTTTGAAAAGTAAGGGCTAATTTATATTAGCGATGCATGCTTTATGCCGATGTCACAGACAAGAAGCTTAAAATATGATCCAAATGAATTAAAATGGGTTAATAGTTGGGTCTTTTTTAGGCTTTTTTTAAAAAACACGCAATCTCCCTAACTTACTTGCGTGTTTTCACTATGATCTGCTTCTAATTTTTAGCTATAATGAGCCCCGCTTCAAACTTCGATTTTTGACCCTAGTGATGACTAAGGGCTGAAAGTCTTTGAAATATAAAAATTCCAACACCCTCTGGGAGATAAGTGGATGAGCAATGCGCCAGTCGATACCGGACGTCGCAGATTCCTGACAGCCGCAACCGCCGTAGTAGGTGGTGCTGGTGCCGTCGCTGTAGCGGTTCCTTTCATCAAGTCATGGAATCCGAGTGCCAAAGCGAAAGCTGCAGGTGCACCGGTCGAAGTAAATATCAGTAAAGTAGAGCCAGGTCAGCTGATCCGTGTTGAGTGGCGTGGAAAACCTGTATGGGTTGTCCGTCGCACAGATGCTGTGATCAATGAACTGCCAACACATGATGATAAGTTAAGAGATCCTGCTTCTGCTGAGATGCAGCAGCCTGATTATGCAACAAATCCTTTGCGCTCAATCAAGCCAGAGTATTTTATTGCTGTCGGTATTTGTACCCACCTCGGATGTTCACCTACTTATTTGCCAGATTCATTTGGTGAGCAAGTTGAAGGTGTCACTTCTGGTTTCTTCTGTCCATGTCATGGCTCTAAGTTCGATATGGCTGGTCGCGTTTTCCAAGGCGTACCTGCTCCATTGAACCTAGTTATCCCTCCACATCAATACGTTGATGATGGCACCGTGATTATCGGTGTAGATAAAGGAGTGGCGTAATGGTTAAGAATTTAATTAATTGGATTGATGCGCGTATCCCAATGACGGCGACTTATAACCGTCACGTGGGCCAGTACGCTACGCCAACTAACTTTAACTTTTGGTATTTTTTCGGTTCGCTAGCGATGTTGGTATTGGTTAACCAATTACTGACTGGTATCTGGTTGACGATGAACTATGTACCAACAGCAGAAGGCGCATTTGCCTCTGTTGAATACATAATGCGTGATGTTGAATACGGTTGGTTGCTGCGTTATATGCACTCAACGGGTGCATCAGCCTTCTTCGTCGTGATCTATCTGCACATGTTCCGTGGTTTAATTTACGGTTCATATCAGAAACCTAGAGAACTACTGTGGCTGTTTGGTATGTTAATTTTCCTCGTGTTGATGGCCGAAGCCTTTATGGGTTATTTGCTGCCATGGGGTCAAATGTCATATTGGGGTGCGCAGGTAATTATCTCTCTGTTCGGTGCGATTCCAGTTATTGGTGACGACTTAACCCTGTGGATCCGTGGTGACTACGTGATCTCTGGCGCAACGCTGAACCGTTTCTTTGCGCTGCACGTTATTGCTCTGCCGCTAGTATTAGTCGTACTCGTGTTTTTACACTTAATTGCGCTGCATGAAGTGGGTTCTAACAACCCTGACGGTATCGAAATCAAGAAGAACAAAGACGAAAATGGCTGGCCAGTTGACGGTATTCCATTCCACCCATATTACACTGTAAAAGACATCATGGGCGTCGCGGGCTTCCTGATAGTGTTCTGCTATGTGTTGTTCTTTATTCCTGAAGGCGGTGGTTACTTCCTTGAAAAGCCAAACTTTGAAGCGGCTAACTCGATGAAGACTCCTGAACACATTGCACCTGTTTGGTACTTCACTCCTTTTTACGCCATTTTACGTGCTGTGCCTGATAAATTGGGTGGCGTAATAATGATGGGTCTGTCGATTGCAGTACTGTTCGTATTGCCTTGGTTAGATCGCTGTAAAGTGAAGTCAGTTCGCTACCGTAGTACGCTACATAAGCTGAATATTGCCCAATTTGCTATATCTTTCATAGTATTGGGTTATTTAGGGGTAGTGCCTGCCACGCCGACGCTGACGATAGTTGCACAGGTGTTTACTTTCACTTACTTTGGTTTCTTTGTGGCGCTGTGGGTATACAGCAAGAATGAAAAAACTAAACCTGTTCCAGCGAGGTTGACACACTAATGAAAAAATTATTGATTGCATTAGTTACCTTGTTGCCGACGTTGGCTATGGCCGCGAGCGGACATAAAATTCATTTAGAAGATGCCAATGTTGATCTGCATGATAAAGCTTCTTTAGAGCGTGGTGTGGACCTGTTCCAACATTACTGTTCTGGTTGCCACAGCACTCAGTATCAACGTTATGAACGTGTAGCGACCGATATCGGTATCTCTGCGGATGATATGCGTAATAAGTATATGTTCACCGATGCTAAAATTGGTGAGTTGATGCAAAACGCTATTCCACCTAAAGATGCTGCTAAATGGTTTGGTGCTACACCGCCAGACTTAACTTTAGTTGCTCGCGTGCGTGGTGAAGATTGGGTTTATTCCTATCTGAAAGGCTTCTATAAAGATCCAAGTCGCCCATTTGGTGTGAATAACACAGTATTCCCATCTGTTGGTATGCCACATGTACTCGAAGAGTTACAAGGCACACCAGTTAAACAAGAAGATGGCACTATTGTGGTGACCGGCGGTAAATTGAATGCGGAAGAATACGACCAAGCAGTACGTGATATCACTGGCTTCTTAGTTTATTCGGCTGAACCTGTTAAGCTAGAGCGTCAAGCTATGGGCTGGTGGGTACTCGGATTCCTATTTATATTCTTTATTGTGGCCTACCTCTTGAAGAAAGAGTATTGGAAAGATGTACACTAGGCACCAATAACGGGTAAAATGTAATATCCGCATAGTGTAAACGGGGGGCTTTGCCCCTCGTTTACTTTTGTTTTATTTCGATTCTGGAGGGTATCAATGGCTGTTGCTGCCAACAAACGCTCTATCATGACACTGTTTTCAGGTGCTGATGATCTGTATAGCCATCAAGTACGTATCGTGTTAGCTGAGAAAGGGGTTACTGTTGATGTTTTACAGGTCGACCCTAACGAAATGCCTGAGGATTTACTCGAAGTAAATCCATATAACTCAGTGCCAACTTTGGTAGACCGTGAACTCGTTTTATACGAATCACGCATTATCATGGAATATTTGGATGAGCGTTTTCCTCATCCGCCTTTGATGCCAGTTTATCCAGTGTCTCGCGGCCAAAGCCGTTTGATGATGCATCGCATCGATACTGACTGGTATTCGCTCGTTGACCGTATCCGTAAAGGTGATCGTGTTGAAGCGGCTCGTAAAGAGTTGACTGAAAGCCTGATCGCAATTGCGCCTATCTTCGGTGAAGTGCCTTACTTCATGAGCGAAGAATTTGGTCTAGCGGATTGCTACCTTGGCCCATTGTTGTGGCGCTTACCTGTATTAGGTATTGAGCTAGATAGCCGTGTAGCTAAAGATATCAAAGCGTATATGACACGTATTTTTGAGCGTGAATCGTTTAAAGCTTCTTTAACTGAAGCCGAACGCGAAATGCGCATGGGTATGTAATGAAACCTTTGACTCCAAATCGTCCTTATTTACTAAGGGCTTACTATGATTGGTTGATGGACAACCAATTGACTCCTCACGTTGTGGTTGATGCCTTTGTTGAAGGCACTCAAGTACCGCAGCAATACGTGAAGGATGGCCAGATAGTGTTGAATATTGCTGCTGGCGCAGTGGGCAATTTGCAAATTAGCAATGAGTGTGTGGAGTTCAATGCGCGTTTTGGTGGTGTTCCTCAGCAGGTGATGTTGCCAATGGCGTCGATTGTCGCTATTTATGCCCGTGAAAACGGTGCTGGCACTGTCTTCGATATCGAAGATGCTTATCTGATGGACGATGAAGTCGATTCATCTTTATCCGTTGTTGAAACAACAGATAAAGCGTTTGAACCGACAGATGAGCCTCCTAAGCGTCGCAGTCATTTAACTGTGGTTAAATAACTGTGGTGAAATGCCCAAGTCGTTTTAAAAACTAAGCCAGTCTAATGACTGGCTTTTTTGTCGCTGTATTTTATCGCCGTAATTGGTTAAACCTTAAGTACAAGGTGTGATAGCATTTGCGCCCGCATTCATCCGTTAGATATGCGTTACCTTTACCCATTTAGACCAATGGATCTTGTATGTTGCTAATGATCGATAATTACGACTCTTTCACCTTTAACTTAGTGCAGTATTTTCAGCAGCTAGGGCAAGAGATAGTGGTTAAGCGTAATGACGAAATTAGCATCGCCGACATCGAGGCGCTTTCGCCTAGTCATTTGGTGATTTCGCCCGGCCCTTGCACTCCCAATGAGGCGGGGATTTCCCTTGCGGCGATTGAGCATTTTGCTGCGCGCATGCCAATCTTAGGTGTCTGTTTGGGACATCAAGCGATGGCACAGGTTTTTGGTGCCAATGTCGTGCGTGCCGAACGGGTGATGCACGGCAAGGTCAGTGCAATTACGCACACTGGACAGCGGTTATTTAAGGGATTAAATCAGCCTTTAACCGTGACACGTTATCACTCGTTACTGGTTGATGCTGTGCCTGAAGGTTTTGTACTCGATGCTTGGTTTGACGATGCAATTCACGGCCGAGAAATCATGGCCATGAGCCATCAAGACTTACCGCTTTATGGGGTGCAATTTCATCCCGAATCAATTCTCACCGAGCAAGGTCTCGAACTGTTAGCCAATTTTTTAGCGCAACCGGCTGTGTCCGTATAATTTCCTCGCCTTAAAAACTCTCCACACTATCAATTTCTGTTACAAGATTTATCCTTCTTTTAAGCAAGTTTAGCGATTAACTATGCTATAACTGCCGCAAAACTACGCGAATAGGCGAAACCAGCAGATAAGTAGACTGGGTCATTTAGCCATTGCGATAACAATAAAAGGAAGGATAAATGAGAAGCGTAATGCGAAATTTGGGTTTTAGTGCGTTAGCGGTTGCCGTATTGGCAGGGTGCGCAGCGACATCGACTGAAACTGCAACTCCCGTAATAGCTCCGCCAGCATTCCAAGTTCCCTTAGCCCAACCGCCACAAGTTTCACAGGCGCTTACGCTTAATCAAATTATGGCAAATCCTGATTGGATGGGGATCTTTGCCAAAGAGGCTTACTGGAGCGACGATAGCCAAAGCGTGCTGTTTGCCCGCCAAGCGAGTGCTTCACCTCTGCGTAGCTATTATCAGCAAGGCATCAATGACAGTCGCGCCGTCGAGCTAGCTCTCGATAAGTTACATGCCGCAGATCAGCAGTTTGGTGTGTTTGATCGCACTAAGTCCCACAAGGCTTACCTATATCAAGGCAACATTTTTGTTAAGCAATTAAGCACGGGTAAGATCAGCCAATTGACTCGCCAGCGCACCGCCATCGATGGTGTGCGTTATCTCAATAATGGCGATATTGCCTATTGGCAGGGCGACAATGTTTTCCAAATTCATCAAGATTCAGGCTTAGTCGAGCAACTTGCTGAAATTAAAATGGCGAAAGCGCCAGAAGGTGTAAAAGAGCCGACGTCTTATATTGCGAAACAACAGCACAGATTGATTCAGTATGTAGCGCTGCAGCAAGAAAATGCTAAAGCTAAAGCGCAGTACCAAGATGAATTACAAAAAAACGATCCAACGCTCGCCGCCAGCACTTGGTATTTAGGCGATAGCGAAGTGGTGTCAGAGCTGAGTTTATCACCCGATGGCCGCTATATTTTAGTCGCGCTTACAGATAAAAATTACACAGGTAGCAGCGAACACGACATCATGCCTAATTACTTAGGTAGCGAAGGTTATATCGACCCAGTGCCAGTGCGCGCGCGCGTGGCTGAAGATACGCCACCAGGGCAACGTTTTGTTGTGCTTGATTTAAACCAACATAAAAAAGTCGATATCACAATCGAGGGCCTTACTGGTTTTGATGAAGATGTGCTAGCCAAAGTGAAAGCTGAAAATGCTAAAGCGAAAGGCGAAACTTATCAAAGCACTAAATCGCCACGTAAAATTCAGTTGATGCAGGATTGGGGCTGGACTCAGAGTGCGATTCAATGGCATGAGTCGGAAAATAAATTAGCCCTGATGCTAGAAGCCACCGATAACAAAGATCGCTGGATCGCCAGTGTCGATCTTGCTAAGGGTAAATTCATTACCGAACATCGTTTGCATGATGATGCATGGGTGAATTACGACTACAACCAATTCGGTTGGTTACCGGATACGGATACCTTGTATTACTTGTCAGAAGAGTCCGGTTATTCGCAGCTTTATATTAAAGCTCAAGGCGAAAAGCCGCGTGCGTTAACCCAAGGCAAGTTTGTGGTGAGTGATATTACGCTGTCACCGGATGCCAATTACATCTATTACAAAGCGAACCAGAGTCACCCCGGCATTTATAACGTTCACCGCGTGAATCTTGCCACAGGTAAAAATGAGCAACTAACCCAGTGGGATGGCAACTTAGATTACAGCTTAAGCCCCGATGGCACTCAGCTATTACTCAATGCCTCACGCCGCACACAGCCTAATGAACTCTATGTTCAACCCATTGGCGGCGAGTTAAAGCAGCTGACGTCTTATACCAGTGATGCCTTCAAAAATTACCCATGGCAAGCGCCAGAAGTGGTAGCTGTACCTTCAAATCATGGTGCTGGCAATGTGTACGCTCGAGTTTATCTGCCGCAAGGCTATGATAAGTCCCGCGCTGAGAAATATCCTGCGGTTATTTTCAATCACGGCGCAGGTTATCTGCAGAATGCCGATTATGGTTTTAGCGGTTATTTTCGCGAGTTTATGTTCCACAACCTGCTGACTCAACAAGGTTATGTTGTGATGGACATGGATTACCGTGGCTCTAAAGGTTACGGCCGAGATTGGCGCACCGCTATTTATCGCAATATGGGTCATCCAGAAGTGGAAGACTTAAAGGATGGCGTAACGTGGATGGCGACTCATACCCATGTCGATACTAAGCGTGTCGGTACTTATGGTGGCTCTTACGGTGGGTTCTTAACCTTCATGTCTTTGTTTACCGCGCCGGACTTGTTCCAAGCTGGAGCTGCATTGCGTCCTGTGGCGGACTGGGCACATTATAATGCGCCTTATACCTCTAATATCTTAAATACGCCTGATGTCGATCCTATCGCCTATGAGCGCAGCTCTCCTATTGAGCATGCCCAAGGATTAACTAAACCACTGCTTATCATGAGTGGCGTAATGGACGACAACGTTTTCTTCCAAGACAGTGTGCGTATGGTACAGCGCCTCATTGAACTGGAAAAACCAACCTTTGAAATGGCGATTTATCCTGTTGAGCCCCATGGTTTCCGTCAACCTTCTAGCTGGTTAGATGAATACCGCCGCATCTATAAGTTATTTGAACAAGAACTTAAATAATTCAGTTCGATTTCTTTTAAAGGTCTCCTAGTCGAGGCCTTTTTATTGGGTAACTGACTAGGAAATATCCGATATAACTCTTTGTTTGCGTTCTGCGACTTTGCATTATTGCTAAGATTAAGTGTATGTGCTGAAATTGTAATGATTTTGAGAGTTTGATTGTGTTGACGTCACTCGGGCATTAGCGATATAGGAAAGATTTATAGTGGCGATTTCGGTTGCGGGCGGTGTAAGACCCGGCAAAATTATAGAGATAGAACATAGACTCTATCAACAATTGATCCTCGGAAAGCAAAAAGCGAGCCCGACTCTTTTGGATGAACTCGACCTTGAATTAGAGGCCGATGCAAATAAGTTAGATGTTGAACGCGAAGCGATTTTGGTGCGTTTGATGAAACAAATTAAAGCTAAAGAAGTGTTTGAAGCCGTATCGAGCCAGTTGCATGAAACTGTCATTAACGCCATCGAGCATCAACTCGCGTCCCCTGAATCTGTTCTGGCTAAGTCAGATATCAATGAGTCGCAAATCCTCTTGCTGGAATTATTGCTGGCAAAAAATCTCGATGCAACGCGATTAAGACCACTGATCAGTAACTTAAGTTGGTTGTGCCGCGACTTAACCAACATGGTCAACAGCCCATCTTTTCGCGCTCGCCGGTCTCAGAGCTCAGATGTGCGGGTCACTGATATCAAATTAGTGATGAATTACATCGGTATCGAAAACCTTCGCACCATTATCCCTTACTTTTGTTTGCGAAATTGGCTTCCTAGTGGCAATGCTAAGTTGTTATGGACTACTCGTAAATTATGGCGCTACAGCATAGTCAGTGGCATAGCGGCAAATGCTTTAGCTCAGCTTCATAATACTGACTCAGCCTTGGTTTATAGTAGTGCCTTACTTAATCAGTTAGGCACATCCGTTGTATTGAGTTTAAGTGCCCGTTTATTCGACCAAACATGGGGATCTTGGATAAGAGAAGCCAGTAGCAGCCGTGATAAGGAAGTGTATGATGCGGTGATTGCCACTGAGTTTCCTGCTAAGGCCGTGTTTGAACAAGTGTTAAACCATGGTCTTAAACTTAATTGGCAATTATTAGAGTTACTTAAGTTTGAAGCGAGTCCCTTAACTCGGTTGTTAAAGGAGTTAGACCAAACCTTAAGTTATCGAGAATTGTCGCCTCTGTCGGCATTAGTCGCGCGGGCAAACTGTTATGCTAAGGTGGTATTACTCGAAGAAATGCGTCAAATCGATCCCCAAGAAAAGCGCTTAATGTTTGATTATTATGAGTTAACTGAGCAAGAAGTACTGCGCTTAAAAGCACAAAACTATAGGAAGTTAGATCTGCTGTAATCCACGGTCTGCTACGTAGCGCCATGATTGCGGCGTTTAAGTAGAGGAAGGGATATGCCAAGCTGGCAAGCATCTGTACTAAATACCATTTTATCCTATGTCGCTAGGCCATCCATCAGTCGTGGACAGGCCAAAATGCCCTTAGCGCAAGTGCGTGAAAAGTTGCTTGAGCTTGATAGACGCTGGCTCCCTTGGCCGGATAAGTTAGTCAGCGCTACCATCCCCTTACAACACTCAAACTTGTTACATTATGTGCTTCTCAACGAACCTCCTCGCCTTGGAAATCTATTTTATATCCGTGGCGGAGGCTTCTGTTTTAAAACGCCCCATGCCCATGCAAGACTGGTCGCAGATATCTGCCAGCGTTGTCAATTAGATGCTTATATTCCGGATTATCGTCTCGCACCTGAGCATCCTTTCCCCGCGCCATTTGATGATGTGCTTGAAGCCTATAGGCGGTTAATTGAGCTGAAAGGCACGGAGAATTTGATCCTCATGGGTGACTCGGCGGGCGGCAATTTAGCCCTGAGTTTGTTGCTGGAATTAAAGCGTTTAGGCCTGCCTTTACCGACCGCCTGTATCTTACTATCGCCCGCGTTAGACTTAGCACTTACGGGGGATACTGAGTTGATACTCGCAGCCGACGATCCCTTCTTCACCATAGAGGCATTGCTGCGCTTACGTGGCGCTTATCTTGCGGGGGCCGATCCTATGTCGGCAAAAGTTTCCCCCTTACAGGGAAACTTGGCAGACCTGCCGCCTATCTTAGTAATTGCGGGTACGCGGGAGCTATTATTGCAAGATTCTGAACGTTTAGTCGCCCAAATAAAAGCCTGTGGTGGTGAGATAACGGGCTGCTTTTACCCTAACATGCCCCATGTGTTTCCTCTGTTCAATTTATTACCCGAAGCCCTTGAAGTGAGGTCGAAAATTGGTCATTTTGTGCTTTCACACTTGATTCGTTAAAATGGTGTAGTTATTCACATTCAGTGAATAGCTAGCAAAATGAGGGGCAAATAACTTTTTTTCTGACTAATTATGCTGCAAGCCATAGGCTTAACCGCTTGTATAGTTCTTAAACTGCAATCTTTATGCACTTTGAGTGGAAGTGCGTGGATTGATGTTTGTGAAAAACTGGTATTTTGATCACATTTTCGCTAATAATGGTTATTAATAGACACAAGCAATCCCAGTATCACTAACTCTAGATAAAGATACCTATGGGACTCTGACGGTGCAAGGCGCCGTTAAACAAACACAAAGGACGAAGAAGAATGAGCGTTGATATGAAGTTGGACCGTGCCCAGTTTGACGCAGTGATGGTGCCTAATTATGCGCCTGCTGCCGTGATCCCTGTTCGTGGCGAAGGAAGCCGAGTTTGGGACCAAGAGGGCAACGAGTTTATCGATTTTGCTGGCGGTATTGCGGTAAATTGCTTAGGTCACTGTCATCCAGCCCTTGTGAATGCCCTTAAGACACAAGGTGAAAAATTATGGCATCTGTCAAACGTAATGACGAATGAGCCTGCCTTGGCATTAGCGACTAAATTAGTTAATAGCACGTTTGCCGACAAAGTGTATTTTGCCAACTCTGGCGCCGAAGCCAACGAAGCCGCATTAAAACTTGCCCGTCGTTATGCCTTAGAAAAACATGGAGTTGAGAAAGATGAAATCATAGCGTTCGATAAAGCTTTCCACGGCCGTACATTCTTCACCGTCAGTGTCGGTGGACAAGCTGCCTATTCCGATGGTTTTGGTCCTAAGCCGCAGAGTATTACTCACCTGCCATTTAACGATGTTGCCGCCTTAGAAGCCGCAGTAACCGATAAGACTTGCGCCATCATGCTTGAGCCGCTGCAAGGCGAGGGCGGTATTATCGATGCCGATCCTGCATTCCTAAAAGCCCTGCGTGAATTGGCTAATAAGCACAATGCACTAGTGATTTTTGATGAAGTCCAAACGGGTGTGGGCCGTACTGGTGAACTGTACGCTTACATGGGTACTGAAATAGTGCCTGACATTTTAACCACAGCTAAAGCACTCGGCGGTGGTTTCCCTATCGCAGCTATGCTGACAACGGCTGAGATTGCTGAACATCTAAAAGTGGGCACTCACGGTTCTACCTATGGCGGTAACCCATTAGCCTGCGCTATCGGTAATGCTGTGTTAGACGTAGTGAACACCCCTGAAGTGTTAGACGGCGTTAAACATCGCGAGCAGTTATTGCGCGATGGTTTGAACAAAATCAATGAAAAATATCATGTATTTTCAGAAGTACGCGGTAAAGGTTTGCTGTTAGGGGCAGTTCTTAATGAACAATACCAAGGCCGTTCACGCGACTTCTTGGTGGCCTCTGTCGCTGAAGGCTTAATGAGCCTGATGGCGGGTGCTAACGTGGTACGTTTTGCTCCTTCTCTGGTGATCCCTGAGGTAGATATTGCTGAAGGTCTAGCTCGTTTTGAACGTGCTGTGGCGAGCATTGCTGCCGCCTAAATGACCAAAGGAGTGCTGAATTTATTCGCACTCCTTTTTTGTCAGGGAATACTTACGTGCATCATTACCTGTCTTTTTGAAGAGAGGCGCCTTGATGCACGGCAAGCCAAAGTGAGGAGACACTAAGATGTTAATCATACGTCCTATTCAGGCTGGCGATTTTGAAGCCTTATATCAAATTGCCGAAGAGTCTGGTCATGGTTTTACGTCATTACCCGTGAATGCCGATTTGCTCAGACATAAAATTGCGCGAGCAGAAGCCTCATTCGTCAAAACCGTCGATGCGCCCTTCGATGAAGGTTATCTGATGGTGCTGGAAGATACCGACACCCGTGAAGTGGTGGGGACGTGCGCTATCGAAGCGGCCGTGGGAATGGAAGATGCTTTCTACCATTATCGACTCGGTACTGAAGTCTATCATTCCGAACAAATTGACGTGCGTAACGAGGTCGAAACCCTCACCCTTTGCCATGATTACACTGGCGCCGCCGAAATGTGCACCCTGTTTTTGCGTGAAGCGTATCGCAAGGGCAACAATGGCCGCATGTTATCCCGCAGTCGCTTTCTGTTTTTAGCGCAACATGCGCAACGTTTTGGCGAAACTGTAATTGCCGAAATGCGCGGTGTGAGCGATACCGATGGTCATTCACCTTTCTATGGCTGGCTGCAAAAACACTTTTTAGGCATTGATTTTATTCAGGCGGATTATCTTTCTGGTTTGGGTAAAAAGGCATTTATGGCCGAAATGATGCCACGAAATCCGGTATATGTTTGTCTATTACCGGAAGAAGCGCAGAAAGTGATTGGCGAAGTGCATACCAATACCCGTCCCGCATTAAGTCTGCTGCAGGCCGAAGGCTTTCGATGCCGCGGTTACGTGGATATTTTTGATGGTGGTCCAACGGTTGAGTGTCGTTTATCGGACATTCGCGGCGTGCGTGAAAGCCGTTTATTAACCGTCGATATTGGTGACATGGTCGAAGCCGACACTCAATTTATTATCTCAAATACTCAATTAGCCAATTATCGAGCGACGTCTGCCGCACTGGCTGTGGACGACAAATCCGAACACATCATTATCAGCCCTGAGCTGGCAGCGGGTTTGTTGCTCGCAAAAGGCGATCAAATCCGTATTTTGGCAATGTAGGAATAACCAATGACACATTATATTCAAGGTCAGTGGCATGCTGGCAAAGGTCATGACGTGGCCTCAATTAACCCTGCCAATGCTCAAACTATTTGGACAGGTAAAACTGCTACAGCAGAACAAGTTAACGCCGCCGTTGATGCCGCGCGCGCCGCGCAGTTTGATTGGTTTATGTTAGGTTTCGATGCACGCTTAGCCATAGTCGAAGCGTATCGCAGCCAACTCGAAGCCAACAAAGCGGAACTGGCTGAAACGATTGCCCAAGAAACGGGTAAACCTCAGTGGGAAACTGCGACCGAAGTCGGCGCCATGATAGGCAAAATTGCGCTATCAGCCGCGGCTTACAATAAACGTACGGGCACTGAAGCCAACGATACACCAGCGGGACGCGCGGTTATCCGCCATAAGCCCCACGGCGTTGTGGCGGTGTTCGGTCCTTACAACTTCCCCGGTCATTTGCCGAACGGTCACATAGTCCCGGCGCTGTTGGCTGGGAATACTGTGATTTTCAAACCTTCTGAATTGACGCCTAAAGTTGCTGAGCTGATGGTTAGCCTATGGGATAAAGCGGGTCTGCCTGCTGGCGTGCTTAACTTAGTTCAAGGTGAAGTGGAAACGGGTAAAGCACTGGCTTCTCACCCGCAGCTCGATGGTCTGTTCTTTACTGGCAGCTCACGCACAGGTCATTTTTTACATCAACAATATGCCGGTCATCCGGGCAAGATTTTAGCACTTGAGATGGGGGGCAATAACCCACTGATCATTAAAGGTGTGCAGGATATCAAAGCTGCCGTGCACGATATTTTGCAGTCGGCTTATATCTCATCTGGCCAACGTTGTACTTGTGCGCGCCGTCTATATGTAGAGCAAGGCGAGCGGGGCGATGCCTTGATTGCCATGTTAGCTGATGCGGTCAAGCAGATTAAAGTTGGCCCTTGGAATGTGCAGCCACAACCTTTTATGGGCTCAATGATTTCTGAAACTGCCGCCAAAGGTATGGTTGCGGCGCAGACGAATCTGCAGAACTTAGGCGGCGTATCGTTAGTCGAGTTGACCCATCTAGAAGCAGGTACGGGCTTAGTCTCTCCTGGCCTTATCGATGTGACGGCTATCGATGTCTTGCCGGATGAAGAATACTTCGGACCTCTGCTACAGCTAGTGCGTTATAGCGATTTCGATCAAGCGATTAAACTGGCTAACCAAACGCGTTATGGTTTGTCTGCGGGCTTACTGGCCGATAGCCGTGAAGATTATGACTATTTCCTCGCGCGCATTCGTGCTGGGATTGTTAACTGGAACAAACAAATCACTGGCGCATCTGGCGCGGCACCTTTTGGTGGCGTAGGGGCTTCGGGTAACCACAGGGCGAGCGCTTTCTATGCCGCCGATTACTGTGCTTATCCGGTCGCTTCGGTCGAGGCTGATGCCGTGAGTTTACCCGCGACATTAAGCCCAGGTTTGAGCTTGTAAGCGGGTAGAGATTTGACTTTTATGCGGTAAAGAATATGTGGGAAAGAGGAGGAAGGACTAATGTTCTTCCTTTTTAATAACAAGCAGTAACGTTACTTGAGTTTCTACTGTGGGTATGTGTGACGCTACAACAGTGGCATTTAGGTCGTTACATTTAGTGTTCGCGGCAAAATAACAGCAATAACCGCAGCACAATAAAAGGAGTTTTTATGCATACCGACATCAACGCGTTATTTGCCGCTCTGTGGCAAGACTATATTCAAATGACCCCTTCTGCGGCAAAAGTGCACGCGTTGTTGGGTCATGGTAAGCCGATCATCAACGACCATATTGCCCTGCGTACTTTCAATATCGCTAAGGTGAATTTGGATGTACTGGCTAAGCATTTCACTTCGTTAGGTTATGTACCTTGCGGTGATTATAAGTTTGAACAGAAAAAACTGATCGCTAAGCATTTTGAACATCCAGACTCGACTCAGCCTAAAGTGTTTATCTCTGAGCTGTTGGTTGAAGAATTTAGTTCTGCGCTGCAAAAAACTATTCAAGGCTTAATCACCCAAGTGGACGCTGCAGCGACTACCGCTGACAATTTTATTTACTCAGGCCGTCATTGGTCTTTAGATGCTAAAACCTATCAGGACTTATTAACTGAGAGTGAATATGCAGCTTGGGTAGCGGCTTTTGGTTATCGCGCTAACCATTTCACTGTGTCTATCAATCACCTCGACGGTTTTGAGACTTTAGAGTCAGTGAATGATGCTCTGAAGCAAGCGGGCTTTGTGCTCAATAGTTCAGGTGGTGAGATCAAAGGTTCGCCAGAAGTATTATTAGAACAATCGTCGACTATGGCCGATAAAATTGGTGTTGAATTTACTGACGCGACAGTGGAAATCCCAAGCTGTTTCTATGAGTTTGCGCTACGTTATCCTATGGCTAATGGCGAGCTCTACACAGGATTTGTGGCGGCGTCTGCCGACAAGATTTTTGAAAGCACCAATGTGAATAAAGCCTAACGTCCTCAAATTGCTTTCTGCATAAAAAAAACGCCATCAATTCGATGGCGTTTTTTATGGATATTTCAAACAAGGCATTTAATACGATTGACATAGCCTGGGCTAGCTAAAGGTCAGCTCGATCCTCAATCCACCTAAGCGAGTGCTGTGATTAAACTGCAGTTCAATCTCGTATTGCTCGGCAATTTCTTTCACTATTGATAATCCTAAACCGTGACCCATTACAGACTCATCAAGCCTTGTTCCTCTTTGTGTGAGCTTATCTAGCTCATCATCAGCAACCCCTGGACCATCATCATCGATACAAAGGCAGAGACGCTCTTGCTGACGCGATAGCTGAATGCTGACTCGGCTCTGGGCCCATTTAAAGGCGTTGTCTAGCAGGTTGCCTAAGAGCTCCATGCCATCTTCTCTGTGAATAGGCAGTCTGAGAATATTGGGATCGAGTTCGAAATTGCATTCAATGGATTTATTGCGGTGAACCTTATTTAGCGTGTTGGCTAGGCTATGTAAATCCCTAGGGATAACCAATTGCGCTGCGGGGAGCATGTCGCCAGTGATCCTCGCCGCAGCCAGTTTACGCTCGACCATCTTGTGAATCGAATCAAGTTGCTGCTGCAGGGCAATGGCAGTTTCAGGATCTTTGAGGCCAAGAGCTTCAACCTGTTGCTGCATCACGGCAAGTGGCGTTTTAAGCCCATGGCTCAAATTACCTAAGTTATTGCGGCTACGTTCAATTTGCTTGGCTGTGTACTCAAGTAGTTCATTATAGGTTTTTGCTAATGGTTGTACTTCGGGAGGAATATTATTGAGCTCCAGCGCGTTAATTTCCCCTTGTCTTAGCCGAGAAAGTGCGTGCTGTATGTGCTTAACTGGCTTAAAGGATTGACGTAGGATCAAGAATATCCCCGCGATCATAGCAACTAACATCGCCAGATTGACACCAAGCTTAGTGCCATAAACCTCGCTAAACACGCGTCTACCGATACTCAAATCTTGCGCAACGGTTAAGGTGGCGCTGACATTGGCACTGCTGGAATTTAATCCCAGTGATAACAACTGCATATCGTTATTTTTTGGCCCTTTAGCTTGCCAGACGCGGGTTTGATTCGGTGCCAATGGCTCGATATCTAACTGCATATCCCACAGGGAGCGTGAGCGAATCACTTCATTTGGCAGGTTAAGCTGAAAATAACGGCCTGAATAGGCGGGCTTGTAGAAACTGGAAAGCTGGCTTTGATCTATGCTGATCTCCCCATCATGGATATGGGTTGCCAGCATGATATGTTCGAGATCTTCTTCTAAGCGATTGATAATAGAGTCGTGGAAGGCCTGACGTAGCATGGACTCAAACAGTATCAGTCCAATCACAGTACCTAACACGAGTAAGCCAGTTAACCATAAACTGAGCTTAGTGCGGATCGAGATCATTCAATAATGCCGTGGAAGATGTAACCTTGGCCGCGACGGGTTTCGATTGTGGTTTTACCCAGTTTCTTGCGTAGATGGGTGACATAAACCTCGACCACATTACTCTCTTTTTCATCGTCAAACTGATAGAGCTTATCGGTTAGCTGCGTCTTAGATAACAGCTTCTTAGGTGACATGAGGAAGATTTTTAACAGCCTGAATTCCATTGCTGTGAGTTCATATAGTTGCTCGGCCACTTTTACCGTTTGTTCTGCTTCATCTAAAACCACGCCACCATAACTCAATTGTTTACTTGAGGTGTTTAGACGACCATGTGCACGGTGGATTAAAGCTTGGATTCGGGCCAATAATTCCTGTGCGTGGAAAGGTTTACCTAAGTAATCGTCGGCGCCAGCATTAAAACCTTCTACTTTTTCATGCCATTGGCTGCGGGCAGTCAGCATGATAACTGGAGTGCTGATCCCTTGATTTCGCCAGCCTTCGAGCAGTTCGAGGCCGTTGCCATCGGGCAAACCTATGTCTAAGATTACGCAATCGTATTGGGTTTCTTTGATCAGATAATCGGCTTCAAGCGCTTTGTCTGTAATATCGGTTACATAGCCAGCGAGTTTGAGTTGTTTCTCCAGCTCGGTGACTAGCATTGGGTTATCTTCAACGAGTAACAGTTTCATGTTTTCGACATTCGCTCGGTAGTGCTATTGATTGATCGGCTTGACCATTAGTTGCATCAATACTGAGATTAACGATTTGGCCACGCTGAACTTTGATTTGCAAATCATAGCGCCATTTATGATCTTCTTGATAGAGATGAGCATCAATTAGTTCACCTTGGCAAAATTGATTCACTACGGCGAGTGTACCGTTTAAGGACAATATTTGCCCAGAGTTAACTAACGCCTTGGCTTGATAATGTTCTAATTCAATAGGTTCGGCATGCAAGATTATTGGATGCACCAGCGTGAATAGGCTGAAAAAACAGATTAAAAACAGCCGTTTCATTTGAGCTCCCCAATAAAAAATGGCCTAGAATTTATTCTAGGCCACTTTAATAAGGCAGGCTTAAATCAAGCTGAAGACTAACTTAACGGGTACCGTATACCACGATTGTCTTACCATGAGCTTGGATCAAATTCTGTTCTTCTAACATCTTCAAGATACGACCCACAGTTTCCCGTGAGCAGCCAACAATTTGACCTATTTCTTGACGAGTGATCTTAATCTGCATGCCATCAGGGTGTGTCATAGCATCAGGTTGTTTAGCCAGATGCAATAGAGTTTGAGCAATACGGCCTGCAACGTCTAAAAATGCAAGGTTACCCACTTTCTGGCTGGTACTTTGTAGGCGATAGGCCATTTGCGCAGACAGCTTCATCAGAATTTCAGGGTTAACTTGAATTAACTGTCTGAATTTCTTATATGAAATCTCAGCGATTTCACAAGCTTGCTTAGCACGAACCCAAGCGGTACGTTCGGCTTGTTCTTCAAACAAACCTAGTTCACCGATAAAGTCACCTTGATTCAGATAAGAAAGGATCATCTCCTTACCTTCTTCATCTTTAATCAATACCGCTACAGAACCTTTTACTATGTAATAAAGGGTATCTGAGTCTTCACCAGCATGGATAAGAGTGCTCTTTGCAGGGTACTTATGAATGTGACAGTGTGATAAAAACCATTCCAAAGTTGGATCAGGTTTTGGCTTACCAATCAGAGCCATGTTGGTGTTCCTCGATTGATTAAAACGAAAGTAAGAGTATTCTAAATAAGCATTTTACGTCAATTAAACTCACAAAAACTTGATGGAAGTCTTAGTTTAGAATAAGTGAATAAATGCAATTAACCATCTAAAATTAGAGCTTATTTTGCTACTTTAGTGATTTAAGTCAACTAAATCGGTATGAAACTCGCTGGATTCACTTAACTCTGTCGAGTTAATCACATCTTACCAGTCTATTTCAGCAGTTTTATTATAGATTATGAATAAAATATGCCACTAAATTATACAATAACATGTTTCACTTTTTAAATTTGACATTCCATTTGGCTTAGCTTCCCCCATTATCCTGAGGTTTGTGCGTATTTAGGCTCGACTTATGGGGTTAATTCTGGCTAACTTTGAGGGCAGTTGTTTTTAAGAGAGGTAAGCAAGTGAAATACAGATTATGGGTTTTAGGTGCAGGTTTAAGCTTAACAATTGGGCTGAGCTCTGCGGCGCACGCATTTTCTATCCCGCAGCCAGCAGCTGAACTTGCGGCCAGTAAGTTTGTGCATATTCAAGTGACGGCAGAGCAAGGTGATGCCGATGCCCAATTTTTGCTGGGATTAATGTATCTCTCCGGACGTTTTGTGTCGCAAGAAGTGCCGACTGGATTGCACTGGATTTCACTTGCCGCCGAACAACAACATGAAAAAGCGCAGCAAACCTTAGCGGATCTGTCATTTGAAGGCCAATTGATCAAGCGTGACTTGTCAGTCGCTGAGCATTGGTATAAAGCGTTGAGTGAGCAGGGCAGTCGTTGGGCTCAATTCCGTTTAGGCTTTATTTATGCGTCTGGCGGTGACGGTGTGCAGCGAAACTGCGGTAAAGCGGTCGAGCAATTTTCCCAAGTGGGTGATGATGTTGCTTTGGGCAATGTGGCGTGGATTTTAGCAACTTGTCCCGAAGCTGAATATCGTGATGGCAATAAAGCGGTCGAGTTGTCCTTAAAATTACTCAAAGTGAATGAAAACGATCCTACAAATCTTGATAATTTAGCCGCGGCTTATGCGGAGTTAGGCGATTTTGGTGCTGCTATTTCGACGCAGCAGAAAGCGATCGAAGCGTTGAAAATGAATGCTGAAATGACTAAGACTGATGAGTTTATGCTGCGGTTACAAACCTACGAGCAAAAGCGTGCCTATCGCGAAACCTTACGTTTACTCGAATAGGTATTTCTTCATCATCGCTCTCTAGTTAACTGCTATTTTTTTTATTCTAGTATTGATTAATAAATTGATTTATAAGTTGAAAAATAAAGCCTGAGTGGATACTCGGGCTTTTTTTTTGATTAAGGTTAACCGAGTGTCCAAGAATTTAGGATGTGATATTCGACACCCGTGCTTGTGCTTTTTGAATGGTATAAATGCAAATTATCGGGCGTTAACGTCAGCGTATTCATACCTTTGAGTTGCAATAAAGCCGACTCATCTAGTGTCCATTGTTTTGCTTTTCTAAATAAACTGATGTGCGGGCAGAAGCTGTGCTCATTCCGATGTAATTGCAGTCGGTCGGCAATTTCTTGCGTTTTTTTAGCTAATTGCGCTAACGGCGGCTCAATATCATCGCCTTTCAAGCAACATACTTGCGCATTAGGCCATACATCGAGCTGGTTAAGCCGAACGCTAAATCTTGGCTTCACTAAGCGGTCAACCGCATTAAGGAGGGCGATTTTTTGCTCGTTGTTAGCTTGACCTATAAAGCAGAGCGTTAAATGCAAATTGTTGACACTCACCGTTTTCGCCTCAGGATTAAGGTGGCATATCAATTGCTGCTGCAATTCACTTAGATATACCCTTTGACTATCTGTGGGAGCGAAGCCGAGGAATAGCCTTTGTTGCATCGGTTTATCATCCTTTTGGAGGGCTTAATATGGATTATCTTAGCGAGCACTTTGACGTTAAGCGCATTTGAGCGTTAATCTAGCTGTTGAATTTATCAGCTAATTTGTGACTCAAGCAGACGTTTAATTCACTGTGAGCCTATACTTAATGCACGTCGATAATACCTTAAATGGATTTTTAGGTAAGGAAGAGACTTTTCATGTCAGTAGGTTTAGCTAATCCACTCCAACAGGCTTTGGTCAGTATTTTTAGTGAATCCCCGCTAGAAACCTTAGAGCAGAATGTTGACAGAGCGCTTGAGACTATTACTTTGCAACTGCATTGTGACGGGGTATTTGTATTAACCGGAAGCCAGTCACTGGATCGTTTACGCACGCGTAATCTGTATTTAAAACCTCAATTTGCCCAAGGCCAACAGACACGAGTCTGGCCCCTGGCACGAATGCCATTTTTTCGCTCTCTTGTCCGTACTCCGCGTCTATTAAATCTGGCTGATGTGAATACCTTGCCTGCCGATGCTCAGGCTGAGCGAGCTTTATTAAGGGATTGGGACGTCAAGAGTCTATTAGTATTGCCGCCAGTCGTGTTTGGCGAAACCCGTATTGCCTTGGGGGCCGTCAATTGCTCCGAATGTTGTGAATGGAGCGAAGAGTTTATAAGTGAGTTTAATCACGCCGCTGTGATGATTGGCTCTGCGATGGAATTGACGCGTATTGCTTTAAGCATGCTTGCCAGTGAACATAAATACTGTGAAGTATTCAACCAGTTGCCCTTAGCTTGCGCCTTGTTAGATAAGCATGATCAATTGACTATGCTGAATAAAGTCGCTCTGCAAACCCTGCCAATTCAACATGGCTATGATTTATTCGACATGGTGCGTGAGGAAGAACACGCCATGCTAACCGATACCTTACATGTGGTACGAGAAGGTGTGCTCGGTCAAGCTTGGTGTGAATTACCTTTAAAATCAATTCATCAATTAACTTGGTTAAAACTGAGTTTTAGCCAGATTAGCGGCGATAAAGATACTTTAGTCATGATTGCCGAAGATGTCAGTGAAAAGTACCGCTTAGCCGATGAGCTGTCGTTCCATGCCAATTATGATGCACTTACGGGTTTACCTAATCGGCTACATTTCGAAGCCCTATTAGAAAACCTACTACATGCCCATGACGATATGCCTATTTGCGTGGCGTTTCTCGATTTAGACCAATTCCAAGTCATTAACAATATCAGTGGCCATCAGGCGGGCGATAAGCTACTTTGCCAAGTCGCATTACGTTTGAAACAGCTCGTACGTAAAGGCGATATAGTTGCCCGTTTAGGGGGCGATGAGTTTGGTATCCTGATGCATTACTGCAATGTGGACTCTGCGAAACAGATTGCTAAGCGGATTTGTACCCAGTTAGCAAATCATGAGTTTATTTGGGAAAGTCGTAGTCACAATGTCAGTGTCAGTATGGGGATTGCTAGGCTAGATAAAAAATCTGCCGATATTTATACCGTCATGAGTCAAGCTGACGCTGCTTGTCGATTGGCGAAGGATCAAGGCCGAAATGGTTGGCATTTATACAGTGCGAGCGATCCTAAAATGAACCGTCTCTACACCGAGATGATGGCCTCTGTAGATATCGTCGGCGCACTCGCGTTAAACCAATTTGAGCTTTATTTTCAAAGCATAGTGCCGTTAAACCGCGAGGAAACTGGCTTACATTTAGAGATCCTACTGCGTATGGTGCAGACTAACGGCACTATAGTGTCTCCTGCTATCTTCTTACCCGCCGCCGAGCGATACAACTTGGCTTCTAAGGTTGATCTTTGGGTGATCGATAATTTGCTCAAGTGGGGTGGTAGTCATTTAGATATTTGGCAGCAATTGGATCTTGTGTCTGTGAATCTGTCGGCAACCTCTTTGGGCGATCATGAGTTTATGAATTGGCTAGAAATGCGTTTGATGGCCGAACCTGAGCTGGTGGATAAGCTTTGCATCGAGATCACAGAAACCGCGGCTGTGAGTCAGCTCGATCAAGCGACAAAGCTACTCGAGATACTGCGTCCGCTCAATTGTAAATTAGCCCTCGATGACTTTGGTGCAGGTTTTTCTAGCTTTGCTTACCTTAAGCGCCTCAATGTGGATTTTGTGAAAGTGGATGGCCAATTTGTCGTCAATATTTGCGAAGACTCTGCGGATCAGGCGATCGTAAAATCCATCTGCCAACTTGGTCAAGATATGGGGTTTGATGTGGTTGCTGAATTTGTCGAATCCCAAGAAATAGGGTGGAAATTGCAAGCCTTAGGCGTCGACTATGCTCAAGGTTACGCCATCAATAAACCGATACGCTTAGCTGAACTACAGTCAGGGCTCAGTCAACCTTGGCTCGAAAAGCGTGAGATTTTTGCTCCCTATCCACAGCTGTAATCTTGGGCATGGCAGCCTTGAGCTGTTACTTATGTCAGCACTGACTTGATAATGTTTGCTGCGAAATGGTACTCAAAGCCGATTGTTAGTACACTGACGCCCTGTCTTGGCCGCTGATGTCTTTTTCTTGAACTCTCTACCTATTCATAGCTTATTAGCACCGCTGCGCGCGGCTTTTTCTCGTCACGCTCAAGTGATCCTCGAGGCACCGACAGGTGCGGGTAAATCAACGGCGTTACCTTTGGCTATGTTAGATTGGCCAGAAATCAGCGGACGCATTTTAATGCTCGAACCGCGGCGTGTCGCGGCGCGTAGTGTGGCGCACTATATTGCCAGCTGTCGCCAGCAAAAGGTGGGGCAAGAAGTCGGCTATCGCGTCCGCGGTGAAGCTAAAATCAGCGCTAATACCCGTTTAGAAATTGTCACCGAAGGCATACTGACGCGAATGATCCAACAAGATCCCGAGTTAACTGGGATTGGAATGATCATCTTCGATGAAATTCATGAACGTCACCTCACCACAGATTTAGGTCTTGCCCTAGCGCTCGAAGTGCAAGCTTCACTGCGGGACGATTTAAAGATATTAGCTATGTCAGCGACTCTATCAGGTCTTGCTTTAGTTGAACTCATGCCAGAAGCGGTGACCTTGCACAGCGAAGGCCGGAGTTTTCCTGTCGACATCGAATATCGCCCTGTGCCAACTCAGCAGCATTGGATCGATCACCTCGGCCGCTGCGTGCTCGAACTGGTCTCGGCCAGCAGCAGTGCCAGTGTTGATAAAACGGCTGCCAATAATGCCGTGCTCGTGTTTTTACCCGGTAAAGGGGAGATCTTACGATTACAGCAGTTTTTGCGCGAGCGCTTAGCGGACGATGCTTTTTTGATTTGCCCTCTTTATGGTGAACTTTCGGGTGCCGAGCAAGATAGCGCGATCGCTGCAACTATAGATGGCAGGCGTAAAATTGTGCTAGCCACTAACGTGGCGGAATCGAGTTTAACTATTGAAGACATAGGGTTTGTCATCGACAGTGGTTATAAACGACAAGCGAGTTTTAACCCTAAAACCGGTGTCACTCGCTTAGGCTTGAAACGTATAAGCCAAGCCTCCGCAACTCAGCGCAGTGGTCGCGCCGGGCGTTTATCAGCGGGTGTGTGTGTTCGCCTGTGGAGCCAAGAAGAACATGGTCGCATGCTCAGGGCCGATGAACCCGAGATCAGCCAAGCGGATCTGGTGGCTATGGCCCACGATTGTGCTTACTGGGGCGCAAAATCCTTTAGCGACTTGATGTTGTTAACGCCGCCACCAAGTGTGCATGAGGCGCTGGCGTGGAAACTGTTACAAGATTTAGGCATGGTCGATGCTCAAAATAAACTCACTCCCCACGGTAAAGCGGCCTACGAGCTAGGGTGTCACCCAAGGCTTGCTCATATGTTATTGGGCGCAAAAAGTTTGGGCGCAAACAATGGGGGAGTCAATAATGCTAACGAACAAGCAACGCAATTGGGCAGTTTGGCCTGCTTGTTGTCGGGGGTTTTAGAGGCGCGTGGTTTGCCTAAAAAGGGCGCCGATATCATGAATTACCTGCACTTTGCCTGTCATGGACAAGCTGGGCAACAGGCAAAACAGTGGCAGAAAAAGCTAGGATTAGCAGCGGATTTGTCTAAGATAGCGACCCATGCACACCACAGCGATGTGGGGTTATTATTAGCACTTGCTTATCCGGATCGTATCGCTAAGGCCCGCGGTGTTGAGGGCTACCAATTAGCCAATGGTACTGGCGTCGTGCTCGCAGCCGATGATGCATTGGCGCAAACGCCGTGGATGGTGGTGGCGGATTTTCAAGAAACTGAAGGCAGAAACGCTGGGCGGATTTACTTAGCGAGTCAGCTTCAGCCAAGCTTGTTCGACGGCGAGCTAAAAGGTTTGCTGGACATTCATGAGATCTGTGGCTGGGATGAAGCTAAAGGTCGAGTGATTGCGCAGCGCCAATACAAGGTCGGACAAATTTTAGTAAAAACCGAGACGATTGCTAAGCCTGAACGTAAGCAAATTGTCGCGGCCTTACTGGGCTATATTCGCCAGCAAGGATTACAAATCCTCAATTGGAACGCTAACTTAGAACAGTTTCAACACAGGCTCAAACTGGCAACTGAGTTTGACGCGGGCGGTGACTGGCCCAAGGTTGATGATGAAGCATTATTAGCGAGCCTAGAAACTTGGCTGGCGCCTTACCTCGAAAATGTGAATAATCTGCAGCAATTAGTTAAGCTCGATTGCTTTGGTTTTGTGGCAAACTGTTTGAGCTGGCAGCAGAAACATCGACTTGACGAGTTATTGCCAACTTCCTGGCCGTTAGTCACCGGTACCTCTGCGCCAATAGCATATGACGAGTCTGGGCGTGCGCTACTGCGTGTACGTCTGCAAGAAACCTTTGGCATGGCGCAGAGTCCTATGTTGGCGCAGGGCAAACTAAAGGTGACGATGGAATTACTCTCTCCGGCCCAGCGTCCATTAGCCTTGACGGCAGATTTAGCCAGCTTTTGGCAGGGACCTTATGTGGAAGTGAAAAAGGAAATGCGCGGTCGATATCCAAAACATCTGTGGCCAGACGATCCTGTAAATACACTGCCGACAAAATTTACCAAGAAGAAAACCTTGGGTTTAGCTCAGCCCTAGCAAGCACAACGCCGCTGGTTTTATAACATTTTGTTATGAAGCACTTTGATTCGCACCACGTTAGCTTTGTGCCTATGGCTGATGTCTTTAAATGCATGAATGATGAAGTAGATATGACAACTAAGATGACAAAAAAATCACCCGCTTCCCGTCGGGCTAATCATGGCCGCGGTTTATTTCGACGAATTTGGTCTATCAGTTGGAAATTAGGCATGGCTGGATTAGCTGTAGTGACTTTTTACAGCATTTATCTTGATCAAATTATTGCGCAAAAATTTGAAGGCCAAAAATGGCATTTGCCAGCACAGGTGTTTAGTCGTTCTATGGCGCTGTATCCCGGTGCGGCAGTCAGCCATCCGCAAATGATGGCTGAGCTTAAGTTGCTCGGCTATCGCAAAGTCGCTAACCCGCGCCAAGTGGGAGAGTTTTCGGCATCGAGCACTCGTATTGAATTGTGGCGTCGACCGTTTTTGCATCCAGAAGGCGATCAAGTCGAACAAAGAGTCATGATCAGTTTCGACAGCAATGGCATCAGTTCGGTCACTCGAGTCTCAGACAAGCGTCAACTCGCCGTATTCCACCTTGAGCCAGTATTGCTCGACCGCATTATTACTGGCGACGGTGAAGACAGGCTGTTTGTGCCGACCGAAGAAATGCCAAAGTCAATCGTGCAGGCGTTACTGCTGGTGGAAGATCGTAGTTTTTATGAACACCATGGTGTGAATCCATTCGCGATTGCGCGCGCGGCTTTTGTGAACATCAGCGCCGGTCGCACTGTGCAAGGTGGCTCGACGTTAACTCAGCAGTTAGCGAAAAACTTTTTCCTTTCGAGTGAGCGTTCCTTGCTGCGTAAGGTGCGCGAAGCCTTAATGGCGGTCATTATTGATTTTCGTTACAGCAAAGACGAAATCCTCGAAGCGTATCTTAACGAAGTGTATATGGGGCAGGATAAATCCCGTGCCGTCCATGGTATGGGGTTGGCCTCACGTTTCTATTTCGGCCGTCCTATCAGTGAGTTGACTATCTCCCAGCAGGCATTCTTAGTGGCTGCGATTAAGGGACCGTCTTACTACAATCCATGGAAATATCCGGATCGTATTCAAGAACGCCGTGATCTAGTATTGCGTTTACTCATGGATGCGGGGGATTTAACCACGGCTGAGTACAAGGTGGCGGTAGAGTCACCCTTAGGGATCCGTAATCTCAATAAACCAGCACACCAGAAATTGCCGTCCTTCTTCGCTCTGGTAAAACAGGAAGTGAACGAGCGTTATGGCGATGCGCTATTGAAGCAATCTGGGGTGAAAATCTATACCACGCTCGATCCTATGGCCCAAGAAGCCGCCGAAATTGCGGTGACTCAAACCCTCAAAAGCTTAGATAAGAGCAATAAATCATTGCAGATTGGTATGGTCGTGACCGACAAATACACGGGCGGTATTGCGGCTATGGTCGGCGATAAAACCCCAGGATTTGATGGCTTTAACCGCGCGGTTGAAATTCGTCGTCCTATTGGCTCGTTAATTAAGCCTTTTGTGTATGCTACGGCTCTGGCACCTAATAGCCAATTTACCTTAGCGACACCTCTTAAAGATCAACCTATTACCTTGAAAAGTGAGCAAGGTAAGACATGGTCACCACAAAACTTTGATAAGAAGTTCAGTGGTCAGGTGCCTTTGTTAACGGCATTGAAAAAGTCGATGAACGTACCGACGGTAAATCTTGGAATTGCTGTGGGTGTGGATGCGGTCGCCACAACATTGGCTAAATCGGGTTGGCAGGAGCCGTTAAACGAGTATCCCTCCATGTTACTCGGCGCCGTCAATGGCTCGCCATTAATGGTAGCGCAAGTGTACCAAACCTTAGCTGATAGCGGTGTTTACCGTAAGTTAACCACAGTGACCGCTGTGCTAGATTCTGATAAGAATCCATTGCCTGTGACGCGATTGCCCAAAGAGCAAGCTATAGCACCTGAGACAGATTTCTTAATTCAATTTGCTATGCAGCAAGTAGTGAATACGGGAACGGCAACGCGTTTAGGTAATGCCTTCCCTGGCGTTGGACTGGCGGGTAAGACTGGCACCAGTAACGATAGCCGCGACTCTTGGTTTGCGGGCTTTGATGAGCGTAACGTCGCCGCTATTTGGGTTGGGCGTGACGATAACGGCAAAACCAGTTTGTATGGTAGTAGTGGTGCCATGGCCGTGTATCTTGCCTTCTTAAAGGAACGTCCACCTATTAGTTTGCGCTCAATCCCAGTGAACGGCGTAGTGAAGGGCTTTTTTGACCGAGATACAGGTGTGGCTAAGGAATCCACTTGCAGCAATGTCGATGCGCTTCCGGCATTAGCTGCGACCTATCGTCCTGTGAATAACTGCGGCGACCCTTTGCAGTGGTGGCAGAAAATTTTCTAGGTTAATAGGGTCGATAATGGGCCAATAACGCACTTATGCGTTGGATCTAAAACCTTTTAGTCAGTAGAACCTGTGCCGATGGAAGTGGTGTGATCGAGGGCAAACTCGGGGCGCCAATCTTCCCTTTGCACGGGACGTTAATCCAAAGTGAGAAATGACATGTTTAAAACCGCTGCCGCCGTGCATATTTTAGTGAAACACAAAGAACAGGCTGAGGATATTGTTAAGCAGCTGAATAATGGTGCTAATTTTGCTGTGCTCGCTAAGCGTTTTTCCTCTTGCCCTTCGGCCAAAAAAGGTGGCGATTTAGGCGAGTTCAAAAAAGGCCAAATGGTGCCACAGTTCGATAAGGTTGCATTTTCAGGTGAATTACTGGTGCCGCATATAGTGAAAACTAAGTTTGGCTGGCATGTGGTTAAAGTGTTGTATCGCACTTAATACCCCAGTAATAAGCGCATCTTCACCGAACGTTATTTTCGACTAATCAAATAGATTGGAAGATTAGGGAGCGATCAGCATGAAATTTAGTTTTAACACCGAAGATGCGAGTCAAGTTTGCGTAGGGGCTTTTGCCCTTGCGGTTCCCGTTGCATTTTCTGAGGAAGCGTGGCATCTCGGTGAGACTTTACCTTTATTGAATATCGGTATGCTTTTTAGTTTATCGCTGCTCTTTCTTGGGGTATTCACCTATCACAGCGTGTTCCAACAGAATATTGCTTCCCGCGTTCCTGTGTTTATTTTTCGTATCGTGGTGGCGTATTTGCTCACTGCCCTCGTGGTTTTCCTCGTGCTGCTTTGCCTCGATAAAGTGCCATTTTTTGAGGACCCATTAACCTCTATAAAACGGATCATAGTGATCACTATGCCAGCCTCTATGGGCGCTATTGTTGTGGATAGTTTTGATAAAGAATGACACTGTTTCGCTAAATCTCATGACTTTTGTCACTGGTTGATTGCGGTTGTCTTGCGCATACTTATTTTCATGTTCTGACTTTGACATTGATTAAGCGTCATAAGCAGACCTAAATGTTGAGCTTGATAACGATAACGCCAATAGATAAAGGAAATGACTATGAACACTGGTGCCCTCGCTTTACTTATCCCAATACTCGCAATTGTTGGCGGATATGTGGTCGCTATAATGAAAATTCGCAACAAACAAGGTGTGTCGACGCGTGAGCAAGTGGCCGAAAACCAAGCTTTTCAGACCGAGTTAGCCATCCTTCGTCAGCGTATCGAAGTGCTAGAGCAGTTAGCCACTGACGATGGTTTTCAGTTAAAGCGTGAATTTAAAAAGGTCTAACGATTTATTCCTTGGCTTATCGGTGGCTAGGCAATACTTACGTTTTAGATGTTATTTGTTCTGACAAGGTATTGCTCGCCAAATGAAAAATGATGTTGAGTTATTTTGAATGAGTCACGAGTGATGAAAACGGTCTTATTTAGCTAACATTTCTGCGGCATTATCGGCTGTAATATGTCGCGTCATCTCGCCATAAAGGCTCTATCTTGCATAAAATTCCGCCTAATATCTGCAGAATAAACCTGAAACGTCAACAGATCCTGATACCCCTGTCATTTGTTTGGCTTTACAAATGTGGGCAGGGTGTTACTTTGTACGCCTTACGTGGGTCAAGTCATCGGGTGAGTTAAATACCTAATTTAAGGTAGACTCGTGATAATTTTGTTATCCATCCCTGTATTGAGTTATTACAAATAGAGTTTATATGTTTCTAGCGCCTTATTTTTCTAAGCAAAATCAAGCTATTTCCGTTTCAGCACAACAAGCCAGTGACTTCGCGAAGAAAATTGCGCAGGACTTTAATCCTATCCACGATGTGGGGGCAAAACGCTTTTGCGTACCGGGAGATTTACTGTTTGCCCTAGTATTGACTCAATATGGTTTGAGCCAGAGCATGAAGTTTAGCTTTGCGGGTATGGTGGGTGATAGCGTCGAACTGCAATTCCCTGAACAAGTGAGCGAGAGTTTTTCGATTCGCGATAGTCGTGAAAAAACCTATCTTAATGTCAGCCGTCATGGCGATGTGAGTTGTTGCGATGCGCAGACCGAATCCTTTATTCGTCAATATGTTGCTTTCTCTGGGCATAATTTTATCGATATCCTTATCCCTTTGATGAAACAACATCAAGTGATGATCAACCCAGAACGGCCTTTAGTGATTTACGAAAGTATGTCGTTTGACTTAACCACTCTCGATTTTGTGCAAGTGACCTTATCACTCGTTGGCCAAGATTTAAAAATCGACGGTAAACGTGGCGATGTGACATTGCATTTTGAATTACACAGTGGCGACACTTTAGTTGGCACAGGTATAAAAACCTTAGTGATGAGCGGATTACGTGCTTACGATGAGGTTCTTGTACAGCAAATGCGCGCCACCTATGAAGGTCGTAAAACTGATTATTGATTGACGTAAAAGCAATAGGTTGGCGTTTTGTCTTTTAGATAAAGCGCCATGCAATCCTTGATAGCGCGATTAAATGCTAGCAATTAATTGTTATTGACTGATAGCTGCGACACGATTGCTGAGACGTTTTCCGCGCCGCTACGTATTTCTCCCATCACCAAAGTTACCTCGGCTAACTGTTGTTTCCCTTCCTGTGCGATACCTTCAACTTCGTTCATCATGTCTGTTGCACTTGTGGTGAGCTGGGTATTTTTAGTGACTACGGCGGCAATTTCACTGGTTGATTTACTGGTTCTGGAAGCGAGCTGCCTCACTTCATCGGCGACAACGGCAAAACCTCGGCCTTGTTCCCCTGCTCGTGCGGCCTCAATTGCGGCATTTAATGCCAGTAAATTAGTTTGATCGGCAATCGAACTAATGGTTGCGACTATGGCTTGAATACTTTGAGATTGTTCATTGAGTTGAGTTATCGCCAAGGTCGCTTTATGGGTTTGCTCGGCAATAACATTAGAGGTATTTACCGTCGCATTGAGTAAATGTACGCCTTGTTCTGCTTGCTCGACGGTACGTTGTGACGTGGTCAGTGCAATATTGGCGGCTTCACGTACAGCGTGGCTTTGCTCGATCCGCTTGCTGATATCGCTCGCAAATTTAATCACTTTAACCACTTTACCTTGCTCATCCATAATAGGATTGTATGCCGCTTCTAACCAAATCGAATCGCCATAAGCATTTTTGCGTTCAAAGAGACCGCTGCTATATCGACCTTGCTTTAGATCGTCCCAAAAGTGTGGATTTTGTCGATAAAACTCATCAAAACAGAAAATACGATGGTGTTTACCAATAATCTGCTCTTTGCTAAAGCCCATTGTCTTTAAGAAGTTAGTATTGGCTTTCAAAATCGTGCCATCGGTAGTGAATTCAATAATGGCTTGCGAGCGATTCAAGGCATTAAAAATGGCCGCTTGGTCGTCAAGTTGGTGCTTATCTTGGGTGATATCAGCGGCTGTTTTCATTATTTTAACGACTTTACCTGCCTGTTTGATGGGGAAGTAAGTCGCTCTAAGCCAGATCTCTTGGCCATTTTTATTCACTCGTGCAAAATTGCCTTCCTGTGGATGACCTGCTTTTAGATTGCTCCAAAATTGCTGGTAGGTAGCAGAATTACCATAAGCCGCCGAGCAAAACAGCTTGTGATGTTGGCCTACGACTTCATTAAGTGAATAACCTACCGTTTTTAAAAACAACGCATTAGCATCGAGAATTATTCCATCAGGCGTAAATTCTACTGTGGCAATACTGTGCTTAATCGAGTCGATGATCGACTCTGCCTCTTGGCGTTTGCTTTCGCTCACTTCAAGGCTTTTACGTAATGAAGAGTTGAACACTGAGATACTCCTGATGAGTCTAACTGACTCAAAAACTGCAGTTCTTTATTGAAAGCTCGATATTTCGAGCTAGATATACTGATAAATATAGCTGTGATTTTAATATGTGGTTTATTTCTATGAAACGCGTTATCGGGATCTATATACCTAAATTGAGTAAAAAAGATCACTATTCCTCGGTTTATTCGCGAATAGGCATAGCTAGCAAGCATTAATGATGCGATTAGGTTTAATCAGATTGAATTAACGCTAAAGAAAAAGCTGCCAAAGGGCAGCTTCTTAAGTGCCATCTATGCTCGGCGGTTAGCTTAGTTTTTCAATCTTAGCTGGCAGCCCTTGTCTGGCCGAAGCGCCACTTGCCCAATCCACCAGCGGGTAGCGGCCGTGGCGACTCGGATCAAACAGATTCAAGTCGTTCATATTGATGCCGACTCGGATCAGCGGATTGGCGGCGATTTTAAGGTTGTCGATCACTACGTCCCGCGCGCCGAGTTCCTTATGGCCATAACCGTGTTCGATAGCGATGCAGTCAGGGTGCACTCCGGCAACACATTCCACTAAGGCAATAACGCTGCCGTTGGGCGTGCTGATCTTGACCGTGTCACCTGTGCTGATCCCAAGGCGAGTGGCGGTTTTCTCGTTCAGTCGCACCGGATTATTAGGGTGTACTTGGCGTAAACGATCCGAGCCAATACTCATAGAGCTCATGGTGTGGGATTTGTAACTACTGATCAGCAAAGGCCATTGTGATTTATTAAATGCCTTATCGAGCGGTGTGCCATTGGCTAAGGCGGGTTGATATAAGCGTGGACAGCCACTCATAAATTCCCCTGTGAGACTGTTACGGCGACTCCCCACTTCGGGATTCCACAGCATCATAGGTTTTGGCCAAACCTTGGTTGGATTACCCACTTCATCCCGTGCACCGCTCATATTTTCAAAGCGGCCGCCGCGGGCAAATAAGTAGCTGACTTTTTTGACTTCATCTGGCTTGAGTCTGGCGTTGAGCTCACTTTGAATACGACTCACACCGCTAAGATACATGTCCTCAGCGTTAATATCGGCAACGGCTTTACCCAAATAGGCCACGTTGGCGGCGCCGTAAAGTGAGTAATCCGCTGCGCGCGTTAACGGATGTAAGCTGCCATCGGCGGCCTTAACGGCATTTTCGCCAAAGCCAGGTAGTTGCAGTTTCATCGCCACTTGGCTCAAGAAAGATTCCATGCAGACCACATCACCACTGGCCATCTTTGTGACCCTTGGTTCGACAATCGGCCAGCGACCTGTCGTTTCCTTCGTCAGAGTACCATGCCACGAAGGGCTCCAACCCCAAGACTCATACGTTAATGTGTCGGGCACGATATAATCCGATAGCGCCGAGGTTTCGTTAATAAAGCTGTCGATACTGATAAACAGCGGCAGCACTTTGGGATCTTTCAGTTGTTCACCAATGGCTTCCCCTAAACCCGCTTGACCATAAATCGGATTGCCCATGTGGTTAATCCAGGCTTTGAGTCGATAGGGATAACCGTGCACCGCCGCCGTTAAATGTTCGCCCAGCAAGGGCGATGAAATCGGAAACCAAGGCTCCTTGGCGGGATAAGGCGATTCGCCCGCTTCGACTTTACGGCGATACTTTGAGGTTTTCTCGTAGGGGAATTTAGATCGCGATAGGAATACGCCCTTAGGCTCGACCATGCCGTCAAACTCCTGCAGATTATACCTTGGGCCTTTACCAAAGGCGGGAAAGGAACCGCCGGAAGCTAATGCGCCGCCCTTCAGATTGATGTTACCTATCATGGCGTTGAGCATCATGATTGCCCAAGCGCTATAAAAACCATTGGCGCTCATTGTGCCGCCGTGGGAGATCACTGCAGCCTTAGTGCCATGGCTGGTAAACTTATCTGCAAGGGCGATAATTTGCGCTTCGCTGATATCGCACTCCTTGGCATAGTGTGCCATCTCGAAGCTCTGCGCCGCTTCACTTAACAGTTGGAAGCTAGATTTAACCGCAATCGCCCCCTTAGGTGTGTCGACGTTTTGGTCAACGTCGAGCATGGCTTTCAGGCTTTGGCTCGCCAAAACTATCTTGCCACTCGCGGCATCGACAACCAACTGCGAGTCTTGCTCGCCGTAGGCTTTGCCCTCGAAAGGTAAGCCAAGATCGCTGGCAAAGAGATATTGGCCATATCTTGGATGGGTAGGTTCGCTGACGATCAAGAAGCCTGCGTTACTAAAACCACGGTAACCTGATGCTTTTGCGGCATCGACATTGGGCGCACTCAAAAAATCGGTGGCGTAGCGCTGGTTATCAATAATCCAGCGCAACATGCCCATGGCGAGTGCCGAGTCGGTGGCGGGGCGGATCGGCAGCCAAGTATTATTGCCCGCGCAAGGTTGATTCGAGGTATTGGGTAGCATGGGCGACACCACCACATAACTGAAATTAGTGTTATTCACCCGCGCGTTAGCCAATTGTCTTGCTTGGCGTTTAAAGGGATTGCCCGATTGCTGCGGTGAAGTGCCGATAAAGAGTAAAAATTCGCTATGGTCCCAATCGGGTTTTAAGTGGGCGTATTTTTTCAAATCATCCAATAAAGCGCCTGCTCCGGCGCGGTAGGTAAACCCACAGTAAGCGCCGTGGTTGGCAAAGTTGCGTGTGCCAAAGCTGTTGAAGGTAAAGCGTTTGATAATGGCATCGCGGCCTTCATCGGAGGCGTTTGAGACCAGTAACTGGTTGGCCTTAGGGCCGTATTCTGGATTATTGGTATCGAGCGGCGTGGCGATATCACGAATCGCTCTTAAGCCTTCGACTTGGCCCTCACCAAATAAATCACCACCTTCGACGACTTCATTCAGCAATTGCTCAAAGCTAATGCTCTGCCATTGGCCGCTGCCGCGCTTACCCACGCGTTTAAGGCATTGGGTAACGCGGTGTGGGCTATCTAATTGTTCTAGCATGGCATTACCGCGGGCGCAGGCGGTGGAACGTCCTTGCAGCCCTTGTTCTTGAAAGGCGCTAAGGCCAACAAAGGCGGTTTTGATCGGCGTATCGAAATCGATATGTTCCCGCGATGACAACGGATGATAAGGATTACCGCTGATACGGATGATTTTATCGGTTTTTTGATCGATACGAGCGCGCACGCCGCATTTGGTCCAGCAACCTAAGCACATAGTATTGGCGATGCGTTGATCGTCGTTGCTGATTAACTGGCCTGACTGTAAATCGACTTTGTATTCAGGTACTAAGGAATTGCCGTGCAGCGGATCTTGGGTTGGTTTTCCTGAGGTACCATTGACGACACCTTTACCTATCTGCGCTAATGTATGACTATAACCCGCAGCAAATAATCCCACGCCACCCGTTACAGCGGCCCCTTTGATAAAACGACGTTTACTCTTATCCATGCTGGACTCCTTAATTCTGTAAACTAATTGGGTGCTCAGCGAGCAAGTTTTGCCGCAGGCGTGTGGCGAATAAGTTCGGAGACCAGCGCCATTAATGCTAACCAGAGGCCGAAGGTACCAGCTATGCCTAATAGCCCTTCGGGTCCCCAAGGCAGTTGATAGAGATAAGTCCCCGCGCCGTATTTAGGATCGGTTTGCGCTTGAATTAGCACTATCCAGCGAAATCCCCACGCAAGGTGAATGGCCGTGAGGCTGACGATTAGCATTGCAATATTGGGTAAGTGACGAATGGCGAGCATCAGTGCTAGCACGGCGAGTGTGACCAGTACCCAAATTGCAGCAAGTTGCCAGCTTGGGCTGGTTTCAAGCAATAATGCGGCTTCGGGGGCCGAGCCCTTATCGAATAACGCCCAGCCGATAAGGCATAGGGCGAACAGACCAAAGCTGGCTCTTACCCAGAGTAATAGGCTGTCTTGGGTGCGCTGTTGGTAGCCCTTTAATAGTCGATTCAGTACCACCAAAGTGCCGCAGGCGGCGAGCAGGGCACTCATTGCCATCAAAGGTGGCAGCCAATAGGTATGCCACAGTGGCCGCGCCTTAATGGCCATGGTTTCCATGCCAGTGTAGAGGGCGATACTGCAGGCACTCAGGGCCGTGATCAGGGCGATCGGCTTGATGAATTTGTCACTGTTCCAATCACCGAATCTCAGTAATTGGCCTATTTTATTCACCCAATCTGAGTCTTGATTCGTGGTGCGCTTAGGCAGATATTGACGCAGTAGCAGCCAAGCAAACACTGCGCTGGTGCCCGAAAATACGGGCAGTAAAAAGGCGCCATACCACATCCAAGAATCAGGGCGAACTTGCGCATAAAAATGCCAAGCCCGCAGCGGTTGGTGTAAATCGGCGAGTAAGGCGATAGGGGCGACTATGCCTGCGGTTAACATTAAACAGGCGCAGAGCTTCAGCAATCTGTCATCGGGTTTGGGTTGGCTAAACAAATGTATTGTCGCTACCCATACGCTGGCGTAGGCGAGCCCCATCATAAAAAAGTATTGCACTGCCCAAGGTAGCCAAGTAATAGCGATATCTGGGGTAAAGATTTCTTTAATGACCATGGTGGATTTCCTCGCCAGTATCGGTAAGTAAGGTTCTAACGGGGGCTTGGCCGCTAATCTTGTCCTCAAAAGCGCTGCTCATGCCGATGTAGAACACCCGTGGCGCAGTATTAGCCGTCGGTTTGAGCACCTTGATATCGGTTTTGTTGGCGGCGAGCAGTTGGCTTATCTGGCTGTTGGGATTATTCAGATCGCCAATCACACGGGCTTCTCCTACGCAGGTTTCGACACAGGCAGGCAGTAATCCTGCATCTAACCTATGGGCGCAGAAGGTACATTTGTCGGCGGTATTGGTATCGTGGTTGATAAAGCGCGCATCATAGGGGCAGGCTTGCACGCAATAGCCACAACCAACACACCATTCATTGTTGACGACCACTATGCCGTCCTTGCGCTGGAAGGTCGCGCCCGTAGGACAAACTGGGATGCAGGGCGGGTTTTCGCAGTGATTACAAAGTCTTGGCAGCATTAAAAACGCAGGCGGAGTGGTATTTTCCTGCTGCGAGACTTCATACTGCTGCACAGTGGTGCGAAATTGCCCGAGGGGCGGTTGATTCTCGATAGTGCAAGCGACGGTACAGGCTTGGCAGCCCACACAGCGGCGCAAGTCAATTACCATACCGTAACGTTTACCCACTTGGCCTTCGCTGGCACTGTGCATTTGAGGGCTGCGCTTATCATCCTGTGCATACACTTGCACGACAGGGATGAGTGCGGCGCCAACACTGACGCTGGCCATTTTGCCGAGAAACTGACGTTTACTCTTGTCCATACAGATTTCCTTCACTACTTGCAGATGGCGAATAAACTGGCTCATAGACCTAGAGTTAAGGTTTATGGCGAGGTTTACAGGCATTCTGTAAAAGGGGAGGCGGCATAACTATAGTGGTTTTCCACATATCGGGTGTGGACTTGATCTAGCGCAACAAATATCCGTTAGAATAGCCTTCAAAATGTTAGGGTTTTATTTTTTTGTTACTTGAGTTTGGCCTTTTCTTAGCTTGAGTTGGACTTGATTTTAGTGTGAGTGACTGGGGATAAAGGATTGCACTTCATGTTATTGAGGATGATGAAAACGGTGTTTCGCTTAGCTCTATCGGTCAAGTGGCCGTTATCGATTCTGAGCACTCCACATTCCGTGGCAATACCGAGAAAAAAGCCAAGGAACGCAGTGTTATTCCTATGTTTGCTGGCTTCAGTTAAGGTGTTTGCTGCGGAGCCACTGAATCAAAGTGCGCATTCGGGATTAACTGACCCTGAGGTTGTTGCTCAAGTTGCTATCGAAGAGCCCAGTTATCAAGTAGTCGATGTTGGCGTGTTAGCCATCCGCGGTTATAAGGCAACCATCAACCGCTGGCAACCTTTGATGGGGTGGCTCGAAACCAAAATTCCCAACAGTTACTTTAGGTTACATCCTCTCACCCTCGATGAGCTAGCTAAGGGCGTTGAAACCCAAGGGCTCGATTTTGTGATCACAAACCCAGGGCAATCCGTGTTGCTGGCGCGGCAATATTCCCTTACTTGGTTGGCGACCCTGCGCAGTCCGTTAAATAATGGCGCGGCAATGCAAGTGGGCTCGGCGCTGGTGGTGCGCGCCGATTCACCCTATCACACCTTAAGTGATCTTAAGGGACGTCGCCTCGGGATCGTATCGAAAAATGCCTTTGGTGGTTACTTGACCTTAGTGTACGAAGCGCAGCTAAAGGGCATAGATTTGCCTCGCTTTGTAGGTGAGATCATTCCGCTGGGGTTCCCGCTAGATAATTTGTTGTATCAGTTAGATGATCAAAAAAGTGGTGATGATGCGGCGAAAGATAATCGACTGGATGCGGCTGTGGTGCCTGTGTGTCAGCTTGAGCAGATGCAAACGGAAGGTCTTATTAATATCGCCCATTATCGAGTGCTCGATAATCAAGCGCCTGCGGGATTTAATTGCCAAGTCTCGACTCACCTTTATCCCAACTGGTCTATGGCAAAGACCAATCGCGCCTCCCAGTCTCTGGCTAAAAGTGTGACTCAAGCTTTGCTAGCGCTGCCTGAAGATCATCTCGCCGCTAAGTCTGCTGATTCTGCGGGCTGGACCACGGCCGTGAGTCAGCTTGCGATCGATCAACTGCTTAAAGATCTCGATATGCATCCTTTGCAGGCACCATGGTGGCAAAGGGCGTGGCAGTGGATCAAGTTACATCAACAATGGGCTTGGCTTGTTTTAGGGATTTTGGTTTTACTCAATGTGTATCATTTTTGGCTTGAATACCGCTTTAGTCGCCACGGCCGTGAGTTGATTAACACTCAGCGCCAGCTCAATGAAAACCGTGCGTTACTGGAACATGCCCAACGTATTGCTATCGCGGGTGAGCTTGGCGCGAGTCTCTCCCATGAACTCAATCAACCTTTGGCGGCGATTGGCCATTATTGTCATGGCGCCGAAGTGCGATTACAGCGGGGGACGAGCCCTGAGGAGTTGCAATCGGTATTGGCGCTGATCCAGCAGGAAGTCACGCGCGCCGACAATATTATCAGTCGCTTACGTAATTTACTGAAGAAGCGACCTGTGTCGAAACAGCCTTTGTATCTGCATGAGTTGGTCAATGATACTGTGCCGCTGCTCGCCTATGAGTTTGAACAACATCAGATAAACCATGCTGTCAATGTGAATGGTGAACCCTATTTACAGTCCCTCGATGAAGTTGGCATGCAGCAGTTGTTGCTTAACTTGCTGAAAAACGCCTTTGACGCCTGCGTTCAGCGGTTAGAGCTTGAATCCAGTGGCACCGAACAGATCATCACGCAAAAGCCATACACACCCACGATCGATATCGATCTTCGCTATCAAGAATGTACGCTCTTGCTGACAGTCACAGATAATGGCACAGGGTTAACCGAAGAGACCAGTCTGCTGATGCAAGCATTTTATTCCACTAAATCAGAGGGGTTAGGTTTAGGCTTAGTGATTTGCCGTGATATTGCCGAGAGCCATGGTGGTACGTTTAGCCTAGAAAGTGCTATGGGTGGCGGTTGCCAAGCGCAGGTGGCTATACCGCATAAACCTGAACCCAATGGAGCACAATAATGAGTCTTGATCTATCTGTGTATTTAATCGATGACGATGACTCAGTGCGTCGTTCTTTGCGTTTTATGCTTGAAAGTTATGGCCTTAAGATCACCGACTTTGATAGCGCCGAAGCCTTTTTTACCGCCGTAGACTTAACACTACCGGGTTGTGCGCTGGTCGATGCGCGAATGCCGGGTTTGAGTGGCCCACAGTTGCACCTTGAATTAGTGGCAAAAAATAGTCCGCTAGCGGTGATTTATCTCACTGGCCATGGCGATGTGCCAATGGCGGTAGATGCGCTTAAATTAGGTGCGGTGGATTTTTTCCAAAAGCCCGCCGATGGCGCTAAGTTAGCCGAAGCGGTTGTCAAAGCGTTGGAACATACCAAGGCGCATCATCAAGACAATCAGTATCTTGAGACTTATCAAGCGCTCACGCCAAGAGAGCGGGAAATACTCAACCTGATTGCCCAAGGCCTGAAGAACCAAGAGATCGCCGATAGTCTCTGTATTGCCATGCGCACGGTTGAGATCCACCGTGCCAATTTGATGAAAGGCATGCAAGTGGGATCGCTGGCGGAAATGATGCTGATCTACAGTCGGATTGCCGAACGCTTGCGTCTCGAATAAATCCGCTGGAATTTACCTTTTATCGCGCTAATTGCCGCTTTGTTAGCCGCCTATTTTGGCTAAGTTGTCGTATCATTGGCCGTTTGATTTGAGCCTAGCTATAGGGTTATGTTTTTGCTGAGCAATGGGCTGAGATGTGAGCCAAGGCATTAGTGCATCGCCGCTTAATTGCCAATACACTGTGATTGCCTTATTTTAGGGGCACTATTTTTAGGCCACGATTTTTAACATCACTTTTAGTCACTTTTTTAAAGTGTTTATTTACAGTGACGATTTTAACGTCAGTGGCCCTCTTGGATTGTTTTCTCTTATTGTGTAGAAGCTTCTGCAGCTTAGATAAGACTCTCCTGTTTGCATAAGGAATGAAATGGCAAGCTTGATTCGTATTGTGCTGATTGATACGCACCTTCCGGGCGTGGTGGAACTCGCCCTCAATGGTCATACCAACATTTGTGGTACTAACGCCTCGGGTAAAACGACATTACAACGTCTAGTCCCTGTTTTTTATGGTGAATACCCAAGCCGCGTGGTGCCTTCGACCCGCGACAGTTTCGAGCGTTGGTATTTACCACACGATTCAAGCTACATCATTTACGAATATCAAAAGGCCGATGGCTTACTGTACCAAGCTGTGCTGGCCTCGGCGGGTGATGGTAAGGGCGTTAACTATCGTTTTATCGCCAAAGGTTTTGAGCTAAGCGATTATATTAAATCGCAAAATGGCGACACTATTCTGTGCCACACCATGGCGGAATTAGGCCGTGATTTAAAACGTGCCGGCATCGCCACCACTAATTTGCTTAATACCCGTGAATATCGCGCCATTATTCAAAACGATCGCACCCTATTAAGCACGGGCAGCAACCGCAGCGAACTACGCGGTTATGCACGCCAATTTGCTCTGTGTGAGGGCGAGCATTCCCTGCGTCACATCGAAAAACTCGCTAAAGCGGTGCACTCCAAAGAAGGCAAGATGGAGACGGTCAAATCCATGATCGCCGCCATTTTAGAGGAAGATGGGGTTAATCCGCCCAGCTCACGTTTGAATCCGCAGCGCGTTGAAGCGTGGATCCGTGAAAGCCAACTTATCCAAGGCTTTGAAGTTATTCGTCCTGAGTTTGAGAAACTCGAGCAAGAATTTAACCAACTGCTTAGCGCCGAACTGCGTTTATCGAGTCTGTCTCGCGGTTATCGCAACGATGAAACCTTAGAAGCCGATCGCCAAGATATTCAACAAACCTTATCTAAGGAACTGAATTTAAAACTCAGATTGCTTGATGATGAATGGAAAGAGCAGCGCGATGAGCTCAATCTCGATTTATCGGCAGCTAAGGGCGATGTGGCAAAGTGCGAGTATGAGCTCGATGCCATTGAAGATCAGCATGCTGCCTTTTTAGATGCCAACATAGAGCAAGCCAAGGCCGATCTTGAGATGCTGCCGAACTGGCGCACCGATGTTGAAAACCTAAGTGAACGCCATAAGCTGCAAACCGAGAAGCACCAAGACATTGAGGCGGCCTACAATGCTCGTCGCAGTAAGATTGGCGAGCAGTTAAACCGCGAGCTTGAAGGTTTGCATGCCGACCAAGACAAGCAGCGTGAAGCCCGCGATAAACAACGTGAAGTGGCGCGCACCGATATTGACGCCCTAGAGCTGCAATGGCGCAACCAAATGGATGCGGGCAAGGCTAGCTTTAGCGAGCAGGAATACCAATTCAAACTCACTGCCGCCGAGCTTAAATTGCGTGTTGATGGCGTGACTTACACCGAAGAAGAAAAGCTGAGTCTCGCGATTTTCGACGAACGTATTCACCGCGCCGACGAAGAACAAGAAAGCTGCAATGCCAAGGTCGAGCGCTTAAGCAGCGATGAGCGCAAGCTCAGAGCCAAACGTGACCAAGCCAACGAAGCCTTGCGTATTGCCACCTTAAGGGTGAACGAGCGTCAAACTGCGTTGGATGAACTGCACCATATGCTGTTCCCGCAATCCCACACCCTATTGGAGTTTTTGCGTAAAGAATCCCAAGGCTGGGAGCAAAGTTTAGGTAAAGTGATCGCGCCTGAACTACTGCATCGCACTGATTTACATCCAAGCTTAGTGACTGAATCGAGCGAAGCTTTCTTTGGCGTGCATTTAGATCTTAAAGCGATCGATGTGCCTGAATATGCCGCCTCCGAACAAGAGCTGCGGATTCGGTTAAGCAAAGCCGAAGAAGCCCACACTAGTGCCCAAGAAATGCAAGCCGAGGCCGAATCTCAGCTGGTGGCCATTAATGGCGAGTTGGATAATCTCAGCCGTGAACTGACTTTTGCCCGCACGGCGTACAAAAATAGCCGTGACGATCTGCGTCGCCTATTTGATGAAAAGCGCAGCGAGCAAGAGAAAATTAACAAAGCATTGAGCGAGCGCAAAGCCCATGCGGGACAAAGACTGACTCAACTCGATGGTGAGCTAAAACAACTTAAACATCAGCATGAACTCTGGCTCGAAGATCAAAAAGAGCAAGCGCTCGAAGCGCGCATGGAAAAGAATGCCTATTGGCAGGAAGTCATCGGCGCGCTCGACAACCAACTCGGCCAAATTAAAGCGACTATTGAAGGACGCCGCGAAAGCGCCAAAATCGAGCAGAAAGCCTGCGAGACTTGGTACAAAAACGAGCTTAAATCCCGTGGTGTGGATGAGGATAATATCCTCAAACTCAAGCAACAAATTCGTGATTTAGAAACCAAAATCAGCCGCGCCGAGCAGCGTCGCAGCGACGTACTGCGCTTCGACGATTGGTATCAACACACTTGGCTTGCGCGCAAACCTAAACTGCAAACTCAGCTTAGCGATGTGAAGCGCGCGGTATCGGAAATCGATCAACAGCTTAAGGCGAAAACTCAGGATGTTAAGGCCCGTCGTCAACAACTTGAAACTGAGCGTAAAGCGTCCGATGCGGCGCAGGTTGAAGCCTCTGAAAACTTAACTAAATTACGTGCCGTAATGCGTAAACTCGCCGAGCTTAAGTTGCCAACCAATAACGAAGAAGCCCAAGGCAGCCTAGGCGAGCGTCTGCGCCAAGGTGAAGATTTGCTGCTGAAACGCGATTACCTGATGGGTTCGGTGAAGCAATATGTAGAGCATTTTGACTCAGTGATCGCCAGCAAGTCAGGTTCTGGCCTTGCCGAAACCTGGGAGCGTGCCCGCGAAGAATCGAGCTTTATCAACGATAAAGGTATTCGTCTGCTGGATTACCGTAAGTTAGTGCCACAGCTTGAGCAATTGCTGAACGTGATCGTGCCGCAATCGATTACTGCGCTGCGTGAGCAAGGACGGATTTTTGGTGTCGACTTAACCGCTTTCTACGATGTGTTAGCCGATATCGACCGCCGCATAGCCTCCCAAAGTGCGCGTATTACCCGCGAAGTGGGCGAAGAGTTATTCCTCGATGGCGTGTCTGAATCGGCTGTACGTATTCGTTCGCGCATCAGCGAGTTAGAGTTCTGGCCTGAGCTTGAACAGTTCGTCAAAGCCTTTAAGCATTGGAAAGCCGATGGTTTTAATGGCTTGCCCGATGAGGATTACACCAACAGCATGCGCCGTGCCTTAGACATTATCGGCCGCGCCGCGTTAACGGGGGGAATCTCTAAGTTGCTGGAAATCGAGCTGCGCCTTAAAGAAGGTAACAGCGACTTAATTATCCGCACCGACAGACAGCTTAACGAATCCTCAAGTCACGGTATGGCGTATCTGATTTTGTGTAAGTTCTTGTTGGCATTCACGCGCTTGCTGCGTGGACGCGCCGATGTGACCATTCACTGGCCAATTGATGAGTTGGGCACTTTGCACCATACCAACGTGAAGAAGATTTTCGACGCCTGCGAAAACAATAATATTTGTGTGCTGGGCGCCTTCCCGAACCCTGAGTCTGAGGTGCTGAACTTGTTCGCTAATCGTTACATTATCAACAAACAAACTAAGAAGTTGCAGGTGGTTAAGCCTAAAGTCAACCCAATTGCCGACATGTTGAATAAGCGTTTGTCGAAGGAGGCCATCTAATGAGTGATGCAACCCAAACCGTATTAGTTGGCACTGGCGCTTTGATTGAGCTGTTACTCAAGGGCGAGTTTATTTGCCGCACCACTAATGAAGAAGGCTGGCGCGCCCTTAAAAATAGCAGTACCCGCGAGCGGGTCGAAGCTTATCTCAATCAAATCAACCGTACCGTGGCCTCCGCCGCCGAAGGTGATGTGTTCTTCTGCGGTTATTTGCAGCTCGGCGATAGCGAGCGCAAAGTGATTTCATCGCAGTTTAAAGATATCTGTCAGGCATTGATCCCGCTGGTGGAATGGTTGGTGTTAGTGCAGGAAGCCAGTGGCCAAGATGCGCCGCTGAGCGAAGGTGCGCCCGTGCGTTTGACCGAGCTGCAAAGCCGTATCGAAGACACGCCAGCGTTCCGTGAGCAGTTAGCCAAACTCAGCCAATATCGTCTATTTGGCTCGACCAGTACCAACAGCGATGCGCAAATCAAATTAGTCTTCAAACGATTAGTCGAACTCGGCTATTTAGTGCGCCCCAATGCGGAGAAGCAAATCTATATCGCCACGGGTAAGCTGGATTATCTGTATGAAGTCATTCGTTTTATCGATGAAACCGAAGGTTTAAGCCTAGAAGCGCAGGCGGAAACAGCGACCCAGCGGGACTTAATCTAATGTTGGCACTGTTAAACCTAGGTAAAAGCTGCGACCAAGGAGGCCATGATGAGCAGTAACTTACATCAGGCGGGTGTGAAACTGCTCAAGCAGTTAGGTCGCCATGCTGACATTATTATGGATACCTATTTGGCGGGCTCTCTTAACGAGGATGCGCACGATCCAAGCGTGGTCGAAAAGCTTAAACAGGCAGGGATTTTATGGCGGCCAGAGCCAGATCAGGAGCTGCGGCTTAAGCGTTCTGTGCGTGCCTTACTCGAAGAAGGTTTAAGTGATGAGCGCAATCGCCAAATCGACTCTAATGTCGGTTCGGCCTTAGCGACCATTAAAACCTTGGCCGACCATTATAAAGAGGCGCGTCATAGCTCAGACTACAGCGCCGCCGAGGCCTATTTATCCGATTTAAGCGAACATGTTTATAGTTTCGCCGACAGTCTGCGTTATTCGATTCGTGTGCTCTGGGGCCGGATCAATAACGAGTTCGGTTACGTTGGTACGATCAACGCTAAGATCCGCGAAAACGAATTAGCTCAAAGCCAAGTGTCTGAATTGCTTAATGGCTTAGAGATGTTCCAGTTTAGTGAGCTAGGCGAAATCGCTGGCGATATACGTGAACTGCGCAAACTCTTAGTGACGACTTTGCAGGAAACCATGAGCGACTGCGCCCAGGAACTGAGCGTAGTGCAGGGGCGTTTACTCGAACTCTTAGGCCGCTTCAGACAAATCCGTGGCCGTACCCGTTTACTCAAGGGCTGGTTGCTCTACACTGATTTGCATCCGGATTATCGGCCTGCGGACCATGTGTCCCACAAGGAAATCCCGAGTCTATTCAATCGCGCTGAAATCTTGCTCGCCCCTGCATCGGTAGATGTGCACAACGCCAGCCAAGAACTGGAGTTGATGGGCATAGTCGCGCATATCAAGGCCATCAGCCGTCATCCCGTGATTGCGGCGGTTCGTGAGCATGATGTGTCCGTTTCTATCACCCAAAGTGAAGACTTTGATGTGCCGGATAATCCGCTCAAACAAGCGGTGGATGAGTATTTCGTCGATGTGATTGAGTCTGGCCTGCGCCAATCTGCGCTGGAATATCTGGCGGATAAAGCGCTGCCTTGGGACGCCGAAAGCTGGATTTATCAAGTGATTGGTGGCTACGAAGGCCTACCCGATGAACACAAAGCTTACTTTGAGCTTGAGCCATTAGGTGAGCCGCATCCCATTTATAGCGGTAACTTTATCATTCGCGATGTTGAGTTATGGTTAGCCTAGGCCAGCGACAACTGCAGCTGTTGGAGAACACTTTTATTAAGCGTTCTCCCAAGGTTAAGCTCACGGCTAACTGGCGCGCGATTTACCGCGAGTTAGAAGTGGGTGAGTTAGATGAATCCGAAAAGTATCTGTGTTTTGCGCCCAAAGATTTTGAACTGCTAAGGCAAAGCGTGTTGGCGTTAATGGGGCTTGATTTAAGGCAGCTTGATTTTAATGTCGATCGCATGGCGATGTCCGCCAAAAGTCACGATGAAAAGCTCGCTAAGATACGCCCTGAAGCCGAATACGTTTTGATGAAGTATCTAGGTTTCGGATCTTCACCAACTGGGATTTCAACTCGCACATCACTGCGTATTCCTTTGGATGAAGCACAAAAGCATTGCCATGAACTCAATGTCGCAGCCATCCTAGTGATTGAAAACTTAGATGTATTTGATGTTATCCATCAAGCGCGTTTGCCACAGGATTTAACTCATGTGATGGTTATCTACCGAGGTAGCGGTCATCATTCCCCGATTGGCGTGCGGCATTTTTTGCAAGCGATGGCAGATAAATTACCGATCATTGCCTTTACCGACTTAGATCCCGCAGGGCTACAAATCGCCCATACCTTAATGGGTGTGACCCATTGCCTTGTGCCACAACTTGCGCTGACAGCACCTGCTGAGTTATTGGCAATAGCACAAATTAATTCTACTGATGATTTCGACAAGCAAGCGAAACAGGCTAAGTATTTGCAAAATGCCGAGTTAAAGCATTGGCAAAAATTAGCCGTTTGGCTAAATCAACACCGTATTAGTATCAAACAGCAACACCTGCTGGCTCGCGGACTTGAACTAGTGTTAGTGCCATATATTTAGCTGTCATCCCTTTCATCTCTCTGCTTTATAATAATTAACTGGTTTTAAATCCTGTTAAAAATTTAAATTCAGTTATTAAGTCTGGGTTTTATCTGGCTATTGTTTCTTATATGTTTAATTTGATGTTATTTGGTGTTTATTTTGTTTATTTATACTGGTTTAAATATATTTTGTTAGTGCTCAAATATTGTGCTTATAGATTTTTTATGGTTTAAAATCAGTTTATTACTATTTTTCTGTGATGGTGTTAACTTAATTCAAGATGAAAAAATGAAATTTATTCATTGAATTAACGGCTAGCATGTTTCACTATCCCCGCCTGAGCCAAAAATGGATTGGCAATTGTGCTCATCATGGAAGATGAATAACAAATAAATGACCTTTCTGGGGAAATCACAAGCATGATGAAATCACTTTCGACGCGGATCTTTATTGGTCTGTTTGCCGGCCTTATTTTCGGTACAATAGTGCAATACTTCTTAAACGATATCGGTTTTTTCTCGGGTAATTTAGTCGAGCTTGCCGGTGGCGTTGGTACTATGTTCGTCAATATGATCATGATGCTGGTTGTGCCACTCGTGTTTGTGAGCATCGTTTGTGGTGTCTGTGAGCTGCAAGATCTCAAAAGTTTTGGCCGCTTGGGCGGTAAGACCTTCGGTTTTTATATCATCAATACTGTCGTCGCAATCGCGACCGCATTATTAGTGGTGCTGCTACTCGAACCCGGTAAAGGTGTAGATATGAGCAGCACAGATGGCGTAGCGATTACAGCAACTGAGCTGCCAAGCCTGATGGCGTTGGTGATCGACATAGTCCCACGTAATCCTGTGACGGCTTTTATGTCGGGCAATATGCTACAAGTGATCTTTATGGCCTTGTTGCTTGGCGGTGTGATTAAGTCCCTTGGGGAGCATGTTGCGGGTGCTGTCCAAGGTTTTCAAACCGCCAATAAAATCATGATGAAATTGATTTCTGTGGTGATGAGTCTTGCGCCCTATGGTGTATTTGCCTTGATGTTTAAACTCGGCGCGACCTTAGATGCAGGTGTGTTTATGAGTGTGGTTGAGTATATGGTGCTGATCCTCGCGCTGCTGCTACTGTGGATTTTTGTGGTTTATCCTATGGCAGTGGGGATATTTACCCCAATTTCAGCCAAAACCTTCCGCGAGAAGACCCAAGAGCAAGTGCTGTTTTCACTCTCGACCGCAAGCTCAAATGCGACTATTCCCGTGACCATGCGTACTTTAACTGACAAGTTAGGCGTGAACCGTGCTGTTGCTGGTTTTGGCGTACCGCTGGGGGCGACCATGAACATGGGCGGTGTGGCGATTTATATCACTATTGCGATTTTCTTTGTCGCCAACGCCTTTGGCATGCCCATTACCACTGAGCAATTGCCTTCGCTGTTATTTAGTGTCTTCCTATTATCTGTCGGTGCTGGCGGTGTTCCCGGTGGCGGCATGGTGATGATAGGTGTGTTAATCCATCAAATGGGATTACCGATTGAAGCCTTTGCGATTGTGGCAGCGCTGGATCGTATTATTGATATGGTGCTGACGTCCTGTAACGTGGTTGGTGATACTGCGGTGTTGACTATAGTGGATCAAACCGAGAAAGTGCATCAGCTTGAGTCAGCGAAGAGTTAATGTGCCACTAAGTCGTATTCTATAAAAACAAAAGCCACTGAAAACAGTGGCTTTTGTTTAATATTCTCTATGCTGGTATTGATGCGTTGCTAGGTTCGCATCAACTATGTTAGCCCATTACTTAGTGCGAGTAATTTTATCCAGATAGCCCATGGCAAAGGCTGATAATACAAAGGTGATGTGTATTAACAGATACCACATGATTTTGTCGTTATCGATATTCTTCACATCCATAAAGATTTTCAGTAGGTGAATAGACGAAATCGCCACAATCGACGCCGCCACTTTGTTTTTCAGTGAGCCAGAATCTAATTTACCCAGCCAACTTAGCTTCTCACTGTCTTCGCCCACATCCAGCTGCGAGACAAAATTCTCGTAGCCAGAAAACATCACCATCACAATCAGGCCGCCCACGAGGGTGATATCAATCAAGGACAGGGTCACCAGCACTAAATCCACTTCCGTCATCTCAAAAATGATCGGCAGAATATGGAAGATCTCTTGGAAGAATTTAATGCCTAAGCCCAATAAAACAAAGCTGAGTCCCAAATAAATTGGCGCCATAATCCAGCGCGATGCATACATTAATTTTTCAAATATTTGTTCCATAATCCATTAAACCCTTTATCTAAAATGCGGTAAAAAAATCGAGTCACTAATGACTAAAACAGTAACATAATGCACTTTATGCGCGCTATTACCCAATCACAATGGCGTGAGTTATATGCTGTTATTGTGTTTTTTTGTAACCTCTGTGGTTATTTAAACCCTATGTTAGGTGTTAGTAGCGCCACATCGTTTAATTTGCACTGCCTTTGATATGTCTGATCGTCGCTTTTTTCAACCTAATACCAAGCAAATTCAGCCATGGATAATCATTTTTCTTGGCATTTTAGGGCTTTGATGAAGGAAGTGACATTTGTCATCCTAGATTGCTGACAACTCACACTGCCGTGATGGACATTTTACGCAGATACTTAAGTCATCTAAACAAGGAGGCTTAATCATGCAACATAAATCACTGGACCAACAATTAATCGAATACCGTCAACAACGTGCTTTAGCTATGCCCTTATCCGGCATGATTGTGTGGAGCCTACTGTTTGTATTGAGCTTTGTATTACCTCCTTCGCAGTTGGTGATGGCGGTCTTTATCGGTACAGGTTCTATTATCTACCTTGCCATGGGGATTTCGCGGCTGACAGGCGAGAATATCTCGTTTAAGAAAAGCGCTGAGCGTAATTGGTTTGAGACTGTGTTTCTCGCTGCGATGGGGATGAGTTTTTTAACCTTTAGTATCAGTATTCCCTTTTTTATGGAAAATTATCTGGCCTTGCCTTTCGCCCTTGCGGTGCAAACAGGTTTAATGTGGTTAGTCCACGGTGTTTTAGCTGCGCAAAAGGTGGCCATAGTGCATGCGATAGTGCGCACTGTGGCTTGCGCGGCTGCTTTTATGTTGTGGCCTGAGTTGAGTTTTCAGCTTCAACCTTTGATTGTGGTGATATGTTATGGGTTTTCGATTCCTGTGATGCAGCGTCGTTGGAAGATTCAGCAAAATCTGTGTGTTGCGGGTTAGTGGTTTAGTTCTCACTGACGTGTACGTTAATAATACGGCCTTACGACCGAGGTGAATCAAAGTCGTGGGGCTTCACCCCCTGATTTTAATTAAGAGTCGACCAAAGAGGACTGCTCGTCCTATCCTCCTTGCCTATTGTTTTCACATCAACCAAGACGCCCTAGCGAAGTTACATGCATTGATTAGTGGCTTCGTGCTTATTCGAAAATAGCTAACGCTTCCGATGGTACATCCTGTGCCCCGGAAGCTAGCTCGGCATCCATGCCTCACTCACGCGATTTTCTTCAACGCCCTCCAGCAACTTCGCAGGGGATGGGCGTATCTCTGTAGCTAAATTGTTAGCTGTTCATCTGAAAAGTGTTATACCTGTTCCGCCTTTTAATATAAAGTATTCTAAGATGCACTATAAAAACCATCAAAATTTTGAGCAGGAGGCATAATGATAAAGGAATTTTTTATAACTAAGCTTTATGAAGAGAGAAATGTAAGAATAAAATTTAATAGCCCATATAAAATTCTGGTAGCCGAAAATGGTTATGGAAAAACAACAATTTTAAACTCGTTTTATGCACTATTATCAGGTGAAACCTCAAAACTGAGAAAGATTTCTTTCGAAGAAATTGGCATCGTATTTAGTGATGGAGACATAATAAGCTTTACAAAGCCAGAGTTTGATGCCGATCTTGCTTTAATTAAGTCACACCCGCTTTTCGAGCATATAGAGACTAAGTTTGGACACGAATTCATATTGCAACTACTTGATGATGTTAGGCGACTTCCTCTCCAACGAATGGAAATGTCATCTGTATTTAGAAGAGTTGTTTCTGAACTAGATTTACCTGCAAGTGTTTTAAAGGAGAGTTTGAGAGATATTTTTAGAGACTCCCTCCGTCCTGATATGCGATTTAGACATAACAATATTCGTGAGAACAGGCCGAAAAAAAGAGTTCAACCTTCAACCCAAGATAAGTTGGAGCAAATTAGTAAAAAAATAAACTTAAAGACCTTATACCTACCTACATATCGTAGAGTTGAAGAAGATATAAGAGCTTTTAGTGGCTCAGGAAAAGGCTCATTTAATGAGCATGTTTCTATAAATTTTGGGATGCATGATGTTCAGGAAAGTATTGAGAAAATAACTTCTGAAATATTAAGTTCATCTGTGGAATGGTTTTCAAAAATTAATGGTGAAATGCTAAGCCAGTTAGTAAGTGGTTTTTTAGTAACACCAGAGATGAAAACTTCTATTTCAGATCCAAAAGCAGTTGAAATTGTACTGGAACGTATTGGGAAACATATATCTGAACCTCAGAAAAAACAAATATTGGACTTAGTGGATACTGGTAAAATCCAAAAAGACCATGACCCGCTAATATACTTTGTCAGTAATCTACTAAAGGTATATGAACAGCAACAAGAAAATGATGAAGCTATTCAGAATTTTACAAAAGTTAGCAATAAATATTTAGCTGATAAAGAAATTATCTATGATGAAAGTAATGTCACGATCGAGATTGTCAGGAAAAAAAATAATAGAACTGTGAATATTGAAAGTTTATCATCTGGTGAGAAGCAAATTATTTCTTTATTTGCTCTGTTATACCTTCAAAAGAAAGAGAACTTAGCTATTTTTTTTGATGAACCAGAACTCTCGTTATCTATGGAGTGGCAAAAAACATTACTTCCTGACATTATAAACTCTGGTAAATGTAAATTCCTTTTTTCTACTACTCATTCACCTTTCATTTTTGAAAATGAACTTGAAGATCACACTGTTGATTTGTTTGAGTATATTGAGGAACTGTAATGTCAAGAGTTGAAACACTTAAAGATTCTAGAGACTCTATTTCAGTAAAATTTTTAGAATTCACAAGAATAAGATGTAAAAGTACTAATCAGATCGCTATTTTTTTTGAAGGAGAAGATGAAAAGTATTTTTCAGGGAGAATTAACATAATACGCCCTGATATAAGGTGGTCAGGAATTAACTCCAAAGGGAAGTCAAATGTAATAAGCTTGAGGAATAAAATAAGGAAGCACTCCACTTATAAAGACTCACCTTGTTTATTTTTTGTCGATAGTGACTTTGATAGCAATAAAGAGATCTCTAATGCTAATGATATTTATCTAACACCATGTTATTCAATAGAGAACCTTTATTTTTCTGATGCAGTATTCGAAAAAATCTTAGCTGCGGAGTTTGGGTTGTCAGATACTACAGATGAACATGAATGCTATAAAAAGGCATTGGAGCTTTATGTCGTCACTAAAAAAAGCTATTTACAAGAAATAAAATACTTTAATTTTCTTATTAGAGAGTTAAGGGTGATGGAACAAAATGGAAGCATTGGTGGAAGACTTAATATAAATAATTTATCAATTGATGATTTGATTTCAATCAATTTAGGATATGTAACTAAGCAGTACGATGAGAAAAAACCACAGCAAATTTTCCCTGAATTGTCATCAGAAATTCAAATTTCTCTTCAAGAATCAGAAAATTATTTTATTGAGCTTTCTGCAGATCAATGGTTTAGAGGTAAACAGCACTTAGAGTTCTTAAGGGTATTCTTGGTGAAGTTAAAGGAAGATAGATGCAATACTAAATCAAGGACTATTTTTAAGTCAAAAGGGAAAGTTAAACTGCACTTGACTAAGGCGAATAGTATTTCTGAACTAAGCCAATATGCTGAGACTCCAAACTGTTTGAAAGAATTTCTAGTAAGACAAAATTTTGGAAAGTCTGCAGCTTGAATTAAAGGGTGATACGAAATAGCGGCTAGTCATAATATTGGGTAAGAATAGCTATCCGATATACAGGAACACATCAAGTTATAAATGGTTAAGTTGAAAGCTCAATAAAACGAGATAAGAGAATAAACTGACAGACGTTACTTTTATGCTTTAATACTTAATCAATAACTCTAGTGTTTGAGGAATACACCATCCCCTCGGAGTTGCCGCAGGGCGAATAGACAAATTGCGTGAGTCTCGGCATGGATGCCGAGCTAGCTTTCGCAGGTGCAGGGACGCATCCTTCGGAAGCGATAGCAGATTTGGCAATGAGCACAAGGGGCTTTCAACTCCGTTGGGGACGTCATGGAGCATCCAAGGAGGATAGGACGAGCAGTCCTCCTTGGTCGGGTGTGGGGTGAAGCCCCACGACCTTCTCGGCCGCAAGGCCGTATAAATAACAAAAAAGCCACTGTGGTCAGTGGCTTTTATCCTAAAAATCAGAAGCTAAGCGATTCGGCTTACTCTATATTTGGCTCTTCGCTGTAATCAATACCGTGGTAGGTCAGGCAAGCGTCGACTTCGTTGCTGCTGCCTAGGATGACGGCAACACGTTGGTGAATTTGTGTTGGTTGAATATCCAAAATGGTTTCATAACCAGTAGAAGCCTTACCGCCAGCTTGTTCGACTAAGAAGGCCATTGGGTTGGCTTCGTACATCAAGCGCAGTTTGTACGGTTTTTTAGGATCTTTATTGTCGGTTGGGTAAGTGAAAATACCACCGCGAGATAGCACGCGGTGTACATCGCCGACCATGGCCGCAATCCAGCGCATGTTGAATGATTTTTCGCGTGGGCCAATTTTACCGAGCAGTAAATCGGCAATATAGGTCTGCATTGGCGCTTCCCAAAAACGCTGGTTCGACATGTTAATGGCAAACTCTTGGGTATCTGGGCTAATGCTCATGGCGGCGTTAGTCAGTAAAAACTCATTGGTTTCTGGGTGCAAAGTAAAGAGTTGCACGCCTTGGCCTGTGGTTAATGCCAGCATGGTCGATGGACCATAAAGGACATAACCAGCGGCTAATTGGGCGCGGCCAGATTGTAAAAAGCTAGTTTCAGTCAACTCGCCAGCAGGGGCGGGCAGGACAGAGAAAATGGTGCCGACTAACGAGTTGATATCAATATTAGATGAGCCATCGAGTGGATCAAAACACACTAGATATTGGCCATTTTGGCTGACTTCAACCACATGATCTTCTTCTTCCGACGCCAAACCGCGCACTGTACCGTCAGCTTTTAATGCATCTTTGAGCATATCGTTGGTGATGATATCCAGTTTTTTCTGGGTTTCACCTTGGACGTTTTCTTGCTCAGTCGCGCCTAACACGCCCGCAAGTGCACCGTGGCGAACGGCATGGCTAATGGCTTTTGAGGTGTCGGCTAAGGTTAAAATCAAGTGAGAGAGGGAGTCGTTCACTGCCTGTGAGGTCAGGTGCTGGGCCAGAGTCTGCATGTTATGTCCTTTAGAGGTTCAACAATGAGGTCAATTTCGTTATTTGCCGCGAATGATAACTCAGTTAGTCGACAATTTCAGCGATGTTGCTGATGCTTTTAGCGAATATTAGGGCTTTTTGGGATTATTTGGATTGGGCTTGGCGCAAGGGCCTAATTTGTATCGGCATATTGCATGCTATTTCTATTTAGGGTTTGCCTCTGGCACAATGTCGGCTTGTTTTTAATCGCTGACATCTTAGGCGATTATGCTTCCAAGGAATAATAATGATTAAAAATAGGTTAACTTGGCTCCCTGCGTGCTCACTTAAGGTGCGCACCGTTCCCCTACTGATAGCGAGCCAAATGGCCATGATTTCGACAGCTATGTTTTCAATTACCCCAGCTTTTGCAATGGAAGGCGGCAAACTGCCACTGACGATTGAGCGAATGAATGCCTCGCCCGCATTAGCGGGCACCAGCCCTCGTGGTTTGAAATTGTCACCCGATGGTCAGCGTGTCACTTATCTTGCGGGCCGTAAAGACAATCAAAACTTTTATGATCTCTGGCAGATGGATGTAAAGACGGGAAAATCTAGCCTATTGCTCAATGCCGAGAAGTTGGCAAGCAATGAATTATCCGATGAAGAAAAGGCCCGCCGCGAACGCCAACGTATTTATGGTGAAGGCATTATGGAGTACTTCTGGGCCGATGATAGCCAAGCGCTATTAATTCCGGCTGCTGGTAATCTGTATTATTTTTCATTAGTGGATAACAGTGTCAGCCAACTTCCCATTGGCGAAGGGTTTGCCACAGATGCGCGCCTATCACCCAAGGGACATTTTGTGTCTTTCGTGCGGGACCAAAATTTGTATGTGTTAGATCTGTCGACCAAAAAACTTCAAGCTATGACAACCGATGGCGGCGGGGCAATTAAAAATGCCATGGCAGAGTTTGTCGCTCAGGAGGAAATGGATCGCATGACAGGTTATTGGTGGGCGCCCGATGAATCGGCCATCGCCTTTACCCGTATCGATGAGTCCGGTGTCGAGCAAGTAACCCGTAACGAAATCTATGCTGATGGTATTAAACTTACTGAGCAGCGCTATCCCTATGCTGGCAAAAACAATGTCGACATCGCCCTCGGTGTGGTCACGCTAAAAAATAAGGCTATCAATTGGGTGACTCTGCGCGAAGAGAACAGCGAAGACAAGAGCAAAGATATTTACCTGCCGCGGGTCGATTGGTTGCCCGATAGCAAACACTTGTCGTTCCAGTGGCAGAGCCGCGATCAACATAAGCTCGATTTGCAGTTAGTGGCGTTAGATTCACTGACTAAGCCAAAAACCTTAGTGAAAGAACGCAGTAACGCTTGGGTGAACCTCAATAACGATCTGCACTTTTTAAAACAGCAATCGGCTTTTATTTGGGCATCTGAGCGTGACGGCTTTAATCATCTGTATCTTTTTGACTTAAAAGGCAAACTTAAAACCCAATTGACTCAGGGCGAGTGGGCTGTCGATGCGTTGGAATACATAGATGAAACCGCTGGTTGGGTATATTTCACTGGCCGCAAAGATACGCCAATCGAGAAACAACTTTATCGCGTGCCTTTAGCGGGTGGCAAGGTTGAGCGGGTAAGCAAGCAAGCGGGCATGCACGACCCTGTGTTTGCCGACAATCAAAGTGTGTATCTGGATTATTTCAATAGCTTATCTCAGCCACCGCAGATCAGTTTACACGGTGACAAGGGCCAACAATTGGCTTGGGTTGAGCAAAATGAAGTTAAGCAAGGCCATCCTTTATATGGCTATGCGGGTCTGTGGCAAATCCCTGAATTTGGTGAACTGAAAGCCGAAGATGGCCAAGTGTTACAAACCCGTTTATTCAAACCTGTTCCCTTCGATGCGAGCAAGAAATACCCTGTCGTAGTGCGGGTTTACGGTGGGCCGCACGCCCAGTTAGTGACTAATAGCTGGAGTGAGCAGGACTACTTTACCCAGTATCTTGTGCAACAAGGCTATGTGGTATTCCAATTAGATAACCGCGGCAGCGCCCACAGAGGCACTCGGTTTGAGCAGGTGATTTACCGTCATTTGGGCGAAGCTGAAGTGAATGATCAAAAAGTGGGGGTGGATTATCTGCGTAGCTTAGCCTTTGTCGATGCCGATAATGTGGCGATTTACGGCCACAGCTACGGCGGTTATATGGCTTTGATGAGTTTATTTAAGGCGCCAGATTACTTTAAAGCCGCGATTTCGGGCGCACCTGTGACCGACTGGCGTTTGTATGACACCCATTATACTGAGCGTTACTTAGGTCATCCTGAAGGCAATGAAAAGGGTTATGAAGCCAGCAGCGTGTTTCCTTACGTGAAAAACTATCAAGCAGGTCTGTTGATGTATCACGGCATGGCTGACGATAACGTCTTGTTTGAAAACAGCACTCGGGTTTATAAAGCGCTGCAGGATGAAGGTAAATTATTCCAGATGATCGATTATCCGGGATCTAAACATTCGATGCGTGGCGAGAAAGTGCGTAATCACTTATATCGCTCACTGGCCGATTTCCTAGATAGGCAGTTGAAAAACGCCAAATAGTAGGCATAAAAAAACCAGATCCTAGGATCTGGTTTTTTGTGAATCGATTCTTATCAAACCAATTAATGCGGATGTCGCTTAGCGGGTGATTAGCCTTCTAAGTTACCGCAAAAACGATAGCCTTCACCGTGAATAGTCGCGATGATTTCTGGCGTATCTGGCAAGCTTTCGAAATGCTTACGGATACGACGGATAGTCACGTCTACAGTACGATCGTGTGGCTTAAGTTCACGGCCGGTCATTTTCATCAGTAGATCGGCACGAGTCAAAATTTTGCCTGGGTTTTCAACAAAGTGCAGCATAGCGCGGAACTCGCTACGTGGCAGTTTGTAAGATTCACCCTGTGGGCTCACTAATGAACGGCTGTTGATCTCTAAGCTCCAATCATTGAAGCGGTAGTATTCTACTGAGCTCTTTTCTTCGACTTCAGCGCCAGCGCTGTTGACACGAGTCAGAAGGTTACGAGCACGAATCGTTAATTCACGTGGGTTGAACGGCTTGGTAATATAATCGTCCGCGCCAATTTCAAGTCCAAGAATTTTGTCGACTTCGTTGTCACGACCTGTCAGGAAGATAAGACCGATGTTGTTGATTTCACGTAGTTCACGTGCCAACAATAGACCATTCTTACCTGGCAAGTTAATGTCCATAACGACCAAGTTAATTTTGTTTTCCTGCATAGCCTTATGCATTTCTGCGCCATCATTGGCCTCAGTTACCACATACCCTTCTGCCTCGAAAATACTTCTCAGCGTGTTACGGGTAACGGCTTCATCTTCAACGATCAGAATGTGCGGATTTTGCATATTATTTACCTAAATTTTAATCAGTTTATACTAACCAATAAGAGCAACTTACTTCGGGCTCTTATATTCATAAAAGCGTTGATACTTCCTTGAACTGCTTTGTGCTCAAAAGGAAAATCTTTACGGTGACATCTATATCTGGATGTAGATTAAGTGCACGTTTAAGTGTAATACGAGAAAACGTAATCAGTACCAACTTCGATAAGCAATAGTTAGAATAAGTTCCTTAACTATTGTTTTTTTTAAATGTTTAAAAGACAAATCAAATGTAGAACAGATTTTAAACAGATGCCCGGTCAGTTCACGTTACTTTAAGCGATATATGTAACAAACTGTATTGAACGATAAGCATCTTGCTCAATCTGTTTCAACTCACCAGTACGTACATTGTACTCGTTTTAGTCATTTGTTAACAAATGAAATGTTAACAAATTTTAGGTGAGCAGGGGTTTTTACCATGATATTTACTTTAGCTATTGATTAGTATAACTAATGTATTTCTTATTCCTGTGAGCCAGTTCACGCCTCTTTGGATTTTACAATCACTCTGCTACACTAGCTTGGGTTCATTTTTCGACTAGACTACCAATGGACAATACGACTCAAAATTTGTGGCAATGTTACCAAGCGCCGTTGTTTTTGCTGACTCAAGCATTATCCTGTGATTTTTCCTTTGCTGTTATTACCGCTCATAATCCCGCTTCAAAGCTTCTCTCTCCTAGCCAAAACCGTTTACTCGATCGCCAACTTCTCCGTGAAATTGAATTACTCGGTAGCCCTTATCGTGCTTTAGTGGGCGCAGCACCGGATTTATCCCACATGGAAAAAAGTTGGGCCGTGTTTATCGATAGAACGATGGCATTGCAATTGGGTAAGAAATTTAATCAATATGCGATTTATGTTGTCGAACAAGGGGATGTGAGCTTAGTGCCTTGCATCTTGGATGGACATGATGAAGTGTGTTTAGGCAAATTTAGAGATTATGTGCAGCTGGTATACGAGCTACCCGATTTGAACATTTAGTTGTTTTCAAAAGATTTTATTTAAATTGTTCATTTGTTATGAAATTAGCATTGACTTCATTAGGGGTTTATTGCTACTTTTTTCGTCCCTTTCCTAGGAAAGGAACAGAAGAGGAGCGTTAACTAGGTAGTCGGTCAGAGGAGCACAAACTCCAGCGATGACTGATGAGGGAGATTAACGCCGAGGCATAGATATGGTTGCTGCATGTTTATGTCGGTCGCTCAGGCTGAATCCTGACGATTGTCACCTGTAATTGGTGGAGAGCTTCTGGTGACGATTGCTGTTTCCCTTCTTTTGGGGTGCGTTATCATTGAGCACCAGGCTCTTCGAACGAAGTCAGTTCGGAGTGTGATCATGTTAGTTAATCAATATCTTATTCAATCTGCATTTATTTGTTGCCCTACGTGTTTCACGGAGGTGCGCTAATGTCCCTCGTTGTCGCAAAATTTGGTGGCACCTCAGTCGCCGACTATAACGCTATGAATCGCTGTGCCGACATAGTGTTAGCTAATCCTCATTGCCGTTTAGTCGTGGTCAGCGCTTCGAGCGGCGTGACAAATCTACTAGTAGAATTGACCCAAGAATCGATCAACGACGATGGCCGATTACAGCGATTAAAACAAATTGCCCAAATTCAATATGCGATTTTAGATAAGCTCGGTCGTCCTAACGATGTGGCCGCCGCATTAGATAAATTATTGAGTCGCATGTCAGTATTGAGTGAAGCGCTTGCATCACAACGCAGCAAAGCGACTATGGATGAGTTGTTGTCCCTCGGTGAGCAATGTTCTTCAGCGTTGTTTTCGGCGGTGATCCGTGAGAAAGGTGTCAACTCAAGTGCCTTCGATGTGCGCCGAGTGTTACGTACTGACAGCCACTTTGGCCGAGCCGAACCTCAGGTCGAGCAGATTGCGACTCTAGCTCGTGATTATCTACAGCCACTATTAGCGGAACAAGTGATTGTCACGCAAGGCTTTATCGGTGCCGATGAAGCGGGACAAACAACAACGTTAGGTCGTGGTGGTAGTGATTATTCTGCTGCACTGTTAGCTGAAGCGTTACGCGCCTCAGCGGTAGAGATTTGGACCGATGTCGCTGGGATTTATACAACGGATCCTCGTTTGGCGCCCAATGCCTTTCCGATTGCCGAGATCAGTTTCAATGAGGCTGCCGAGATGGCGACCTTTGGTGCCAAGGTATTGCATCCAGCGACTATTCTTCCTGCCGTTCGTCAGCAAATTCAAGTGTTTGTGGGTTCAAGTAAAGAGCCTGAAAAGGGCGGAACTTGGATCCGTCATCAAGTGGAAGATGCGCCCGTATTCCGCGCTGTGGCTTTGCGCCGCGATCAAACCCTATTAAATCTTCACAGCTTGCAAATGTTGCATGCGCAGGGCTTTTTAGCGGAAACCTTTGCGACATTAGCGCGACATAAGATCAGTGTGGATTTGATTACCACATCAGAAGTGAATGTGTCTCTAACCCTAGATAAAACTGGTTCGGATTCAAGTGGACAAGGTCTGTTGAGTGAGGCATTGCTGCAAGAATTATCACAGCATTGTCGTGTGCGAGTTGAAGATGGATTGGCCTTAGTGGCGATTATCGGTAATCGTATTGCGACGACGCCGGGTATTTGTCGTCGTGTGTTTGAAGTGTTAGAACCACACAATGTGCGGATGATTTGCCAAGGTGCCAGCCCACATAATCTGTGTGTGTTAGTGGCAGAATCGGAAGCGGCGCAAGTGGTTAAATCGCTGCATCAAAATCTGTTCGAAGGCGTTTAGTATGTTGCCGACAACATCGTCTCTGCAAATCGGGGAGCTTGCCGCAGGGCAAGCACTCACTTTGCCTATCTACCATTTCAAACCGAGTGACGATAAGGCGACTGGCCCCAAAGTGTATATTCAGGCCAATGTCCACGGTGCTGAAGTACAAGGGAATGCGGTGATTTATCAGTTGATGAAGCAGCTTGAACACTGTGACATCCGCGGCGAAATCACCTTAGTGCCATTGGCGAATCCACTCGGGATCAACCAAAAAAGTGGTGAGTTTACCCTTGGCCGATTTGATCCTATTACGGGGGCGAATTGGAATCGTGAGTATTTGAATCATGCTATTGATTTGCCGACTTGGTATGGGGAACATGCCAAGCTGAGTGATAGCGAGCTGATCCAAGCCTATCGCAGTACTTTGGTTGAAGCTTGTCAGCAAAAATTGCGTCATGAATGGGGCATTACAACCGGCCATAGGCTTGCGGTTAACCTGCAGATTATGGCCCATGGTGCGGATATAGTGCTCGATCTGCACACAGGTCCTAAGTCTTGTAAGCACTTGTATTGTCCTGAATATGACTTAGCTGCTGCGCAGTTTTTGTCGATCCCTTATACGCTCATTATCCCCAATGCCTTTGGTGGCGCCATGGATGAGGCTGCGTTTTGTCCTTGGTGGCAATTGAGTGATTTTGCAAAATCTCAAGGGCGCGATTTAGGGGTTGCAGTGTCAGCGTTAACCTTGGAATTGGCGAGCCAAGAGCGCGTCTGTCTTGAGGATGCACGGGTTGATGCACAAGGGATTTTGGCATATTTAAGCCACCGAGGCGTGATCGCTGAAACCGTTGCACCCGCTAAAATGCAGCGCTTTGGTTGTTATCTAAAAGACTATAAAAAATATCACGCGCCAAGTTCTGGCTTAGTGGAATACCTTGCACCTGTGGGTGAGCCATTGGCTGCGGGGCAGCCCTTAGTGAATTTGCTGCGAATGGATTTATATGGTACGGCTGATGAGCTAAAAACGGTTAGTTTGCCGCAGGACTGTGTGCCGATTTTACACTTTGCTTCGGCGTCAGTGCACCAAGGAACTGAGCTTTATAAAGTGATGACCAATGTGTTTGAGTTGCCGACATTCCAGCCTAAATCATAAAAATTAGCTCGTAAGCATTAGCCCATAACAATTAGCTTATCGGACTGAGAGAAAACAACGCCAATCCTAATCGATTGGCTTTGTTGTTTTAAGGTGGCTATAACCACTTAAATCGATAAAACAGCGCCATTTGCAGGGCGACGAGTGAGATTAATATGCCGCAGAAGGTGGCGAAGGCCCAAGTGTTGTCCGCGCCCGGTATCCCGCCAATATTGACCCCAAGTAAGCCTGTTAAAAAGCCTAGCGGTAAGAAGATTGCTGACACTAAGGATAAGAAGTATAAGCGTTTGTTGAGTTGCTCCGACTGCTGACTGAGTAATTCTTCTTGAGTCACATTGGCCCTATCGCGCAGGGCATCGAGATCTTCAATGGTGCGGATAAGTTTATCGTTTGTTTCCCTCAGCTTGAGTCGCTCAGTATCTTTAAATAGACTGAATTGCTCTGAAATCATTTTCGAGAATGCTTCGCGCTGTGGGGCTAAATAGCGGCGAATGGCCACAGTTTGACGGCGCAGTTCGGCGATATCGGTACGTAAGTCTTTCACATTGCCTGAGACGACGAGCTCTTCTAAATCAGAGAGCTGTTCTTCCAATTTATCAATAAACTCGACTTTACGATTGGTCAGTCGCTCGCAGATTGCGACGATGAAGTCCCCCGTAGTTGTAGGCCCATTTCCCTCAAGGATCAGCTCGGCGACATCTTTGACTGACTGTAACTCGCGATCGCAGGTGGAAATGATACGCTGTTTATCGGCATAGATACGCACTGCTACCATGTCTTCTGGAGCAGAATTGGGGTTGAGGTTAACGCCGCGTAATGCGAGTAATATGCCTTCACCTGTAATCACAGCGCGGGGGCGAGTGTCTTGGGCGAGTAGGGCATCACTTTCGACCTTAGGCAGACCGCTATTGAGTATCCAGTGGCGTGCCTTTTTATTGCGATAGCGAAGGTGTAACCAGAGTAGGCCATCCTGAGGATCCCATTTTTCGATCTGTTCTAGGCTCAAGGTGGAACCCGCTTGGGCGCCGCTGAGCACTAAACTGTAGATAAACCCTTCGTGCATATCGCATTCCATTTAACTTTCAAAATCATCCAAACAAACTAACTGATTTTGTCATGAAAATGAAGTCAGTACTTATGCTTAACGACATGAGGTAAATGTTAATTGACATAAATTTGATGTGCTGAGTGATGCAAGCAACTTAGCCAAGGATAGGTTAAAATTAGCATTAGTAGGCTTAGATCAAAGAGACAATAAAATGGAATACGAATTTCGGCGTAACAGTTTAACCGGCACTTTTCTGGCCAGCTTTAGCATGGATCATGAAGTGCTTGGGCAATGGTTTACGGAAGAATTAGGGACTGAGTTAGCTAAAATTCAGCAAGTGTTGGGTGTGATAAAAGAAATTCAAGCCGATAAACGAGGTTCATGGCGTCTTGTTGGTAATGATTTTACCTTAGAGTTAGAGCGTGAACAGGCGCGAGTCTTTGCCAATACCTTAGGCTTTGAGCAAGAATATGAATTGGAAGAGGCTATGTCACTCTATGATGCTGAGTCAGAAGCTTATTGTGGCCTTGAGGATTTTGAGCAGGCGTTACTGAGTTGGCAGCAATTTATTGAGAAAGGTTTGTAATCATTTATTTAATCTCTATTTGATAAAAACATAAAGGCAATCATGGGATTGCCTTTATTGTTTGCGCGATACCAAGCTTATTTTCGTATCTTTAATTATTTAGGTAGCGCACCGCCATTTCGGTTCTCGATTTAGCATTGGCTTTACGCAGTAGGTTTTTCACGTGCACTTTAACTGTGCCTTCACTAATGTGTAAATGCTCTGAAATCATGCGATTACTTAAGCCTTCCGCCAGTTGCTGTAGAATTTGCAACTCCCTTGGGGTCAGGCTTGAAATCCATTCTTGTTCATCGGTCGCATCTTTAAGTTCGTAAAGGTATTCCTCTACTTCATCGCTGATCACCCTGTGGCCAAGCATGGCATTTTTGAGTTTTTCGAGCAGCAAATCTGGCTCAGTATCTTTGAGCAAATAGCCGTCGGCTCCAGCGCGAAGTAAACGGATAACATCCTGTTTTGCATCTGAAACGGTGAGAATTACTATGCGTGAGGTAACACCTTCTTGGCGCATGGCGTTGAGGGTATCTAAGCCTGTCATGCCTTTCATATTCAGATCGAGCAATATGATGTCGGGTTCATCGGTGACCACTGCGGTTAATGCGTCTAAACCACTACCGGCTTCGCCAAAGAGGCTGAAGTCAGGATCTGAAGCGATGAGCTGGCAGATGCCTTTGCGCAAGAGGGGATGGTCATCGACCACCAGTACGGAATAAGGTTTACCCATTTGAAGGCTCCTGTTGAGAGGGGAAAATAAGCGTCACTCTAGTGCCACTTGACCCTTTGCTGTGCTGCACAAGGTTTAGTGGGCTGTTAGGTTTGAGTGCGTCGTCTTGTGCATTGCATCCTTGCTCAGTCGTGGTTGCCATAGCAGGTTTAAATCTCTTTAAATCATTGTCGCTGAACACGACTTTACCTGAAAGCTTACTGGCTCGTTCATGCATTATACCTATGCCAAAATGTTGATCTCGTTCTTTTAAATGTCCAATACCTATGCCGTTATCACAAACATCAATATTGACCATACCCTCGTCATCCTTATAGCAATGGATGTTAATGAGGCTGGCCTCAGCATGTTTGATGGCGTTTAACGTCGCTTCTCGCGTGATCTGCAGTATGTGGATGTGTTGTTTTGCCTCTAGCCATTGTGGCGCAAGTTTATAGTCTAAGGTTATCTTTATATTCGTCTTTGTCCTGAGTTGCTCAAGCATAGACTCTAAAGCACTTTTTAGATCAGGTTCCTTAATTGTGAGTCTAAAGGTGGATAGTAACTCCCTGAGTTGCACGTAGGCAGTGCTTACACCTTCGTTGATTTCGGTTAACTGCGCTTCAACGATTGGACTGCGGCAACTGCAATCTAAGTTTTTGCGTAATAAGCTAATTTGGATTTTCAGGAAAGAGAGCACTTGACCTAAAGAGTCATGCAGCTCCCGGGCAATTACACCACGTTCCTCCATTAGCGCCAGTTGCTGTCTTTGCTCTGTGGCATTGTGGATCACGATTGAGCGGGTCAGCATAATTGCGAAATTGTTAAACAAGGCGATATTGGGTGTTTGGTCGGCAATTAACTCTAAATAGCCTAAATTAGCCTGCTCAAATTGCAGTGGGAAACGGGTGCTCTCTTGAGTCATATCTGGCCAGCCGCCATCGGCCTCAATCACTTCAAGCTCTTGCTCGGGATATTGGATAATGAGTCTTAGGTAGTCGAGTGATTCATAGCCTTTTAACTGATTCAGCGCCGCTTTAAGTGCTTTGTAATCGAGTTTATTCGCGTTTAATGTCAGTAGGTTATCATATAAGAATGCCAGCTCGTTGTTGGCCCTTGTCAGCGCTAGGGTTTTTTCTGCTACCTGCGATTCTAGGTTGCCATAAAGCGTCGCGAGTTCCTTAGCCGTTTTTTGTAGGGCATGGGTCAGCGCTGTGAGTTCAATATATTCGGTCTCGGGCATTTCAATTTCAAAATTACCTTTAGAAATGGTATTCGCCGACTCCATCAGTTTTTGCAGTGGGATCACCACTTTCTTCTTTGTAAAACGCACGGCCACAAAAGCGATAATGAGCATGACGCCTAAGCCTAATATTTGGCTGGCGGCAAGGAGCCTGAGTTTAAAGGCGGCGTAGTGCTCCATCTCTAGCACCAGTAAATCTATGGTATCAACAAAGTCCTTCAGTGAGGCGACATAATCGCGGGAGTTTTCTTGTTCTATGTAGTGTTTCATCACCAGCCATTTATCGATGACAAGCTGATATTGAGCGGCAATTTCTGGTGGACTAAACCAACTTTCCGAGGGCTTTAACGTGTCGGAATAGAGCGTATTTTCGAATTCGGTGATTTTATCCTGCGCAGCATCACTGCCTGAGTTGGCGTAAAACATTAACCGATAGCTTTGCATCCTCAGCGACCCTGAGGCATTAATCGCCTTGGCGTCGCCTAAGCTGTAGGACAAATTGATGATAGCAAAAGTCGATAAACTACTAGAGAGCAGAATAAGTACTAACATTAATCCTAAGATTTTTGAGGTGAGACTACCTCGTTTCATTAATCCGCTGTTCATTTTGATGGCCGCTGTTATGGCACTTTGCAGTGGTTTTTACATTAGAAAATAATGTAATACATTAACAAAAGTATAGAAATGTGAACAACAACACCTTTACATTTTGATCTAGCGCAAACTTCAACCTAGATACCCCCTAAGAGGTATATTTTTAGCAGGGTTAAATCACTAAGTTTGACCATGGAGATGTCGTGATTTACAACAATAATGCAACACGGAGATGAGATGATGAAGAAGATGACAGGTAAGTCCTTTGCACTGAGTGCACTGGTTGCCGCCAGCTTCATGGCAGCGGGCGCAATGGCGAGTGATAAAACAGAGCCTCGCAACGAAGTTTATAAAGATAAATTTAAGAATCAATATAATAGCTGGCATGATACCGCAAAGAGTGAAGAACTTGTCGATGCGATTGGGCAGGATCCTAATATGGTGATCCTGTGGGCTGGCTATGCATTCGCAAAAGATTACAACGCTCCTCGCGGCCATATGTATGCCGTGACCGACGTGCGTAATACCTTACGTACTGGTGCGCCGAAAAATGCGGAAGATGGTCCATTGCCTATGGCATGTTGGAGCTGTAAGAGCCCTGATGTACCTCGCTTAATTGAAGAGCAAGGTGAAGATGGCTACTTCAAAGGTAAATGGGCTAAGGGTGGCCCTGAAGTCACTAACACCATTGGCTGTGGTGATTGTCATGAAAAAGGCTCACCAAAACTGCGGATCTCTCGTCCTTATGTAGACCGTGCAATGGATGCTATCGGTACGCCATTTGATAAAGCTTCGAAGAAAGACAAGCAATCTATGGTGTGCGGTCAGTGCCACGTTGAATACTATTTTGAGAAAAAAGAAGACAAAAAAGGTTTCGTCAAATTCCCTTGGGATATGGGCATAACTGTTGACCAGATGGAAGTTTACTACGACGGTATCGAGTTCTCCGATTGGACTCATGCCCTGTCTAAAACACCTATGTTAAAAGCGCAACATCCAGAGTATGAAACGTGGAAACTGGGTATTCATGGTAAAAATAATGTCAGTTGTGTTGACTGCCATATGCCAAAAGTGACTAGCCCTGAAGGTAAGAAATTTACCGATCATAAAGTGGGTAATCCATTTGACCGTTTCGAAGAAACCTGTGCAACTTGCCATAGCCAAACGAAAGAATTCTTAGTTGGCGTCACTAATGAGCGTAAAGCTAAAGTTAAAGAAATGAAACTGAAAGCGGAAGAGCAATTAGTCAAAGCGCACTTCGAAGCTGCTAAAGCGTGGGAATTGGGTGCAACTGAAGCTGAAATGAAGCCTATCTTGACCGATATCCGTCATGCTCAATGGCGCTGGGATTTAGCAATTGCCTCCCATGGTGTTGCTGCTCATGCTCCTGAAGAAGCCCTACGTGTTTTAGGTACTTCAGTGAATAAAGCGGCCGATGCCCGAGTTAAGTTAGCACAGTTATTAGCGAAAAAAGGCATCACAGATCCAATCGCTATTCCTGATATCTCTACCAAAGCTAAGGCACAAGCAGCATTAGGTATGGACATGGATAAAATGAATGCAGAGAAAGAAGCATTCAAGAAAGACATGTTACCTAAGTGGGATGAAGAAGCGAAAAAACGCGAAGCCACTTATAAATAATACTTAAGTAGACTTCAAAATAATAAAAAGCTCCTATATAAGGAGCTTTTTTATATCCTTTATTAAAGTGTAAATATTAAATTTTTATTTCAATTCTATATTTTTTGCATTAAGGTGTGCGCCGCTAGGAGAGCAGGTTCGTTTAAATTTAAATGGATATTAATGATAATGGAATAAGCAACACTGAGATTGTTTCTTCGTTATCTTCATCTTTTACTCCTAGCTTATAATCATATAAGGGAATACTTTGATGAAAAAAATTACCGCGCTAGCAATATTATTAGGTTTCGTAAGTGTTAATGCCGCTGCTGCACAAGATAATCCATATCAGCATGAAGCAGGCCTAAAATATAGCGCAAATTCTGAAGAGTTCAGCGATGGTCTGTGGAACGCGAATTATCGTTACTACATTAGCCCAGTTGACCAAACTAAAGGTCCTTATGCGCTTAATGGATTTTTAGCTCAAACGTCTAATGTTGGCGTTAATTACAGCAATTATGATGAATCAGATTTAGATACCATTGGTGTTGATGGCACTTATGTATTTGCTTCTAAATGGTTTATTGCTGCTAACTATCAACGTTCTGAAATCGGCAGTTTTGACTGGAACACTTACGGTGCAGAAGTCGGTTATTACTTCAATGATAGCTCTGCAGTATCTGCTTTCTATAACGATGGCAGCGATAGCATCGAAGAGTCATACGGTTTAAAAGTGCGTAGCTTTATTGCACTGCAATCAACTACAGGTGTTAATTTGAGCGCAAACTGGACACATCAAGATTCTGACGACACATTCAATTTAGGTGCTGATTGGTATGTGACTAAGTCATGGTCTGTTGGTCTAGGCTATACCGATGATGGTCATGACGATACTTTCGTATTGAAAACCGCTTATTGGTTACGTCTGTCTGATAGCTTCTCTGCAAACTTTGAGTTAGCTAGAGAATTAGATTCAGATGCTGATGGTGTATTTATTGGTTTAGGTTTGACTGGTCGTTTCTAATTTAATATATTTAACGATTTTTTAATATAAAGGTCACAAGTTAATGTGACCTTTATTATTTTACCCTAAATAAATTTAAGACTATTTTATCAGTTTTAATAATGCCCTAAACCGCTCGCCTTGGGCTTGATGTTGTAATTCAAATAATAGCGATTCCACGTTAGTTAATAGGGCGCCTCTGGCCGTCATCATTTGGATCCCGAGTTGTTTATTCTCAGCACTGCGTGACGAGACGCCATCTGCGACGAGATGCACCGAATATTGCTGTTCGATAAGGTCACAACAGGTTTGGTAAACACACACATGGGTTTCAATACCCGCCAGTATGACGTGTTTGCGATTCGTCTTAGTTAATGCCTTTGCAAACGCGTCACAGTGCCAGCTGCTAAAATGCTGCTTGGCAATGGGTGAGCTGGTTTTCGCAAGTAAGGTTTGCAGCTCAGGGCTAGTTGCTCCGAGTTTATCGGGTAGCTGTTCTAACCAGAGTATTGGAATTTCAAATAATTGTGCGCCTTGGATTAAGGTCTGTAGTTGTTGATGCAGCTTGTCACTGTTATCCATGATTTGTGCAAGTTTTCCTTGCACATCGACGATAACGAGAACACATTCTTCTGGTTTTAACATCGGGCCTTCCTTTTGCGCTTGATGATTGTCTTAGTGATGATCTTCGCTTTTGTCTAAGAGCTTGTGTTGTGATGCTCAGATTTCATCTCGTTTTACGCTTACCCCAGTAGACCCTAATTTAACCTTGTTACCAATAGGCCTAAGGTCGAATAGCTGTCGCACTTAAACTGCTCACTAAAAGAGTGCATCGCACCAGTTAGTGCTCGATTATGGTGCATTTTTAACCTTAAAAAATAGTGTTAAACAATTTAAACCAATAATAATCAATAGATTAAATTGTTGGCCTAATGATTGAATTACCTTTGATACAAGTTAATAACAATCGCGTTTTTTTGGAGGTCAGGATGAAACTAGTCAGCGCTATCATCAAGCCGTTTAAGTTGGATGATGTCCGTGAAGCTATCGCCGGAATTGGTATTGAGGGCATGACGGTGACCGAAGTGAAAGGTTTTGGCCGTCAGAAAGGGCATACAGAGTTGTATCGCGGCGCCGAGTATCAGGTGGATTTTTTGCCAAAAGTAAAACTAGAAATTGCCACTAAGGCTGAAAATCTCGACATGTTGATTGAGGCGATTACCACTGCGGCCCATACGGGGAAAATTGGTGACGGTAAGATCTTCGTCGTTGATTTAGAACATGCTATCCGTATCCGTACGGGTGAACTTGATACTGAAGCGCTATAAGGGGCTGACAATGGAAGAATTAACGAAATTAGGCGGCACAGTCACTGAACTACGCTTTGCACTCGATACCTTTTACTTTTTGATTTCTGGCGCTTTAGTCATGTGGATGGCGGCGGGATTCGCTATGTTAGAAGCGGGTTTAGTTCGCTCTAAAAATACCACTGAAATTTTAACTAAGAACGTTGTGCTGTACGCGATTGCCTGTGTGATGTATCTGTTGGTTGGCTACAACATCATGTATGTGGATAACACTGAAGGTGGCTGGTTACCGTCAATTGGCACCTTAATTGGTTCGCAATCAGCAGATGCGAGCCATGCATTAGAATCTGACTTCTTCTTCCAAGTTGTATTTGTGGCAACGGCGATGTCAATTGTCTCTGGTGCTGTGGCGGAACGGATGAAGTTGTGGGCTTTCTTGTTCTTTTCTGTGGTGATGACAGCGGTTATCTATCCAGTAGAAGGTTATTGGACTTGGGGCCAAGGTTTTATCGCTAAACTGGGCTTTGTAGACTTTGCTGGTAGCGGTATTGTGCATATGACGGGGGCGACCGCGGCGATTGCTGGCGTAATATTGCTCGGTGCGCGTAAGGGGAAATACGGGCCTAATGGTCAAGTGAATCCTATTCCAGGCTCTAACTTGCCAATGGCAACCTTAGGTATGTTTATTCTTTGGATGGGCTGGTTTGGCTTTAACGGCGGATCGCAATTAATGGTGTCGGATGCGGCGAATGCAAGCTCAGTGGCGAAAGTGTTTGTGAATACCAATACTGCAGCGGCTTTTGGTGCCATCTCAGCTCTTATCGTGTGTAAGATGATTTGGGGCAAAGCGGATTTGACCATGATCCTTAACGGTATTTTGGCTGGATTAGTGGCGATTACGGCAGATCCTCTCTCGCCTTCATTGTTAATGGCGGGTGTGATTGGTTTAGTGGCGGGCGGCGTGGTGGTGTTCTCGATTGTGGGCTTAGATCGCATTAAGATCGACGATCCCGTCGGTGCGATTTCAGTACACGGTGTGGCTGGTTTCCTTGGCTTAATGTGTGTGCCATTATCCAATGCCAATGCAACTATTACCGGACAGTTGACGGGGGCAGCGATCATTTTCACTTGGGTGTTCTGCTCATCATTTGCTGTCTGGTATGTGATTAAGATAACCATGGGGATCCGTGTGACTGAGGAAGAAGAATACAACGGTATGGATGCTTCTGACTGCGGTATTGATGCCTATCCTGAGTTTGTTACGGTCAAAAATGCGGGCTGATTAAACTTGCACATTAACGCGTGATTCACCTTGATGCTTAGCTTGGATCGAGGGATAGTGAAGCAGAGCCTAGGCTCTGCTTTTTTATGGGTAATCACTGTGATTGAAGTTTAAGCACAGGGTCATAAGCTTAATTACTGAGCAATTCTGTTTTCTTGCATAAATTAAGGAGTGTTCTATGAGCTTGAATATAAAAACAATAGGTCAATTTTCGCGACTAAGTCTTATCGTCATTTCTGGCTGGATATCGGTTTCTGCCTTTGCAGGAGAAGTGATCGTTAATCGCTCAAGTGAGCCTGTCGATGCCTTTGCCGTGCGTGATCAAGTGCTCAAGGATTTTGAATGGCAGGAGTCGCTTCGTCGCCAGCAGCAAATCCAAATTCTGCAGGCTTTACCCTCAGGTTGCGTTACGGTCATGAAACCCTATCGACATTTTACCTGTGGAGAGCATAACTATCGGCCGTATCATTATCAGCAGCGTGAGTTATACATAGAAGTTGACCGACCTTCACAATAGTTAATTCGTTAAATTATTTGCGATTATTTTCAATCGATCGCGATTATCATTTTTTGTAACCATTTTATGTCGTCTTTTTCGCCATTTGTAATAAGCTCAAATAGGAGCTAATGGTGTGGGAGGACGTATGTCGAAACTATTCCGAGCCGTATACTTGAGTACGATCTTGAGCGTTGTATTCAGTCAATTGTTTGCTTGTAGCTCGACGACCATTGAGCCTAATCCGTCGGATCTTGAGTCGTTACTTGCCGATTCACTGTTTACCCCTGTGGCCGATATTCCTTCTGTTGCGGATATCTTTTATCTGCCACCCGAGGTCGTGACAGATGTACAACGTCGCTATGGGATATACACTTTGTCACACAATAACAACATGTTAGCCAATGAATGGTTAGCTAGTTATATCAATGCGAGTCAAACCAATAGCGCTAACATTGATTTTCGATATCAAGATAATCTGACCCAAATTGCCCGTGAAACCTATGCCCAAAGGGCAGGTAATTGCATGTCTTTAGTGGTCATGACTTCTGCGTTAGCGGACATATTGAATGTGAGTGCTGAGTATCAAGATATTGCGATAGAACCCGTATGGGATAAGCAAGGTGATTTCTATTTAATCAATGGGCATGTGAATTTACGCTTACTTCCACCTGAAAACGCACATTCAGTTTATGTGTCATCTACCGCAGTTTTAGTGGACTTTATGCCAGAGCGAGCTCTACGGGGATACGGTAAAACCCAAGTGGATCGGCAGACCTTAATCAGTATGTTTTACAACAACATGGCGGCAGAGTCTTTGGTGAACGGTGATTTAGACAGGGCCTATGCCTTGATTAAAGCGGGTTTAAAAGTCGGCCAGTTTGTGCCTTCACTCAACACGCTCGCCATTATTTACCGGCATAAAGGTGATGAAAAGCGGGCTGAACAGGTTTATCGCTATGCACTCAAGTTTGATGCGAAGAATCTGACAACGCTTTATAACTTAGCCTTGATTTTAGGGGAGCAGGGGCGGCTTGATGAATGGGCCGAAATTAATAAAGTGCTTGAATTAGCGCGAATACGTAATCCCTATTATTACTATGACATGGGGCAGCAAGCCTATGATGAGCATCAATACGACGAGGCCTTGGCTTGGTATCAAAGGGCGTTGGCAAAAGCGGATTATCGTCATGAGTTCTTCTTCGGTTTATCTAAAACCTACTGGGCGCTGGGGGACGAAAAGCGTGCCAAACTGAATATGGATAAAGCCTTGGCTTTGAGCCGAGATGAGTCAGAGCGTCAACGCTATCAGAGCAAGTTACAAGTCATGTTACAGCATTAGCATTTGCCCGCTCTTTTCTATAGAGAGCTGGCCATCAATTAAGCTTATTACGGGTAAACATCTTTGCTTGCTAATATAGGGCACCTAAATACACTTGCAGTAAATATGTTTATTCCTTTTTATCCGCCATATTCGATTTTGTTCATCAAGGCTGTGAGTTAGCTGGCATATTTGAATTTTGATTTTTTTAAAATATATTAAAACAATAAGTTATATTTGATTTTTTGAAATGGAGACAACTTGGTTGCATTGGCGCTTGAGACTCGATAAATTGAACTCAGTATTGCAGTTGAGATCCCTTATCGCAGCGATAGAAATAGCCTAAAACACCAGCGTTGGAGCAGTAAAATTATGTATTACCAAAATGATGACGTTCGCATTAAAGAAGTAAAAGAGTTACTTCCACCTATCGCGATTCTTGAACGATTTCCTGCTTCCGAAAAAGCCTCTGCGACTGTGTTTAATGCGCGTAATAGTATCCATAATATTCTGGCTAAGTCTGATGATCGTCTATTAGTGGTGATTGGGCCTTGTTCTATCCACGATCCCAAAGCTGCGTTGGAATATGGACAGCGTTTGGTCTCACTGCGTGAACGTTATAAAGATCAACTCGAAATTGTGATGCGAGTGTATTTTGAAAAACCAAGAACCACAGTGGGTTGGAAGGGGCTGATTAACGATCCTTACATGGATAACAGCTTTAAACTCAATGATGGTTTACGCACCGCCCGTAAATTATTAGTGGATTTGAACGACAGCGGTATGCCAACCGCGGGTGAGTTTCTTGACATGATCACCCCACAATATATGGCTGATTTAATGTGCTGGGGAGCCATTGGCGCCCGTACGACAGAATCTCAAGTACACAGAGAGTTAGCCTCGGGTCTTTCTTGTCCGGTCGGCTTTAAAAATGGTACTGATGGCACGATCAAAGTTGCTATTGATGCGATAGGTGCTGCCAATGCACCACACCATTTTTTATCTGTGACTAAGTTGGGCCATTCGGCGATCGTTTCGACTAAGGGCAATCCTGATTGCCACATTATTTTACGGGGTGGCCGCGAGCCCAATTATAGCACGCCGCATGTCACTGAGATTAGCCAGCAATTGTTAAAAGCAAAGCTTGCCGACAACATCATGATCGACTTTAGCCATGCGAATAGTAGTAAAGAGTATCAACGTCAGTTAGTGGTTGCTGAAGATGTAGCTGGTCAAGTGGCGGCGGGAAATACTGCTATTTTTGGTGTTATGGTAGAAAGCCATTTAGTGGAAGGTCGTCAAGATCTTATTGAAGGTCAAGAGTTATGCTATGGGCAGAGTATTACCGATGCGTGTATTGGTTGGGATGATACCGAGCGTCTATTAGCCATTTTGAACCAAAGCATTATCGAACGCCGTCAGGTTTAATTGTCTGCTCGAGCGAACATAAACCGCAACTATACCTGAGTTAGCCGTTAACGATTGCGGGTTAAGTAAAAACAAAGGCGCTATCCTGGCGCCTTTGTTTTATCTATTTATTGCTTATTTCAACAATGTATTCATTTGCTTTGGCTAAGCTACCAAAGGCGGCAATAAGGTTGTTTCTACCTTTATCTTGTATCTCTGGATTGCCTGATTCGATCATCATCCACACCCAAGTTTGGATCAGTGGTAATGGCGGGTATTGAACTTTAGCGGAATCCAACATAAAGCTTCCTTTGATCTTAATTTAATTTGTTTATCTTAATATTCTCGCTAGAACTTGGGCGTATGAATCGCAAAATCTAGCGCGTAGAGGTTAACAAATTCTATTGATTTGTATAACCGCCTCCATGGCATTTTGGGCAAAACGGCAAAAATAATCAACAGCAGCAACTTTGTGCCAAGCCTTCTTCCATTGCACTCTTATCCTCTTACATACGGCTCTGAGGTTAAGTAAAACGGTACATGCCTGAACACAAATTAGTATAAATTCATTTATTGTGAATACGCCAGTGTAATGCGTAAGTATGATGTTTTGGCTTTAAATACAATCAAAATAGCAGATGAGTATGTCGTGAATAAGTCTATTTGTCTGTCAGGAAAATCTGATTGATTTTATTCAGACTTTGCTAGGGTCTGTTGATCTTTGCTGTACAAATGTTGTTCAGCAATACATCGGCAGCCACATTAACATAAACGCCAGTGACACCATACTGGCGTAATTTCTTGCTAGCTTGTCATATCTTGTTGATATTGCTCGATAGTGCTTAATTCTTCCAAAAGCATTCTCCACTAAATGTCGATACCGATATAAGCACCAATCGACTCTTTCTTGAGGTGTATTCTTATAGCGGCGCCTTGGAATAACAGATTTCCC